>JAPLJY010000155.1 GCA_026388345.1 Deltaproteobacteria bacterium
TTGACACTCCATGAGACTAGGCCGGATGTACGAGAAGAAGTCGTCAAGAACGCCTATAAGGCCCTGAAGACGAATGGGCATTTTCTCGTTCTTGACTTCCCCTATCCCAGCAAATTGGAGGATTTTAGAGATCCCATATTCAACTTCGGCATTTTGGATCAGTCCTTCGAATGCTATGCCGGGTTCTTTCATCTCGATAATGTGAAACAGAATGAAATCATTATGAATGCTGGATTCACGAACATCCAGCGCATGCCCATCGGCAAAGGGATGTTGGATTTCGTTATGGCCACAAAATGAAACGAATTGTGAGCTTGAGAGGATGTTAACTTTACTTTCCGTAATCTTCAAACTTCAACATTATGGAAACGTGTGGGTAAGATGGTGGCGAGAGCATTTGCTGCTTCCTTGTCCACCAAACGTCCACCTCGATGAAAATACAGACTTTCAAGTCGTAATAATCATTGTGATCAAGATATTTTCTTGACATGAAACACCCATGTTGTCATAAATTATGACCAAAGCAGTATCTTATCAAGACTGACATGGAGGTCGTCAGGATGAAGAAAACTGGCCTCACCTTGTTGCTTGTCATCTGTATTTCCTTTCCCCTTCATGCCGCTCAATCCACTATCGTAGATGTTGAGGGAAATACCTACCTGGGAGACGAAAAATCGAAAAAGCAGACGGAGCAAAAAGCGGATGAGCGGAAGCAGGCGAAAAAGGACGGCCGTTTCATCGCCTATGACGACGGGACGGTGCTGGATACGCAGACTAACCTGATGTGGGCAGCTAAGGACAATGGGAGAGATATTAACTGGGCGAACGCCAAGTCCTACTGTGAGAGCTATCGTGGGGGCGGTTGTACGGACTGGCGGTTGCCGACACAGCATGAGCTGATAGGGCTACTTGATGCGAACAAATCCCAAAAAGCAGAATGCGGTATTCCCACTATCCATATTGCTACAGACTTAATTTATCTTACTTGCTGGTGGGTATGGGGCTCTGAGACGCGCGGTTCCGATGCTGCCGGTTTCCATTTCGGAAAAGGCCCCCGGTCTTTGATGCCCCAGTCGCACGACGGTTTCAGCCGGGCTCTCCCGGTGCGTTCTGTCAAATAGGTTATTTGGTCATTTGGTTCTTTCTGAACGAGAGAGAACTACGCATCTACCGAATGAATCTGTTTTTTCATGTCGCGGTCTTTCCGAATCATGGTCGCTCTCCGTAAGTGCGCTTACCATTGTTCCCCGCTGAAATCGGCGCGAAACGGGAATATCATCGATAGAACGTTTCATTTCGTCAAGAAGGGGATTCTTAAGGATAGGGAAAAGGGCGCCGCCTCTACTTCCCCAGGGATCGGATATCCGCGTAACACTTCAGACCGCATAGGGAATCAGCGCTTTTCACCGCGGCAATCACCGCCCGCTCCATCACCCTGGCGGCAAGCAGGCCGACAACGCTCAGATCCGCCTCGATGCAGCCGGTCGAGAGGGCAAAGATCACATCCCCGTCGACCATGGAATGGGCCGGCCGCATGGTCCGGGCATAGCCGTTTTGGGCCATGGAGGCGAGTTTGGCCGCCTGCGCCTTGGTCAAGGCCGCGTTGGTGGCGACTACGCCGATCGTGGTGTTGCCGCTGAAGAGATCCCTTTTCTCCGCAAAGGAGCGGATCATGATCTCCTCCGTGTCGGCCATGGTCCGCCCATCGTCGCTGAGCGGGCCCGCCAGCTTCTCCCCCGTGAGGGGATCCACGACATCCCCCAGGCAGTTGACCGCCACCAGGGCGCCGACCTGAAGCCCCTCCACCTGCAGGGCGTAACTCCCCAGGCCGCTCTTCATCGCCCGTTCCATACCGAGGATCTTGCCCACCGAGGCGCCCGTTCCCGCACCGACGGAGCCCTGCCGGAGGGGCGTCGTCCCGGCGTTCAGGCAAGCCCGATAGCCCATTTCCCGATCCGGCCGGATGCGGTGATCGCCGACCGTAAGGTCGAACAGCACCGCGCCGCAAACGATGGGCACCCGGGTCACCCGGACGTCGAATCCGATTTTTCTCTCCTCCAGGTATTGCATCACCCCCGCGGCGGCATCCAGGCCGAACGCGCTCCCCCCGGCCAGCAGGATCGCATGCACCTTTTGCACAAGGTTGACCGGATTCAGCAGGTCCGTCTCCCTCGTCCCGGGCGCGCCGCCCCGAACATCCACGCCGGCCGTAGCCCCTTCTTCGCAGATCACCACCGTACAGCCCGTGGCCGCTTCAAGATCCTCGGCGTGTCCTACCCGGATACCCTCGATCGCGGTGAACTCTATTGGTCTCATCATTGCACCTCCCATCGTTTAAGCCTCGCTCTTTTCTTCCGGTGCGGGATCAAAATTCCTCCCTGCGGCCTCGCGGCAGCGGCGGGTGAGGGTGTGCAGGCGCGGGAGGCTTCGTGCCTCCGCGGTCACCGCAACGAGGTTGTCGAGCGCACGGGGGATGTGGCCGAGGAAGTGGGGTTTCGCCCGCTTCAGGCCGAGAAACCCGTAGGCCCCGAGGGCTTGCATCAACCGCTGGGCGGAAGCGAGCAGAAAGAGTCCCCGAAACGCTTTCCAGGTGTATGGGAAACCGGAAATCCCCTGATAATAGCGCAGGAGCCCCTCCCACTCCTCCTCCGCAAAGGAAACGTAGGGATCGAAAAGCAGGGAACCAAGGTCGTAGAAGGGGCTCCCGAGGCGCATCCCCTGAAAATCGATCAGGACCGGTTTCCCATCGCGGATCATCACGTTCTGCGACTGGAGATCGCGGTGGACAAGCGCCGACGGCGTTTCGATCAGGCGGCCTGCCAGGGCAGAGAGTTCCTCTTCCAGGGCCTCGTCCTCGGCGGCGGCAAGTTCAACCCGGCATGCGTTCCGGACACAGTGTTCCCGGAAGTAGTCCCGCTCCCACCGGTAGAGACCCGCATCGAAGCCGGGCATCAGACGGAGCCCGGCGGGAAGGCGATCCGGGGGAAATGCATGCATTTTCGCGGCAAGCGCGAGGGTCTTCTCGTAGAGACCGCGGCGGGAAGGCCACGGGGCGTCGCGGAGCGCGTAGAGGTCCGTATCCCCCAGGTCTTCCATCAGGATCAGCCTCCGGTCGGGATCGTGGCCCCGGATCGCGGGGACGGTCACGCCGATTCCCCGGAGAAAACCCGCGATGGCCGCATACCCGTCGTTTTCCTCGTACATCCGGCCGTAGTGCATCAGGACGGCGGGCGCCCGGCCGGCCGCGGCGACGCGGAAGTAGGCGCGGTCCGAACCGCCCTTGCCGACGGGGGCCATCTCCAACCACATCCCGGCGGCGAGGCCGAGTGTTTCGCGGATGAAGGCAGACGCCTGCGCTCCGGTCTCCTGCTGTTCACCGGTTGACGAGGCGGCGGTCGTTACGCCCCCGACATCCCGCTCCTTCGATTCCCCCGGTGCGGCGCACCCATCCCCGTACCGGAGCAGCGGAACGGCAGCGGCGATCCGCATGTACGCCTCCGTGTCGCCCACATCCTCCCAGATCCCCTCGTCGATCACGACGGAGGCGACCGATCCGGGCGCCTCCCGGATCATCTCCACAAAGACGGGAATGACCGATTCGATCTTCCCGGGCGTAAGACGCCGGAGGAACCGTATCTCGACGATGTAGATCCCCGTGAAGAGGCAGCGCCGGACGCCGGGGTTCCCGAGAAGGCCGCGGAAATCACAGATTACGCCTCGCGCGTCGAGGCAGACGTTCCGGAGGGGGCCGTCGCTCCGGAGGGCAAGGGTGACCTCCCGGCCGCCCGCTGCATGGGCCGCAAGGAGCCGCTCCAGCGGAAGGTCGGAGATGATGTCGCCGTTGTAGACGATGATCGTCTCGGCTTCTTCCAGGAGATCCTCAATGTTCTTGAGCCCCCCGGCCGTGTCGAGCAGAACCGACTCGTGGCGGAAGAGGATCGGCGCCCCCCGCCAGTTCCTGCCGGGCAAGGCCTTGTCGTAGGCCCCTGCGCAGTGGTGGGTATTCACAATGAACCGTTCGACGCCGATCGAAAGGCAGTGGTCCATCGCATAGGTGATCAGCGGGCGGCCGCCGACCGGCAGCAGCGGCTTGGGGCAGTTCTCCGTCAGGGGGCGGAGGCGCGTCCCCAGCCCCGCCCCGAGAATGAAGGCCGTCCGGATTATAAACTCCTTCATGTAACCATCATCCTTTTTCAGGTTCATCCGGTCGATGCGTGCTTTTGATTCAAAAAAAGAAATGAGTCGCTGTTGACCGCTCACGTTCACCTGCCCACTGTTCAGTGGTGGTCGATTCTTAGGAATTATGCGAATCGAAATGCCGAACGTCAGCGTTTGGGTTCGGCAAGCTTGCGAGCCGTAACCTCCGACGCTTGGTTCGCATTCTTCTCCGCTTCCTCAATCATGATCCTGACTTCCTCAACCGTGAACGGCTGGGGCCGACTATGGATCACGGCATGGCAGGTTGGACACACAGGGCGGAGATCCTGGACGGGATCAACCTGGTACTTGGCGTTCACCTCTGCCAGTTGGCGGAGGTGATGAACGTGGATCAGTCCTTGTACGCACTCTCCGTACTTCTCTGCGAGTGTCAGACCACATGCCGCGCAGCGGCAACCATAGTGAAGGATGCACTGCTCGCGTGCGGCACTGCTCCGCTCGTAAGCGTTGACGGCGATTCTTCTGACGGCACCCTCGTAGAGCGGCACCGTCACATCAACTTCTTCGGGGATTGCGGAATGCTCACCTTCGACCAAGCAGAGCTGTTCCAGCGCCCCGGCGACCGCCGGGCGCATGATCCAGAACCATTCCCGCTCTGGTTTCTCAAATTCCGCGAGGACATACACGAGAGTTGTCGGAAGCGGGTCCCAGCCCAGTGCGGTCCCGACCGCTCGTCCGAGTCTGCCGTAATGGAGATTCGCCGAGGCAAAAGTGGGGTATCCCAGGGCCTTAGCCATTTGGGTTGCCGTCAGCGTATGATCGGGTGCGTGGTAGTGCGCCTGAAGCATCCGCATGTGATGGGGAGCCACCGTGATACGGCGGAAGGCCGCCACGTAGTCATCAGATTTGTATTCCGGTTTTTTCATCTTTCATGCGAACGCCGCGCATGAACCTCGGCGCGGTTTCGCGCCGTAGTATTCCATGCGCTGGTTCGGTTTCCTACTCTTTCAGTCCGTGTTTTGTGATAGTCGCTACGACTTCCTCGCACCATGAAAGGATTTTCCCCAAGTCTGCGTCGGTGAACACCCGGTCAATGGAACATCTCAATTCGTGCCCGGCGGGCCGAAACAGTCCTGTCGCCTCGGCCTTACTCCACAGTCTCTTGATTTCATCATCCGGAACCGCAGTCTTCGTACTCATGCCGCCTCGCCCCATGAGTGCCGTGTAAATGGACTGCTTATACACTGATGCGGGAGGGTAGCAGAAGAAGACAGCGACGTGAGTTCCGTCCAGGTCAGCGTTGAGGGAGAAGCCTTTTGTTCCCCAGTGGATGGGCATCGCACAGGCTTGAGCGAATTCAAGAACCTTCTCGAAAACGGCCTTGCCGTTTTGGTCCAAGGCCCGAAGGAAATCCTCATGGGTAACGACTGGCAGAGACCCGGAGGAGACGCGTTGCGGTCTTGATGGTTCACTCCCCACTACAATTTCTTGGGAAAGGAGTTTCGTACCTCCGTTCGACTGGAAGAACGAAAACTCAACGCAAGTCACCCGGATTCCTTTGCTCCTGAGGAAGGAAGCAGTCTGACGAACATCGCTCGTGACTCGTTGTCCGACGATGACGATGCGTTGGTCTTTGTTGAAGGCGACCGCCTCATCGGGCGCGAGGTCGAAGTATTTCCTGTGGTACTCGGCAAGCGTGAGGGATTCATCGTTCATGTAGGACTGGAGGATTGCCTCAAGTTGCCTTGTGTCGAGTTGCTCGGCAAAGGAAGCGTATTCCAGCGCTTGGGCAAGCGTGTCGCGTGGGGTTCGGTCTCTTTTCAGTTCGACCACCACCACATCGCCAACGCGGTCGAGGGCGAGAAGGTCAATCGTACTGCGTAGATTCGTGTTGATCTGCCGACCGATGATGAGGAGTTTGCCGTCCTCAAGAATCCCGTCGGGATTTTCTTCCAGCCAGCCCTCAAGAACGGCCTCTTCGTGTTCAACTTGGAACGGTATCGGCACGTACTCTCGGAATTTTCCGTTTGGTTCTATACCGTAAACTCTCATAATGTGATTTCTTCCCCTGCCGAACACCTGGGTCAGTGGGAGGCCAGCGCATTTTCTGCCGATCCACTGCACTCGGTAGTTCACTTCTCTTTGCCGCTATCTGGTTGTTCAGCCTCTATACTCTACTTCAAACCAATCAACCCCACGACTGCCATCCAACTTGCCTTCCGTCGGCCGGTGGTGAGCATTACATAGCCATACTCCATTTTGCAGCTTATCAGAACCACCATCTTTGTATGGTATTATATGGGCACCCTCTACTTTCCCGGAACACGTTGTTTCCATGACGACTTTGGGCAAATTCTTGATTTTTCCAATTTCGCACTTACTATCTATGCTTTGCAAGCTCCTGTTTAAAGAAGCATTCCTCTTAAAGACAGGCTTTGACGGATAGAGCCATAGAAATAGATCCCAGCTATTCTGTATTATCTCACCTATCGCCTCCTGGTTGAAGTCGTTCGCGAGACATACCCCGAAAATGTTCCCAACCCCCGTCTTACCAGCCTTGGATTTACCGAATACCGTCTTTGTAAAGCCAGATGTTTCTAACTCGTCAAGTTTATTTAAAAACACTTCTAAATTGGGGGTCCTGATCTCCTCCTGAATACCTTTTCTTGAGAAGCGCAAGTAGTTTTCATCTCTGTATTTCACGGTATTTGCAATAATGGCCCTAAACGTTTCGTAGTCGAAATTATTCTTAAAGAACGACGACATTATAGGAGTGTGCGCTAATGCGAAAAGCAACCGCTTCCTCTCTTTGTTGACGATATACAGGTAACCACTGCGGTAGTCATTACGCCTATTTCTATCTGCCTTTTGGAAATATGAAAATGCTAAATCCAAGATGAAATATTCTTCTCGGTTGTTTACCTTTCGGAAGATGGCTTCTCGGCCCAATTTCTCCGAAACCGTCTCAACTATGGCAGTTACTATTTCGGGAGGTTTAATCATTAGGATATTCCGGGGACATAATACCATTTTATGCGTTGTTACCTACCTTATCCGCCTTGTCCTTTAATGCCGATCGCGCACTCTCCCCGACACGGCGAGCGATACGGACACACTTTTCGCATGTCTCCCGATCCGGCATTGCATCCGGCAAGACACTGAAAAGAGGGTATCGGCGCGTTATGCAGGCAAGCGTTCAGATGACTTTGACCCGGTTATCTTTGCGACCACTTCATCGGGCAGAGGCACTTTTTGACGAACAAAATCGAAGATTTTCTCTGCCTGCTTTGTGGCAACCGCCACTTCCTGGGCTTCGGGTTCCATGATCATATCCGGATAACGGTAGGCCGTGGCAAAAGGGCTTAATTCTTCCGCGTCGTCAAGGATTTCCGCGAAAGTTTCGTCAATTGCCTGGCAAAGCTCAACGAGTAACCGAAGATTATGGAACTTCTGTGGAGGTTGCTGCTTATAGGATAGGTACCCCTTCAGTGCCTTTTCGGCGCACTGTTGAGTGTGATAAATGGCCGTGTCCAAGACGGGCTCTTCATCCTGGGCGAGTTTCTTTGCTGAAATCAGATCATGATAGGATTTGATCAGCCAGGATTCATAAGGCTTCATACAGGATGGTGCCCTCTTTCTTGATTTTATGGCAAAGCGTGGAGACATCTTGGGAAAGCTCTTCAAATTCCTGTTTTGTGTGGACGATAATGTCTTCGTTGATTTTTAAACCGCGCAAGGCCCTGACGCCCTTGACGGAACGTCGATAAGGCTTTTCCTGTGACTGATCGACAACGACCAGCACATCCAGGTCGCTCTCCTCATTGGCCTTCCCCCAGGCATGGGAGCCATAGAGATAAATTGCCGACGGATGGTATGTCTTTACCAATATGTCTTTCAAAGTGTCGATTGTCTGCGATTTGGTCACTGTCCAATCTCCATCCGTGTATCTCTTCCATTTTGGAAGCTACATCAATCGTATTGACATGTCTATTGTTTCTTGTAGGGTTGATCCCGGTATCAACTTCAGCCCCCAAGGGGCGTGGCGACAGAGGACTAGAGCAAATGCGTATCGAGATAGCGGTTAAACGCTAACGATTTTAGGATGATTCTTGTGGATGACGATACAAAAAAATTGGGGGAATATCAAGGAAAAATAATCTCGCTGTCGGGAGCAAAGGGTTATTCATTGTCCATCATAGGCGGATGAACATTACTGCTCCTTCTTCCCGAACGCGGGATCGATCTTGATCAGCGCCGCCACGATGAAGCCAGGAATCGTCGAGACGAGGATCCAGAGGAAGAAGCTGGAATATCCCAACTGCTCCTGGATCCAGCCGCTCGACATCGCCGGGATCATCATCCCGAGCGCCATGATCCCCGTTGCAATAGCATAATGGACCGTCTTGTACTCCCCCTCGCAGACCATGATCATCACGAGCGAATAGGCCGTGAAGCCGAAACCGTAGCCGAACTGCTCCGCCGCCACGGCGGCGTTGATCACCCAGAGACTCTCCGGCATCGCCCGCGAGAGATAGATGAAGATCGCGTCCGGCAGGTGCATCGCGAAGACCATGATCCAGAGCCAGTACTTGAGCCCCTTCCGGGAGATGACCCAGCCGCCGAGAAGCCCCCCAAGCATGAGCGCGATCGCCCCGACCGTCCCGTAGACGATCCCTACCTCCGCCGTCGATAGCCCCAATCCCCCCTTCGTCCGCGGGTCGAGCAGAAACGGGGCGACCATCTTGACGAGCTGCGCCTCGGCGAAGCGGTAGAGAAGGAAGAAGGCGATCACCGCAATGATGTCCTTCCTCCGGAAGAAGATCACGAACCCCCGGAGGAATGCCGC
>JAPLJY010000260.1 GCA_026388345.1 Deltaproteobacteria bacterium
ACGATCAATATTCCGCTGCGGCCCGGGGCGGACGATGCCTTCTACGTCCGCGTGTTCCGGGAGATTCTCTGCCCGGTCGCCCGGATGTTTCGGCCGGAGGTCATCCTGGTGTCCGCCGGTTTCGACATCTATGTCGGCGATCCCCTGGGGGAGATGAAGGTTACGCCGGAAGGCTTCGCCTGCCTGACCCGGATCCTTCTGGACCTGGCGGAAGAGTGCTGCAATGGTCGTCTGGTCTTGGTTCTCGAGGGCGGGTATAACATTCTGGGCCTGACCAAGTCCGTGCGGGCGGTTCTCCAGGAGCTCCTTGGGGAAACCCGGGTCACGGAGGAGACCCTGAACCGGATGACCGCGGATACGGATGAAACGTGCAGCCGCCTGATCGGGCGGCTGCGGGAGAAGATAGGACCTTTCTGGCCGGTCTTTTAAAAATCAAAGAGGTGATTCATTGGAGAAGATCAGGATCAGCAGGGAACAGGTGGCCCATGTGGCCCACCTGGCGAGGCTGGAGTTCGGCGCGGAGGAGATGGAGAAATTCACCTCCCAGTTGAACGACATCCTTCTGTACATGGACAAACTGGGCGAGGTCGACACGGCTGGTGTCGAGCCGGTCACCCACGCGATTGCCCGGAAGAACGCCTTCCGTGAGGATGCGGTCGGTGTGTCCCTCCCCCCGGAGGCCTCCCTGGCCAATGCCCCGGAGGCGCGAGGAGGGTGCTTTTTGGTCCCGAAGGTGATCGAATGATGGAAAATATGGAATTATATCAGTTGACCATTCACGAACTGCTGGACCGGCTTCGGGCGGGGGAGACCACCTCCGCGGCGATTACCGCCTCCGTCTTCGGCCGGATAGACGCCGTTGAAAAAGGGATCCGCGCCTACATCACGCTGATGCGGGAAACGGCCCTGGCCGAGGCGGCACGTGCGGACGAGCGGATTCGAAAAGGCGAGATGGGCGCGCTGACGGGGATCCCCATCGCGCTCAAGGACATCTGCTGCACGAAGGGGGTCCGGACGACGTGCGGCTCCCGGATCCTCGAGAACTTCATTCCGCCCTACGACGCGACCGTCGTGGAGAAGCTCCGGGCGGCGGGCGCCGTCTTCACCGGCAAGACGAACATGGACGAATTCGCGATGGGTTCCTCCACGGAGACATCGTACTTCGGCGTGACGCGGAACCCCTGGGATCTCGATCGGATCCCCGGCGGCTCCAGCGGCGGCTCCGCGGCGGCGGTAGCGGCAGACGAATGCATCGCCTCGATCGGATCGGATACGGGCGGCTCCATCCGCCAGCCGGCGGCCCTCTGCGGCGTCATCGGGATGAAGCCGACCTACGGCCGGGTTTCCCGCTTCGGCCTCATTGCCTTCGCCTCGTCGCTGGACCAGATCGGCCCCTTCACGAAGGATGTGGAGGACTGCGCCATCCTGATGAACGTCATCGCCGGCTACGACCCCAGGGAGTCGACCTCGGTGCCGGAGGAGGTCCCCGATTACCGGCGGTTCCTGGGCAAGGGGATCGAGGGCTGGAGAGTCGGGATCCCAAAGGAATACTTTATCGCCGGGATCGACCCGGAGGTCGAGGCGGCCGTCCGCCGGGCGATCCGGGTCGTCGAGGGGGCGGGGGCAAAATGCATCGAGGTCTCGCTTCCCCACACCGGGTACTGTCTCGCCGTCTACTACATTGTCGCCCCGGCGGAGGCGTGTTCCAACCTCGCCCGCTACGACGGCGTGAAGTACGGCTTCCGCTCCGAAGCCGGCCGTGATCTGTTGGAGATGTACAAGAAAACCCGCGCAGCGGGCTTCGGCGCCGAGGTGAAGCGGCGGATCATGATCGGCACCTACGCCCTCTCGTCGGGTTACTACGACGCCTACTACAAGAAGGCATCCCAGGTCCGGGGGCTGATCAAACGGGATTTCGACGAGGCGTTTACGAAGTGCGACGTGATCCTGACCCCCACGACGCCCACGCCGGCCTTCCGGGTCGGCGAACGGACCGACGATCCCATGCAGATGTACCTGTCCGACATCTTCACGATTTCGACCAACCTGGCCGGGATTCCGGGGATCTCCGTT
>JAPLJY010000028.1 GCA_026388345.1 Deltaproteobacteria bacterium
GGTTGCCGGGGTGAGGCTCGCCTCCGGAAGGGTGCTCCGGGGAACCCGGGTCGTGGCCGCCGTTCATCCCAAGGCGGTTCTGGCGATGCTGCCGGAGGGGGCTGTCAAACCCCGTCAGGCGCGGAGGATCCGGGACCTCGCCGAGACGGAAGGCCTGTTTGCGGCGAGCGTTGTCTTGGACGCCCGGACCCACCCCGCCCTGCCGCACAATATCTACCGGTTGCGTGCAGACCGGGAGGGATGGATTTCCGACGGCGTGTTCCATCAACTCCGCGCCGGTGGGGAGGGAAAAAGCCTGCTGATGATGATTACCAAAAGTCTTTTTTCCGAGTGGCGCCGGTGGGAGGATACGACGACGGGCCGTCGCGGCGCGGATTACCAGGAGGAAAAGATCCGCCGGGCCGGCCTTCTGCTCGGGAAAGCCGAAGAGGTTTTCGGGTCTCTGGCGGGGGCGAAGATCATCGATACCTATACCCCCTTGACGATCCGGGACTGGGTAAACAGCCCCTGCGGTTCGCCGTACGGCATCATGCGGTCGGCGCGCCAGTTGCCGGCCGCTGCCGTGCTCCATCGCAAGTTGCTCGGCGGACTCTTCTTTGCCGGTCAGAACGCGCTGGCGCCGGGGATTCTGGGGACCGTTCTGGGTTCTTTTCAGGCCGTCAGGCAGATGATCGGCTACGACCACTTTGCGTCGGTTTTTGAAAACGAAATATTCTTTTAATATTCATTGACATGAACCAAACGTTCAGCGAATATCCGAATTGGATCGCCGCGATCCGGAATGTGCATTCGGCGATGTGAACACCGGACCATCATCAACAGGATGCGATGAAGATTGACGACATGCGAGCCCTGTTTTCCGCCTTGCGAAAATTTGTATGTGATTTTACTGTCACCGTCATCCTCTGGGTCTACTACATTATGGGATTCCTTGTGTTGTTTTCTCCCTTTTATCTGGTTGCCTTCTTTTCCCCGGTCAGACGTGAAGAGGCCTTTCAAAGACTGAACCACCGGCTCCACCGGTTATTTTTCTCTCTCGTGCGGATCCTCGTTCCCAACGTGAAATGGCATATATCGGAGGAGGTCAGGGCCCTTCGTTCCTGCATGATCATTGCCAACCATCTCTCCTTTCTCGATCCCATTCTTTTTGTATCCCTTTTTGAAAAACAGAAGACCATTGTCAAAAGCGACTATTTCAGGCTCCCCGTTTTCGGCTGGATTTTAAGAACATCCGGTTATATCCCTTCCGTGGCGGAAGGTCCGTTTATGGTCAACATGATCGACCAGATCAAAAATATGAAGGATTATCTGTCCGCCGGCGGGAATCTTTTTATATTTCCTGAGGGAACGCGTTCCCGCAACAGCCGGATCGGCCCGTTTGACAGCGGCGCGTTCAAAATTGCCAGGCTCTGTCATGCGACGCCCATTCAGGTGGTTCTCATCCGGAATACCCATGAACTCTTTCCCCCGGGCAGATTTTTATTCAATACCCATGATGAAAATGTCATCGAAGTGGAACTGGCCGGAAGCCTTGAACCGGATTATGAAGGCGATGCCTTTTCCCTGCCCGGCCTGATGGCCGAGGCGCGATCGCTGATGGAAAGAAAAGCGGTTTTATGAAAGTTGTGCTGATCTCCATGCCGGATGTGATCCCCATCGTGATCCATGAAATGGCGCTCCATATGCCCAATCACGGGATCGCCTGCGTCGGAGGAAATGTCGACGAGGGGCATGAGGTCTATCTGATCGATCTGGTGCGAAAACGGCGGAGCATCGCCGCCTATCTCACGAAAACCTTGAAAAGAATCCATCCTGATCTGATCGGCCTATCGGCAATGACCTGGCAGTTTCCAACCTGTCTTGCCGTGATCCGGCTCATCAAAGGCATTCTTCCGCAGGTCAAGATCGCCGTCGGGGGATATCACGCCACGTTGATGAGCAGGGAAATCGCGGCGTCCCCCGAATCGAACGCAGTGGATTTCATCATCCGGGGGGAAGGGGAAGAGGCCTTCCGCAGATTGGTCAACGCCATGGCCGGAACAGACCAATTGGAGGCCATCCCGTCGCTCTCCTACAAGCGGGCCGATGGGTGGATTCACAACGAAGGGGGAGGGCTCAGCGACTTGTCCCGCCTGAAGCTGCCCATTCGTGATCGTCGGCGCCTGACGGGCGGTTACCACTTCATGTATTCCAGAATCGAGGTCATGGAAACCTCCCGCGGCTGCACCCGCGACTGTAATTTCTGCAGCATCAGCCATATGTACGGACGTTCCTACCGGACATACCCCGTTGAGCGCATCCTCGCCGATCTTGACAACATCTATTTCAACCGGAAAACGAGACTGGTCTTTATCACCGATGACAATATGGTTTTGAATCCAAAGTGGGTCATGAACGTTTGCGATGCCATCATCCGGAGAAAATATCGAAATTTGAGATTGATCGTGCAGGCCGACTGCATTTCCGTGGCCCAGAATGAAACGATGGTGGCAAAGATGGCCGAGGCGGGGTTCACGGGGCTTTTCCTGGGAATTGAAAATGTATCGAGCGATAACTTAAGGACGATGGGAAAGGCCGACATTATAAAAGAGGCGAAGCGGGCCATCGAGAATTGTCACCGGCACGGCATCATGGTGATCGGCGGCCTGATCTTCGGGCTGCCCGATGATGACGAAGAGGCCATCCGGAAAAATTATCAATTTCTCAATGATCTGGAAGCGGACGCGTCATACTGCCAAATGCTCACACCCTATCCCAAAACCAGGCTCAGGGAATCCCTGATCGAGGATGGACTGGTCACGAATCACGATCATTATGGACGGTATAACGGCTTCTGGGCCAATGTGAAAACCCGGCATCTGGAATCCGATCGGTTGCAATATGCCTTCTGGTATTATCGGCAAACCGCCTTGGGCTGGTGGAAACCATCGGCCTTTGCGCAGCAACAGGGCAAGTTATGGACCTCCTTCTGGACGCTTATCGTCAAGCCCGTCATGAAATATTTTGCAGACAGACAGACCCGCAAGATCGGTTGGGAGGGGCAGTATCGAAGATATCTCGATCGGCTGGAAAGGATGAACCGCTTTCCCGATCTGGAAAAGCACGACGGGAAGTAAGGCTTGATATGGGCGAAAATAACGTCTATAACCCCCCGGTAAACAGATCGCTAAAAAATATGCCCTGCGATAGGAAACCGATGACAAGAGAACAGATCACCACGGAAATCCTCAGTATTTTCAGGAACGAGTTCGAGATTGAACATCCCGGCTTGGATGACGATCTTCGCGAGACCTTCGAGTTCGACAGTGTGGACGCCATCGAGCTGCTCATCGGAATTGAACGATTTCTCCAGTCCGAACTGACCCACGACGAGAAAAAAATGGCCATGGAGGTCCGGACCATCAACCATATCGTTGACTACATCGAGAGGCTGGTCCGGGCGAGGGAACGGGAAGCGCATCCGTAAAACATTCAGGCGATCAGTTCCGGCGCGGAAGGAGGCGCACATCCGGCCATGAAGGGAAGAAGAGTCGTCATCACGGCCTGTTCGGCCATCACGCCCATCGGCCATACGCGCGCTGAGATCGTGGACAGCCTCCGGCGGGGCGTCTCCGGCGTCAAGCCGCTCCGGGAGGATCACCTCCTGTCGAAGTTCATCCACTCCCAGGTCTTCGGAACGGTGGATTATCCGGTGGTTTTCGACTTCCGGCGCACTTACCGC
>JAPLJY010000166.1 GCA_026388345.1 Deltaproteobacteria bacterium
TTCTGGTCGAGTACGGCGACCGCCCCTTCCTTTACTGTAACCCCCAATTTGAAGATTCCGTTGGCAATCAGGATGGCCATCAGCGACAAGGGGATTACGATAAGCAGGAAGAAAACCCTCGCTACGGTGAACAACTGCTTACCTTTATTTGTGTCTGCCATGCCGTTTTCCCCCTAACCATAGTTGGATGGATAGCAATTTCCGACGAATTAACCCGCCAGGAAATATTTCATATAGGGGTTGGCATACAGCAGCACCAGTGATACGACCAAGGCATAGATTGCGATCGATTCCGCCATGGCCATGCCGACCAGCATCGTCATCATGATCTTTCCCTGAACCCCGGGATTCCGTCCTACAGCCGAGCAGGCGCCGCTTGCCGCCGTCCCGATCCCGAGGCCTGCGCCGACGGCCCCGACCCCGATTGCGAATCCCGCCGCGATCATTGCACCGACTGCAAACAGGACCTTCGTGTAGGATTCGCCGCCCGCGGGCAGGGCTTCCGCCGCAAATACAGCCGTTGAACCGAGCAGGAGGACCGCTGCAGAGAAGACCAGGGTGAGCAAACCTTTTCCAAATTTCTGTAACATCGTCTTTCCCCTTTCCCAAAGTAATGAGATTTTTACCCTAATCTTCATAGCACAATTGCGATCATGGAAGAAAGGGTTTCTTGATTCAGGCCGGAGATTTGCAACAGATGTGCCATCTGCTCCGCAGAGACGAATATTACGCAAATCATCAAAGGTATTGGAATATTTTTATCGTATCCGATGGCGGCCTCCTGACCCGAGGCATGTCCGTTGAACATTCCATTTAAAAAAAGTTTTCGGCTTGAACGAAAGGTGGAACGGGGACGACAAGCATCTGCATCTCAAAGGATGCCTTCACCCGGAGGGGTGTGAATCCGCCCGCGAGCACATTCCCCGCGGCTTGCCGCGGGGTAAGCGAGCAAAAACGAAATGGTTTGTTCCGCTTAAGGATCGAATATTCTCCACAGCTTGCTGCGGAGATCTTCAAATTTCTGTTGATAATTTTCCAACGGGCCGTTAGGATAACGAAAATGGGATTCGATGCAGGACGGACCGGACCGCCGATGCATCATTTCCGGACGGGACGGCAGATTTTTTGAGAGGGTTGACCCTCCCGAAACGATACCATCAAAGAAGAGAGGTTTCGCCATGCCGGAGCTGCTGACTGCCGCGACCTATCTCATTGTGTGGCTCATCTGCTGGCGGGTGATCGGCATCGAGAGCGGTTTGACCAAGTTGATCATATCCCTGGGGGCGGCGATATTCGTGTTCGTGCTCCTTTCCGTAAAAGACCATCGGCATAAAAAGAGGGGCGGCAGATAACATTCGGCCCGATTTTCGGGAGGTCCAGAGTTCTATGCGGCCGGAAAGGACGAATGGATTCCAGCGACATTCGGAACAGAAAAAATTTAAACAGGGTCAAGTTTTCCGTCGGATTGACGGCGCTGGCGGTGATCATTCTGATCCTCCTGCTTGCCCTGACCGTCCGTCACGCGCGGGAAAAGGAGATGGTCCGGCAGTTCGGCGCACAGCAGGTCGCCGTTGCCCGGGGGACGGCGGCGCGGCTGGAGGATCTGATCCTCGTGGTGAAAAAAAGCCTGTTGACGCTGGCGGGTGAGCCGGACCGTTCCCTGCGGGATGGCCGGAAAATCGGTGCGGTTCATGCCGGCATGGAGGGGAAGGTCTCCTTCACGGCTGTCACGGACGCGGCCGGCGCCATCCTGATGTATTATCCTCCTTCTGTCGCCGGCAGGGTGGGCGGTGTCGGGGAGTCGCCTCTCTTCCGTCAGGTCCGGGAGACCGGAAAACCGGCCGTTGGCGTCCTTTCCCTGCCGGACGATCAGGGAAACATCGGCCGGGTCATCACCGTCGGCGTGCCGAGATCCCGTGCGGGAGGCGGATTCGGCGGAATGATTCTAACATCGTTTCCCCTGACCGCCTTCGACGACGATTCCCTCCGTTCGGCCCGGGAAATCAATTCGACCTGGCTTCTGGACGGGAGCGGTGCGATTCTGTTTCATCCCCGGGACAGCGTGATCGGCCGGGACGCGGGATCTCTGGAGTTCCGGCAGGATTCCGATCTGTCGCCGCTTCGAGATGCCCTTCTTGCCGGAAAAGAGGGATACGGGGAGTACCGGCTGCAAGGGGAGAAGGGCCGTCCGGAGCGGACGATCGTGGCCTATGCCCCGATCCG
>JAPLJY010000301.1 GCA_026388345.1 Deltaproteobacteria bacterium
CCTGGCGATTCCGGTCTGCATGCTCATCATCCTGGCCGTACCGTTCTCGGCGACACTCGCGGAGTGGGTTATCAAGGTTTCCGAACTCCTCGTTCAAATCTCCTTATTCTTCATTGACCGTCTGGCGGCCCTGCCCTGGGCTTCTGTTTATGTTTCGACGCCCACCTTACCGGAAATCGGCGCCTTTTATCTTCTGCTGATCTGGGGCGGTCTGCTGTTGAAATGGTTCGCAACGCGCCGGAACTCCGAAACAGTTCTGAAAATACCACTCCTTATGAAGGCGGTCCCGGTCATCCTCATCCTGTTTTTCACCATCGACGGCGTCCATCTCTACATCAAGGGGATTCAACAAGGACGTCTTTCCCTGACTGCCGTGGATGTCGGTCAGGGAAACAGCATCCTGATCCGGCTTCCCGGGGGGAAAAAAATGCTTGTGGACGGCGGCGGCTTCTTCGACGACAGCTTCGATCTTGGGAAATTTGTGCTCGCCCCCTACCTCTGGCATGAGCGGATCTCCCGGATCGATACGGTGGTCCTGACCCATCCCCATCCGGACCACCTGCAGGGGCTCCTGTTCATCCTGGATAACTTTCATGTCCGGGAGATGTGGACCAATGGCGAGACGTCTGATACGGAGCTTTATCTTTCCTTCCGTCGGATCATCCTGGAAAAAGGGATTGTTCTGCGGACCCTGTCGGACAGGACGCCGGTGATGGATGTTTCCGGGGTCAGAATCCATTTTCTGAATCCGGAGGGAAATGCCATCCAGAAGGAAATGACGAATGCCCCTGCGATTCAGCCCCCCCCTGCCCCTCCGCCGCCTGCCGCAAAGTCCGCCGCCCGCATCTTTGATGAAACAAATGATCGTTCCCTCGCCCTGAAACTCTCCTTCGGCGGGTTCCGTTTTCTGCTGCCGGCTGATATCTCGGAGAGCGTCGAGAATCGTCTGGTTCATGCCGGTATCGATCTGCAGAGCGATGTGATCTTCATCCCGCATCACGGGAGTTACCGCTCCAGCAGCATCCCCTTTATTGAAAAGGTAAAACCGCAAATCGCCGTGGTCAGTTGCGGCGCGGGAAACGTCTTTGGCTTCCCCCACCCGGATGTCCTCCGGCGGTACGAAACGGTCAAGGCGCAGGTCTATCGGACGGATCGCAACGGCGCCGTCACCATCACCACGGATGGCCGGAAACTCGCCGTCGACGTTTTCAACCCCGGAAATCCATGATCACGCATAAAAATGGTTTGTAAATCACAATATGGACCGGTGATGACAAGGAAGTGGGGTGATGATCTTTCCTTTGGCTGACCTCTCCTCACGATCTGCCGATGGCGTCACTTTCGTCATGATAACCGCGTTCACGGCAGCCCGGCCAGCCAAAGCCAGGCGGGGGCGACCATGATCCGCTGATCCCCGTTGGTGAAGAGCCGATACCTGTCGCCTGCTTCGACGAGTTGCAGGGCGGGAACATGCAATGCATGCTGAAATTTTCTCAAGGGCACCGACGGTTCCCATTCAGTGAGCTTCGCCTCTACCAGCAGAAACGGTTCATGATCCCGCGACAACAGAAAATCGACCTCCTGTTTTTCCTTGTTCTTGATGAAATGCAGGCCAAAATTACCCCATCCCAGATCATTCCAGGAGGTGACGGCGCGCCACAGTTCAAGGGCCACCCTGTTCTCGAACCGCGCGCCTTCATCTTTTATACGCGGATAATCAAATAGATAAACCTTCCTTTCTTTCACAATCGCCCTGGCCACCTTTTCCGTCCAAGGCGCAATGGCAAAGATCAGGAAAAAACGTTCGAACAGGTCCAGCCAGTTTCTAACCGATACCGGAGAAACCTGAAGATCACGGGCCATGCCCGAGACGGAAAGCGGACTGCCAACCCTGGAAGGAAGCAGATGAAACAACGTCTCCATGGCCGTCACGGAACGTACATCCGTAAGATCCCTGATATCCTCGCGAATCAGTTGCCGGGCATAGGTATCGGACCAGCGGGCATAGGTTGCCGCTCTCGCGGCTATAAAGGGTTCCGGAAAACCGCTGAACCTGCCGAGTGCATCCCAGGTATCCCGCAATGCCGCACCGGCTGAGGCGTTTACGGCAAACGGGTCCGCCGCGAAATCTTCATACGGCCTGCGCACGCTGCCGAGCTCCGCCAACGTAAAGGGGAAAAGGTGAAAGAGGAGATAACGTCCGGCCAGGGAATCGCCGCCTTTCTGATAAATATCCAGGCGACTGCTGCCGGACACCAGAAAACGGTATTCATTTCTGGAGCCGTCGTAAACCCCCTTCAGATAGTTTTTCCAGTCCCGGTATTTGTGAATCTCGTCAAAAACGATCAGCGGAAGGCTGGCGTCCTTTCTCTCCACTTCTTCAAAGAACGAAGGATTTTGGAGAAGCCGGGATCGCTGAGCGGGGATATCCCAGTTGAAATAAAGTGAATTGGCAAAACCATTGGCGATGATGGTTGCGAGTGTGGTTTTACCCGCCTGGCGAGGCCCGGCGAGGAAGACCATCTCCTTGTCGGACGCCAGTTCTTGCCAGATTTTCCTGTAAAGTTCTCGCGCGTTCATACCGACTATTATTTACTCAATTAAAAAATAGTCAAGACTATTCTTCAGTACATTAAAATATAGTCACTAATGATTCCCCCTTTTCACCGCCGGAATCCGGCGCCGCATCCTTTTTCCCCGATCCATGCCCTTTGCGGATTACACATCACTCAGGACCGCTAACGAACACCGGTCAAACCGGCGCTGAGACGCCGCCGCATTCCGGCAGACCACCTAAGGCCACCCGTCGGGCAGCCCCCCGCCCAGATCGTGCGAGACCCCCTCCCCGGCGATCCGGCGGTGGGCCCGTCCGTCGAACGTCAACCACAATCCTTCCATCTGACGGGCGAGCGCGGCGTAACAGGCGTCGTAACTCGTAAGCCCCATCGCCACAAACCGCGCTGCATCGCCGGCCAGTTCCTCCGTCATGGGCTGCCGGACAACTCCGCCTTGGATCAGGGGCAGCATGCCTCCGACAAAAACATCACGCCCGCGCGGATGCACACGGCAGAGAACGGAAAAGACCTCAAAGCAGAAAAGCTCCGGCACCGCAAAACATTCCGGCTGATCAACCCACCGTTTTAGAACGGCATCGGCCCGCTCATGAAGCTCGTCTTCCAGAAACCACTTCACAGCAACGGAGGCATCGACGATCCAGATCATGCGTCGTATCCCCTTAAATCTCTCAGAACTTCCAAGCTCTCCTTTTCACCGATGCGCCGGTCCCTTAGGGATGCGATCTTCTCCATGAGTTTTTGCTTTTTTTCCTCCACCTGATAATCGAGAAAACGCCTTTCAAACTGCTCGGGCGTGATCAACACAGCCCGCACTCTCCGTCCCTTGCTGATCAGGACGGGCTCTCCCGTTTCTTCAAGGCCATCCAGGATTTCCCCTAACTGATTCCGAACCTTCAATGCGTTTACAGTTTTCATGATTATCCCTTTCCTTCCGGCACCATTTTCATCCCCCCGCTATCGGATGCAAGAAGACGGAAACGCAAAATATGCATGCCATGTGTAGATATAACTATACACTTATGTGAACTCCATAGCAATTCTTTTCGTCTGCATCTCTTGTCGATTATTTATTGCTATACGTAACAAAATGATGGTTGACAGGTCATAGGCACGGGGTCATCATCTAACTGTTTTTCTTATTGAATTATTTGATAAGGAGGCAGAGATGACCAGCAGAAGTTTAGATTTGCATCCGA
>JAPLJY010000311.1 GCA_026388345.1 Deltaproteobacteria bacterium
TCATCGCCGCCATCAACGGACACGCCTTCGGCGACGGGACAATCATGGCCTGCGCCTGTGATTTCCGTTTCATGAAGGCCGACCGCGGCTTCTTCTGTTTTCCGGAAATCGACATCAACATCCCCTTTCTCCCCGGAATGCTGGCGATCGTCCGGAAGGCAATCCCCTACTACAAACTCGAAGAGCTCGCCTTCAGCGGGAAAAGAACCGGCGCCGCGGAACTCGAAGCCCACCACGTCATCATTAAGGCCTGTGACAATGAAGAGGTTCTGATGCGGGAGGCCCTGGCCTTCGCGAAAACCTTCAACAAGAAACGACCCATCTTCGGCGAGATGAAAAAGAGAATGCACGGGTCCATCATCGAGATCATGGAAAAGGAGGATCCCGTCTATATCGAACCCCTGCAGTTGATGATGTAGGGATGCGCGGAGGCGGGTTTGGAAAGATGCATCGCCTGATTAACCGTTATATCCTGAGGGAGATCGCCGTTCCGTTCTGCATGATCCTCTTTGTGCTCACCTTTGTACTGCTCATGGGGAAGATCCTGCAGGTCATGGACCTGATGATCAACAAAGGGATCGGCTTTACGGACATCGCCCTGTTGATGCTTTTTCTGATACCCTCCTTCCTCATGTTCACCATCCCCATCTCACTGCTGATCGCGATCCTGATCGGTCTGGGAAGGATTTCGGGAGACAATGAATGGACCGTCCTGAAGATGTCCGGCATCAGTCTCTATCAGATGTCGTTGCCGGTGGCCTGCGCCGCCCTGGCCGCCTTTTTGATGACCCTGGCGACGACCATTTTCCTCGTTCCCTACGGGAACCTCGCTTCAAAGGCCCTTCTGTTCGATATGGCTCGCCAGAAGGCCAGCATTGGCATCCGCGAAAAGGTGTTCATCGACGATTTTCAGGGAATCCTTCTCTATGCGGAAAGCATCCCGGCACACGGCGATTTCATGGAAGGGGTTCTCATCTCGGACAGCCGGATCAGCCGCGAACCGAGCACCATCATCGCCCGCCGGGCCTATCTCATTGCAAATCCCGATACGATGGTCATCACGCTAAGACTCGAGGACGGCAGCACTCATACGGTTGATACCGGCATGAAACATTACCGGAAAATGGATTTCCGCTTCTACGATGTCCGGCTGGACCTCGCCTCGACCCTTGCCGGGGATAAAAAGATCGCGACAAGATCCAGTACGGAGATGAGCCTGGCGGAATTGACGGCCATGCACAGGAACGGCGGCGTCAAGGAGGAGGTCTTGCGCGAACTGGCCATCGAACTGAACAAAAAGCTGACCATTCCCGTCTCTTGTCTCGTCTTCGCGCTCATCGGGATGCCTCTAGGTATCCGCGCCCACCGTTCCGTCCGTTCACGCGGTTTCACCATCGGCCTGTTCCTGGTTCTCGTCTATTACCTGTTTCGCCTCAGCGGGGAGGCCTTGGTCGAAACGGGAAGACTCTCCCCGATCATCGGAACATGGGCGCCCAACTGGATTTTCGCCGCCGCCGGAATCCTTCTTTTTTCTCTGTGCGCCGGGGAAGTATCCTTCCGGCAGTTGTTTCGCCACGCTTCCGCCCATCCTGCGTCTGATACCACTGCGGCGGATGGTGCTTCGCAGAAGGGCAAGGGCTCACCATGAAGATCATGGATCGTTATCTGGTTACAGAATATTTGAGGAATCTGCTGCTCATCACGCTATCCTTCCTCTCCCTTTTTCTGATCATCGATTTCTTCGAAAAAATCCGGATGTTTCTCAGCAATCACGCAACATTTGCGCAGATGGGGTCCTATTTTCTCTTCCGGATTCCGATGGTCATCTCACAGATTCTGCCCGCAGCCGTTCTCCTCGCCTCACTGGTGACCTGCGGCTATCTGTCCCGGCACAGCGAAATCACGGCCATGAAGGCCAACGGCATCAGCCTTTACCGGATTGTTCTCCCCATCCTGATCATTGCCGCCATGACCTCCCTGCTGATTTTTTTCCTGAGCGAATGGGTCACTCCCCATACCAACGACAGGGCCGAGAACATCCGTCTGGTCGAGGTGCAGAAGAAACCGTCTATGGGCAGCTTCAAACAGGATCAGATCTGGTACCGCGGACAGAAGGGCATTTACAACTTCCGGCTGTTCGACGCACAGACCAGTACGCTCCAGGGGATCACTATCCATTACCTCGATCGTCAAATGAATCTGATCATGCGCCTGGATGCAGAAAAAGGGGAATGGAAGGAGGGCCGTTGGCTCTTCCACAACGTCCTCATCACCCGTTTTGGTGATGGCGAATTCCCGGTTCTTTCAAGAGTGAAACAGCAGATGGTTGATCTTCCGGAAAGGCCCACCGATTTTCAGGTGGTCCAGAAAGATGCGGAGGTGATGGGTTACTTCGAGCTGAAACGGTATATCCGGAAACTCCAGTCGGAAGGCTATGACGCAGCACGGTACGTCGTCGATCTTCACGGCAAGATCGCATTTCCCCTGGTGAGCATCATCCTGGCCGTGATCGGCGTCTCATTTTCCCTCCGGTCCGAACGGAGCGGCGGCATCGCCCAAGGAATCGGGGCCGGTCTGGTCATCGGTTTTTCCTACTGGCTCGTTTACGCCTTCGGGATGTCCCTGGGACGTTCCGGAACCCTCCCCCCCCTTGTTGCGGCCTGGTTTGCCAACATCCTCTTCTCCACCGCTTCCGCCATTCTCGTCCCGCGGGTGAAGACCTGAAGGCGGATGGCAACGGGTCATGGTTAATCGATCGCCGCATGCCATCCGCCTATAACCCCATCCCCTATTTTTTCAATAGCGATAATAGTCCGGTTTGAAGGGCCCACCGACGGCTATCCCGAGATAGTCCGCCTGTTTTTTCGTCAGTTTCGTCAGCTTCGCCCCCAGACGCTTCAAGTGAAGACGGGCCACCTCCTCATCCAGTTTCTTGGGCAGGGTGTATACCCCCGGTTTCAGTTCGCCGGCCGCCAGTTCCAGTTGCGCCAGTCACTGGTTGGTAAAGCTGTTGCTCATCACAAAGCTGGCGTGGCCGGTCGCACAGCCGAGATTCACGAGACGTCCCTCGGCCAGGATGATGATGCTTCTGCCGGATTTCAGCGTCCATTTATCCACCTGCGGCTTGACGGTGCGACGCTTGCACACTGGCGTATTTTCCAGGTAATGAATGTCGATCTCACTGTCAAAATGGCCGATGTTGCAGACGATGGCCTCATTTTTCATCTTTTCCATCTGCCGTCCGGTGATGACGTCGCAGCAACCGGTCGCCGTGATGAAGATATCCCCATTGGCAACGACGTCATCGAGGGTTGCCACCTCGTACCCCTCCATGGCCGCCTGCAGCGCGCAGATCGGATCGATTTCCACGATGATCACACGAGCACCGAACCCCCGCATGGACTGGGCGCATCCCTTGCCGACGTCGCCGTAACCGCAGATGACCACCGCCTTGCCGGCTATCATGATGTCCGTGGCCCGTTTGATCCCGTCCGCCAACGATTCCCTGCAGCCGTACAGATTATCGAATTTCGACTTGGTCACCGAATCGTTCACATTGATGGCCGGAAAGAGGAGCTCTCCGTTCTTGGCCATCTGGTAGAGACGGTGCACACCCGTCGTGGTTTCCTCGGAAACCCCGCGGATCCTGGATGCCACT
>JAPLJY010000114.1 GCA_026388345.1 Deltaproteobacteria bacterium
ATTACCGCCGGGCGATACTGCACGAGCAGGCCGCGCCGTCGTCGGTTGCGGCGGTTCCGAATCTCGCGGATATCACGCAGCAATATGCGGCGGCGCAAGGAAGGATCGCCGCACAAAGCCAGGCGCTGAAATCCGATGTAGATTTCTCGGAGAAAAAACTCGCCGAACAGGGCCGGCAGTTTACGACGAAACTCACGGAAAATGACCGGCAGTTTGCGGCGAAGCTGGACATGGACCGGAAGATGCTGGATACCTGGGGTGAACAGAACAAATGGGCTACGGCAATCGCAATTGCCAACCTGGGACTCCAGGGGTTGGCCATTCCGGCGCAGTCAAAGACGCGGGAAAAGCAGGACGCGATCCTCCAGGATTTCGCCGCGAGCATGAAAAGTAATGTGGACAAGATAATTGCCACGTATGGCGACCGGATCTCCGCACAGGAAAAGATCAACGCGGCCCGGGAGGCGGAGGCCGCAGCGCGAATCGCGGAGATAAACGCCCCCCCTGTGCAGGCGGATCAGATCGGGGAACTCGGCGGCATGCCGCACCTGGACCTGCCGGAGGTTTCGGCATTGCGGCGGAGAAATTCTCGCGGAGAATACTAAAGGAGGCATATCATCATGGCATTCAGCATGAATCTCAGGGATCTGGCCAGCCCGCAGTACGCAGCGGTGACAGGGAGAAAACGGAAGGTGCCCTATACATCCTACCTGACCGCGATGGGTCCATCCGTTCGGGCCGCGGCGCAACAGGAGACTGCGGACACACTCCGGGAGAAAGAACTGCTGCAGAATTCGACGCAGTTTGATACGGCGCAGAAACAAAGTCAGCAGCAATTTGACGCCAGCCAGGCGCTGGAGAGGACGCAACTCGGCATTTCGGAGGAGCAGGCGCAGAAGTCGGCAGAGATACAGGGAGTGCACACCGCCATCACCGCCACGGCGCTTGCCAACCAGGCGGGCCTCATCAACCTGAAGGATGTGGCGGCCCCTGTTGTGAGCACCGTCAAGGATGCAGCATCCACGATCGGGACACCCTTGAAGGATGCAGCAACGGCGGCCTACCAAAAGATCTTCCCGAGTGCACCTCCGGAGACACCTGCGCTCCCGGTGACAGATTCGGTAACACCTCTGTCTCAGACAACTCCGATGACTACCGCCGAAGCGACTGCCCTCGAAAATACATCGTTAGCACAGACTGCGGCGGCAAAAGAGGCCGCAAATGAGGTGGCGGCGGCGTCGTCATCATATTCACCGGCAACGGCAGAATATGCTTCCACAGCGGCAGCGGCAGAGGCCCCGGTGGCGCCTGCCGCCACTGGCGGCCCTACTGCCGGCGGGGCCGCCGGAGTATTGGCAATTATTTATGCTGCCGATGCCCTGCGAAAGAAATACGGCAATACAAACGTTCCCATGGAAGAAAGATCGAATAAGGAGAAGAATTTTTCGACTCCGGTGGTCTCTTCTACCCCGATCGCTTGGCTATCCGATCAGTTGCCGGACGATTCAAAATTCGCAAAGTCCACAACTGCATCGAGAAATCTGGAGGAAGGGATTGCCGGCCGACCCCTCGACAAGGCGTTCGAAGGGGACATTGTCGGGTCTGTATCTGAGTTGTGGAAAGGGGTTAAAGAAGCGCCGGGCCAACTTTGGGACGCCGCAAAGAATTTCGCTACCTCTAACCCTATGGCAGATCTTGGAAGAAAGTATTTGGGAGATACCGCGGGAAATATCATGGAGTTCGCTAATCCGGTTGCTGTGATTTCGAAGGCATGCATCATCGTCACCGCCTGCACCTTCTCTAACTCCGAAGAGGTCAATATCTCCCGCGAGTACCGCGACAAGTTTCTGACCCCGGTGCAACTCCGGGGATACTACATGATCGCCGAGAAGGTTGTGCCACTGATCAACCGGTTCTCGATCGTCAAGCGGCTTGTGAAGCGGTTTCTGGTGGATAACCTGATCGCCTACGGAAAACACGAACTGCAAAAGGGACCGCCGCCGCGCACGGCCGCAACAACCATAACCCGCGGATTCCTGGCTCTTTGCGAGCATGTTGGAAACCGGAAACCGTCTTTTGTCCGCTGTAATGGCGAAATCGTCTAAGGAGGTCACCATAATGAACGGAAACCCTTACGGCGCTGTGCCGGAAGCCCTCAAAGAAACCAGACTGACGCTTCGCGACATCATGGCCGCCCACATGGAGAACAAGCTGGCCGAAGGACGGCTGAACCTTGAAAAGACGAAGGCGGAGACGGAAACAGCCCTGATCGCCGCCAACATCAAGCGCGACGAGCTGGCCAATCTCCGGGACACGGCGCACCTGAATCAGCAGGCGGAGCAGTTCCGGGAAGGCCAGGCACAGCAGGATGTCCAGTTCAATAAAAACCTGACGTTCCATGATGCGGCGCAGAAACTCGCCGAAAAGGGGCAGACAGAGCAGCACGAGATCGCGACCGGACAACTGGGCGTTGCAAAATCAGCGGAGGATCGGGCGGCCCGCGAAGAGAAGCGCAAGAATGAGGAGCGGACCATCGGGGACTGGATGAATGCTGCGGGGATCCACCCCGGACTTGGGGAATTCCTGGGGGTGGATCCGAACAAGAAGATCAAGCGAGCCGATGCGGAAAACTTCTACGCCACGATTCATGCGGCCTTTAAGTCCAGCCCGGCCATGTCGCTGATGGCCAACGGGTACAGTCTGAAAAACGAGTTGATCGGGATGCAGGATAAACTCCGGACGCCCGGACTCGATCCCGCACAGGCCGCGGAACTCAAAAAGAAATACGACAGGGGGTTGTCCACATTCGAGGACCTCGACCGGCTAATCATGGCGGAGAAGGTTCCGGACCAGGCGAAGATCGCCCAGGCGGCGCGGCAGAGTTATACCGACAACCCGGAACTGCATACAAAATACCCGGATTTCGAAAAGTATCTGACCGCGTTTCAAAAGGATGTCACGAGCGCCCGGGGCGTCTTCCAGGATGATATCGGGAAATTGAAGGGAGATAGCGCCCTCAAGGAGATTACGGGAGAAAAAATAAAGGTCGACCCGGATTATGACCAGACCATGTCTTCATTCAGCAAACTCATCAGCGCCAATGCGAAACCGGACATGGTTGCCGCGATAAAAGCCGGGCGCATACAAAGAGAAGCCAAGGGCGACTTCAAAGGGGCTTACGACTACCTCAACGGATATGCGAAAAAATTAACCGGAGGAAACAAGTTGGCCCCGTCGCCTGCTGCGGAAAACCCGAGCGAAGCTGCAAGAAAAAACCTGAACAGCATGAAGTCGGCTATGGGCGTCGACTTGCGCCCACGCGCCGTATTGCAAAAAGTGGGGCTGGTAAAATCACCTGCCGAGCAACTTGCGAATCTTGAACGAGATTATAAGGCAGGGGTTATCGGTGCCACGGCATACGAACAGGCGAAGCGCGAAGCGGAAGGCTTGATGACCCAGGGCGGTGCTACCCGTTCATGGTAGTACGGACGTACAATTGCGATAGGAGCAGAGAGAATTGACTATGGCAGAGATATCCGCGTACCTACTCGCAGAAGCCCGCCGCCGCGCCGATGAAGATTTCGGACCTGATCCCGCGCCGGCGGCGGATGCTAAAAAATCCGCGGCGAAAACGACAGACCGGCAGCCAACCAGCTATCTGCTTGCAGAAGCCAGACGCCGAGCCGATGAAGATTTCGGTCCTGATCCCGCGGCCAAAAAACCAGCGCCACCCCGCGGCGTGTTTGCCGAGTCGGCATCCGCCCTGGGGGCCGGTATCGTCTCCACCGCGGAGTCAATGGGTGCTACCGCCGAGATGATCGGAATCCCGGGCGGGAAGGCCGTGCGGGAGAAAATGAAGGAAGTCGGCGAGTCCGACATGCTGCGCCGGCCGGACTACCTGCAGAACGTGGACATATGGAAACAGCCGGGCGTGATGACCGACTGGCGCTGGTGGGTTCGCTCACTGGGAGAGAATGCCCCCAACATGGCCACCATGATGCTGCCCGGTGTGGCGGCGATCCGCGCGGCGCGCGCGGCAGATTTGGGAGTAAAGGCGATCCGCGCCGCGGGCCTCGCCGGATCCTGGACCGGATCGATGGCCCTGGAGGCGGGGAGCGCCTACGGCCAGGCGAAGGACGAGATGACCCAGGCCGGGACCCTCGATCCTGATTCGATCGAGAAGATCGCCACCCTCGAGGGCATCACTGCCGGCACGGTGAACTCACTCATAGAAATGCTTCCGTTTGACAATTTGTTTCTTAAACAGGCCGGCGCCGACCGTTTCGTAAAAAGGATTGTCCGCCAAACGCTCCTGGAAGGATCGACGGAAGGATTCCAGGAAGCGGTCAATATCTATGTTGAGAAACTCGGCCACAAACCGGACCAGAATCTCTCTGACAATATCGGCCGGATCCTCGAATCGGGGATCATCGGCGGGATGATGGGCGGGATGGCCGGCGGTACGATCGGCACCGTTGAACATCGCCGAAACGTGCAGCATTACAACGCGCTGGGCGATCAACTCGGGGTCAAGGATACGGTCTTTTCCCTCAAAGACGCGGGGATGCCCGATCAGGAGATCGCCAGGCTGGTAGACACCCGAATCAAGGATATCCGGACAAAAAATGACGAGACGCCGAAAGGGGCCGACTGGATCTCCGGTGGTGACGAAATCAAGGATGCCGCCCGAAAACTGGTGATACCCGAAGTGGACTCAAAGGAGATGGTAGACTACCTTCTCTACGGGGCCGGGAAGTACACACCGCCGCCGGGTCTCTTCGGAAACACGACGACCAGGGCAAAGAGGGGCGTCCTGGGAATGTTCGGGATGAAGGAGAAGGTTCCCGTCGAAACGACCGCTGAGGGCGCGACGACGGAAACGACACAGAAAACGCCAACCGAACGCGGAACGGGCGATCTGACCGCCGGGCCGCAGGCGGTGAAGGATATCGGCCTTGCGGAACCACAGGCGACGGTGATCCAGGAGGAGAAGAAAAGCGAAACGCTGAAAAAAGGTCTTACCGCATATGAGGCAGCCATCGCCGGGATGACGGAGGAGGACCAGCAGCGCCTGGAGGAGGCCCGGCAGCAGGAACTGTTTATCAAAGAGCAGGAAGACCAACAGGCCGCGGCCGAAGAACAAGCACAGACTCAGGCCGCGATCATGCAGGCGGCGACGGAGAAGGACGCCGTTATTAAAGACGCGGCCGCGGGCGATCCCAAGAAACAGGAGATTGCCGCGGAGGTGATGGGACTTTCCGACCGGGTCGTGATTTCAGCCGTCCAACGAGACCTCGGCCTGAACGTCCGGCCGGCGGGGCAGGACCTCTACGAGATTGTTACCAAAAAGGGGGCGCAGCCGGTCCCGATCATGACGCTCCGGAAACTTTTGGCAGAAAAATACGTGGCCGATTACGACGCGGATCAAATTGCACAGGCCGCGGCAGAGAAGAAGCGGCAAGATGATTTCGAAGCGGTGCGGAAACGGACCGAAGAGGCCAGAATCAAGAAGGAAAAGGAACTTTCCGTCCAGGTACTATCCATGGCGCGTGAGGGACTCCGGTATGGCCGGATGATCACCACACAGCAACTTGCCCTGTTGGAGGCCTCCCGGGACCAGCTCACACAGGAGGAGATCGCGCGCCTCGATGCGGGCCCAAATGTCGTCAAACCTTACTCCCCGCCCAAGTCGCTCAAGGTCCTGGGCGTCAGGGGAAGACCCGCGGCTGTCTCCCCGGTACAAGAAACTTCCAACGCGGAGGAAGCCGGGCAAGCTTCCGGGCGCACAGGGGAACAGCCCAGTACCCGAACGGCGCAAGTCGAAGCCGCAGCCGGTCTTCCGGAAGAGGCCGGTCGCCACCCCGCGCAAGATGCTGCCGATGAGGCCAAGGTCCGGGAATACGTTCTTGACGACCTCGCCTACCAACTGAAGGAGATCGGACCGACCGGATGGGTCGGAAACGAGGAAGGCGGGGGGAGACGGATCGCGGCCGGAGGCGCGATCTCCCGGACGGTGAAGACCTTCGGCAACCAGTCCACTACGCCGCTGCGCGACGAGAAGGGGAAACCCGTCACGCTGAAGCTCTCCAAAGCGTTCCTGGCGAACGTAATCGACAAGGCCCGGACGGGGAAACCTCTCACCGATCAGCAGCAGGCCGTCCATGACGTGATAATCCACGAGGCGAAAGACGAGGAGGCATACGCCTGGAAGATGGTTTCCGAAGAAGCGGATGCGATGGCGGGTTTCAATCCGGAGGAGTTTGCGGCAGAGGAACCCGCGACGGATTTCAACCCCGGCGAATTTACAAATGAGGGGAAGGCAGCGCCTGCCACGGCCCAGGGGGAAGAAACGGCAGGTATGACGAAGGAAGAGACGGCCGCGGGGAAGATCGTTCAACCGGATGCAAATTCCGAGATTAACGCCGCGGCGAATGAAGCGGCCACGTCGCCGAAAAACAACATCCCCGAACCGACGCTGGCACAACAGGAGGCGGGGAATTTCAAGAAGGGCCATGTCAATTACCAGGGTCTTGACATATCCATCGAGTACCCGAAGGATTCCACCCGCAAGGGCGTGGATAAAAACGGCAACGCATGGGAAAGGGCCGTTGCCAGCCATTACGGTTATATCAAACGGACCACAGGGAAAGACGGCGAACACGTCGACGTATACCTCTCTCCAATTGCCGAACCCGAGAGCGACAAGGTCTTCGTCGTTGACCAAAAAGACGACAAAAGCGGAAAGTTTGACGAGCATAAGGTCATGCTCGGATTAAACACGGAGGAAGAGGCCCGGCAGGGCTACCTGGCCAATTACGACAAAACGGGTCCGGACCGGATCATGGGCATCACGGAAATGTCCGTTGATGATTTCAAGGCCTGGCTGAAAGACGGGGATCAAAAAAAACCCGCCGCGGAATGGCAGACAAAGAAAACTAAACATCCGTGGGAGATGACGCGGGAGCAATATGTTAATTCGGGAATGTACCCAGAAATTCCAGAAGGTCATCAAAGCAAAGCAGCAATCAAAGCAAATAATGAACAAAACCATAAGGAATTGGTTAGTCAGGCCCTCACCAAAGGCAAACCCGTTCCCCCCGAAGTCTTAAAGGACTACCCGGAACTCCAGAAATCGGCCCCGGCTCAAGGTGTCGCGATCCGTGAACCGTTTCCCGTGTATTCGGTAACAGAAAAAGGCTTGACAAGGTTCTCCCGTAAGGTTGATAATGAGAACCAAGGAGGGCTGTTTGATGAATTACCCGAAACCGGAGCCATGCGGGCTGAAAATATACCAGCCGCCAGTCCGGAAACCAATGGTGGACGGAAAATACCCGCACCCGGAGGAAAGCTGCTTCCTTACGGGACAAGAACAGGGACACTGCCTTCCGTCAAAAGCGAACCCATTGGAACCTGGGAATCCTCCCGCGGAGCAATAAACAGCTTCGTGGATTTGGCGGTCATCGCCCGCGACAACATCGGGCGGGACGCCCGGGAAAGTTTGATCTCCGTCGTAACCGGCAAGGATGGAAAAATCCTTGCCGTCAACCAGCATACCATCGGGTCCCCAAATCAAAGTCAAGTCTACCCCTATGTCATTGCCGGCCAGATCCTGAATGTCCCCGGCGCTGTTCGTGCGTGGACGGTTCACAACCATCCGTCGGGCGAGGCGCAATTGTCGAAGCCGGACCTTGACATCAGCACGTCCATTGCCGACCTGTTGGAAGGAACCGGTATAAAGGGCGAAAAAATCATGGCGGTCACGTCGGAAGAATATTCGTCCGGGGAAGGCGTTCTTCCGGTGCCGGCTAAAGAAAAAGCGATTCACTCAATCCCCGTTCTCGGGCGGAAATATGATCAAATACCGCAGAAATTGCAGTCCATCACAGGGCCGGATGAGTTCGAGGCATTCGGCCGCCTGCACCTGAAAAACGGCGGAATCGCCCTCTTCTCATCTCAGCGCCAGCCGGTTGCAGTAATAGAGGTCGAAGACTTTTCGAGACTCCGGCCCCTCCATGCGGAGATCCTCCGCGAGGTAGAAAAAAGAAACGCCGTGGACTTTATGGTCTACGACGGAAAGAAGGTGCTGTCGGAAGCTGATGTCTCCAATCTGGTGGCCTTTGCAAAACAGACGGGTCTTGAATTCACGACGGTCTTCGACAAGGCGGGTGATCATTACAAAGCGATACAGGGACTTATCGACAACGCCAAGGCCGGCCGCAGCAGCCAGAAAACCTTTTATTCGGTTGAGGAGAGAGATGCAATCGGACGCGATTCGGCGGCCTTTGCTGATCAGCTTGATGACTTTGCGGCAGGCAAACTTCTCAATCGGCTTGAACCAATTACGATTGGAGAAACTCCTGTCGTTCTTGAAAAACTCGGCGCAGAACAACTTCCACTGGTCATTACACAGGGAACAGTTGAGAAGGCGACAACCGGGAAGCATGGCGTTTCGATTGAAACCCTCAAGCAGTTACCCGCTCATATTGCCGACCCCATCATGGTCTTCGATTCAGCCACAGAGGCCGATAGCCTCGTCGTTATGACGGAACTGAAACAGGATGGAAAGACCATAGTGGCCGCGATTCGACTGTCCAAAGAGGTGGGGCGCAATGTCGTCAATGACATTATCAGCGTCCACCCGAGAAACAGCGAATATCACTTCATAAATTGGATCAATCAGGGACTGCTGCGGTACATGAACAAAAGCAAAAGCCGCGCTTGGAGCGTGACAAGCGGGCTACAATTGCCCGCAGTGAGAGGCTCCAAACTCGGCTCGACTAAAAAAATACTCTTCGATCATGATCTTGTCAAGGAAAAATATTCGACTGAGCAGGGCAACGTCCCCGTCCCCACCCTCGCCGATGTCCAAACCATCTTTAAGGGCCAGGAGGTCATTCAGCCGGGCGGGCAGAACTCCCCGGTTTATGTTAAAACACAGGGCGGAAAGTATCTCACGGCGGAGACAGTGAAAGAAATCTCCCCGGATGCGGTAGACTTCGAATATGCCCATGGGGAGAAGTTTGATTCGGGAACGATGCAGATCTCCGGGGCGTATGGCGACGGTGTCGCTCACCTTGTCCGAGGTGTCGCGGGAAAGTGGACCCTTGCCCATGAATCCATGCACTTCCTGGAAGATGCCGGGATTCTTGACGGGACGGATGTTTCCACCCTGCAGGACCACATCCAGGAACTGGTCCGCGACGGAAAGATCGAGACTGCCAACAAGAAGGATATCGGCGGCTCCGAGGACCGGGCCAACTTCCTGGCTGATGCACTGACGAAGGAAAAACCGCCGCAGGGACTCGTCGGGAAAGTAATCACCCGTGTCCGTGAATTCCTTGACAATTTAATGGAAGCATTTGGCATCCGGACGGCCGGCACCGTGGTCCGCGATATCGAGACGGGCAAGATATTCAATCGCGGCATTCCCGGAACGCGGGCATACGCGGCCAACCGGAGTTTGAAAAAGTCCCCGGTCCAGTACGCCCTGGCCGAAGACGCCCCCCGACGCCACGCCATCCCCGAGAAGGCCGGACGCATCATCGCATCTAACAATGATTTCAAAAAGCTGACCGCACACGCCGATTTTCCCGCCGCCAAGAAAGGCAACAAGGCCGCGGCCGTCCGGCTGGTCCAGGCGCTGGTCAAACCGGAAACGGTTGCGGAAGCCGAAAAGCGCTTCGGCGCCGGCGCGATCTATGCAGCACCGCACGCCGCGGAGGCAACCGGCCGCAACGCCATTCCTGTAACGCTTGCGGAATATTACGCAGCAAAAACGGATGGCACCGCGGATTCAAATATCGTCCAGTCCGTCCGCGCTTTTCATACCGGCGCGAAAGCCATGGACCGCCTGATCTCCCGCGTTCGCTTCTCCGGAGACGTCGTGAAAGACGGCCGGTATGTGCTCGTCGATGATGTGACCACCATGGGCGGCACCCTGGCCGAGCTGGCGAACCACATCCAGGAAGGGGGCGGAAAGGTGGAGGGCGTCATTGCCTTGACAAACGCCTCCCGCTCTGCTACCCTGGCCGCCAGCAAACAGGTCACCAGCGAAATCGAAAGGAGATTCGGAAATGACGTCAGAGAACTCTTTAAAATCGAACCAACCGCCCTCACCGCAGCCGAAGCCGGATACCTCATCGGTCTCCGAGATGCTGACACCCTTCGAAATCGAGCAGCTGCGGCAAAACAAGAAAGAAGTGAGCGATTACGCGCAAAAGGCATTCGCACATCTCCGCCCGAAAAAGTAGCTACCCCTCCTACATCCGAGAAAGCAGCGCCGCCTGCTACGACACCCGAGAAAGTAACCCCGCCTGACAAAACCATTGCCAAGAACGCCTGGACCGGCCGTGTGGTCCAACCCGCGGGCCGTGCCATCAACCGCGGCCTGCAGATGATGATCGGCAAGGTTGATCCGGCCTATCAGACGGCGATCCGGCGATTTGCCAATCAGTTTCGGGAATTCTGGTCGCCGGCGGCAACCCTTCCCAGCGGTGAAAAATGGCTTGCTGAAAGGGCTCGCGGCATGGGCAATGTCGCAAAAGCGCTCCAGTTCATTGAACAATTGCACGGAAAACTGAATCTCCTCCCAGCCTATATCAAGAAAACGATGTTCCAGGTGCTGGATGGACAGGTCCCCGTTGAGACCCTACCGACGACCTTCACAATCCAAAAGAAGGAAAGGGGCCGCATTGTGACCGAGGAGATGAAACCGCAGGACCTGGCGCGGATGATTCGCCGCCGATCGGATGTCATCGGCCAGATGATGGTGGACCGCGGGATTCTTACCGAGAAGCAATTCAAGGCCAACGAGGGGAGTTACATCCACTACGCCTATGCCTATTATGTGCTGGGAGAGGACGCGGCGATTGCCGTGACAAGCACGGGGAAACTCGATCTTAAAGAAACGATGCACCGGAACCCGAATTTGACAATGGAGCAGCGCTACGCCCTGGGGCTCATCGATGATGCATCGATAGCCGTGCCCCTGGGAATGGGGAAGGCGCTTACCGATATCGCCAAATGGGATTACCTAAACAATATTGCAAAGAATCCCGATTGGGTATGGCAAAATTCCCTCGTCAAGGTGCCCGTCGGCGTGCCTCTAAAAAAGGACCAGTCCGGTCGCACCCGGCGCTTGGTCAATATGACCGTCGGTAGTTTGACCGAAACGATCAAAAAATATGAAGAGATGAACCGGGTTCAACCGACGCCGGAGGTGCAGGAACAACTTCGGATCTACAAGGAGGCGTTGGCTAAGGTCGAGGAGGCGTTAAAAAATATACCCGAGGGGTATAAACAACTGCCCCAGGGCAAGAATTACGGTCCCCTCGCCGGCGCGTATGTCCGGGAAACGATCTACAACGACATCGTGCCCGTCCTTGGCCAACTCAACGCGGACATGGGGAAGGCCATGCGGACTTTTCTCGAACTTGAGGCAAAAGCCGTCTCCGCGTTCAAATTCGGGAAGGTCGCCGTTAATTTCCCCACGGCATTCCGCAACATGGTGTCCAACTTCATCCAGATCAACATGAGCGGCCGCCCTTTCTACAAAATACCCGGCGACGTCATCTCCGCCGCCGAATCCATGCGCGCGAAAGATGTCTATTACGAAGAGGCGTTCGGCATGGGAATCTTCCATACCAACTGGTTTTTGACCGAAATCAACGACGTCCTTAACGAATTCCGGAAGGCGCAAGGCGGCGGCATCGACAAGTTTTTCATAGCCGTAAAAAATCTCGGGAAATACTACGGAAAGATTGACGATATCAGCAAGTTTGCAATCTTCCTGCAACAGAGGAAAGAAGGTAAATCCATCGACGAATCCGCCGTCCACGCTTTGAAGTGGGGCATGGATTACTCCCTGGCGTCACGCTCGATCAAGGCGGCCCGGCGGCATCTCATTCCTTTTGCCTCGTACAATTACAAGATCGCGCCCTTGATCGCAGAATCCCTGCGCGACCGCCCCTGGGTTTTGGCAAAGTACGCGATGCTGCTCCCGCTTGCACTGAAAATGTTAGCCAAGAACTATAATGACCTTGACGATGAAGACATGAAGGATCTTGAAAAGCAACTGCCCGCCTACACCAAGAAGTCCGGATCAATGATGATCCTTCCATTCAAGACGGACAAAGGGCAGTATCAATGGCTTAACGCCGAATACTTCCTGCCCTGGGGCAACTGGTTTAACATTTTCAGGGACATGAAAGATAAGGACGTCGGCGAACTCACCCGCGATGTCGGAATCACCCACCCACTTTTGGATATCATGACCATGTTCCGCAGCGCCAGGGACGGATCACCGCCGATGCATCCTTTCTTCGGCAAACCAATATACAATGAGTTGGATCATCCGGCAATGAAGATTGCTAAAATGGCTCATCAATTGGCCTTCACATTCCTTCCCTCGATGATCTCGCCTATCGAAGGCGCCTTAGGTTATACCATCGACGCGGTAAGAGGCAAGGAGGACCGCTGGGGCCGGGAGGTAACACCCGCCCAGGCGGCCGGACGGTGGCTGGGCTTCAACGTCGTTTCCGTATCACCGGAACAGTCCGCGGCGATCGCCGGCGTCCGGATTCAGGAGCTGAAGAAAGAATTCTCCAGGATGGATGCCGACCCCTCCATTTCGGATGAACGCAAAGCCGCAGCGAAGGAGAGGATGCAGGAAAGTATAGCCGGTTACGCCTGGGAGAACCCCACCAGCGTTCTGCCGATCCAAAAAAAGAAAGGCAACGATCCCGTCTTTACCGCCCTGGTCGAGATGGTCAAAAAGGGTATCCTTAAGACCGGACCTCCCGGTCGCTCCATCGAGATCGCCGGAACGCCCTACAAAATGACCCTGGATCAACAGCGGGAATATTTCGACAAATCGAGCGAGATCGCCCACCGCAAACTGGAAGGCCTGGTCACCTCGCCTGCCTGGACGACAATGCCCGACAAACGAAAAACAGAGGTGGTTTCCCACATCATGGAAAACGCCAGGAAAGGGGTCCGCCAGAAGATCAAAGGGGAGATCGCCCGGACGAACCGAGAGAAACTGGCGGCGTCAAGTTCCGCCACAGGAGAATAAACTATGCCAATTGCAGAACTTTTCGGCAGGGAATACACGATTCCCTTTGATCCTGAAGTGATCGCGGGACTGTCCTATCGGGGCATTTTCGTCGGCCCCGATCCGGGAACGAAACCGGATCAGATCAATGCGGAAGTACTTCAGATCAAAACCCATCTCGATAAACTCTGGGCGGATCAGAAAATGCGGACGGTGCCGAGCGGGATGGAGACAAAACCAAGGATCGAAAATCCGCCTGTCCAAGAAGAAGCACCGCCGGGAAACGGTTTTCCTATGCCGCAGTTTCAAGGGGCGGCAAAGAAATTCACGGCGATGAAAACCATGCCAACGCCGAAAACCACGTTCAATCTGAGGGATATCACGCCGGATCAACTCAAACGAAAGCCAATCGTGACGGAAATGTAAACGAAAATTCCCATTGACATCTTGCGGATACGGTTTATCATAATACCGCTTATGCGGAATATTCTCCGGAACCGATCAACCGTTAAAGATCCATAAACATTCAAACAACATAACCAGGGAGAAAATATCATGAAAAGAATGATCCTTCTGGCGTTGTGTTTATGTCTGGTCTTATTTGCCGCGGGCAGTTTTGCGGAAGATTGGCAATCCGACGGATTGGGCGGATTTCGTTCCGACAAAGGCCGGGCGCTTCGAGATGATGGGTTAGGGGGCTTTCGCACAGAGAAAGGCGATACGATCCGGCCGGATGGTGTGGGCGGGTTCCATAATTCCGATGGCAGTTCGTCACGCTCCGATGGCCTTGGCGGCTTTCGGCATAGCGATGGTTCGTCTACGCGTCCGGATGGTTTAGGAGGCTTTCGCAATTCCAATGGAACAGGGTGTCGCCCCGACGGACTTGGAGGCTACCGATGCGATTGAAAATATTACGCATCATGATTGTGTTCTTGATCATGTTGCTGCCTTCAGGATGCGCACACAGGCCGACGGCGCTCGAACAGTCGCTTGATACACTGCGGGCCCTGCGAAGTGCTTATGATAACAACATATATTACTATAACAAATCCGTTCAATCGTGGAATGATTCGTATAGCTCTTTTGATGCCGATTGCGCTGCGTTCAATAGAGCATTGTCCAACGATCAGATCGATGCTCAACGTAACTGGGTGAAATACAGAAATAATGAAACTGGATCAAAATATCTGGAATCGCTCTCCGCCGAACAAATGCAGGCAGCGTTGGACCTGGAAGACCGCCAGAAACTACTCGTAAAACAGAGACAGGACATCAAGGATCACAAGGTAACTCTGGATCGTAATTGGGCCGAGATAGAACAGTTCGCGGTAGCGCTCCAAAATACCGCCCAATCCGAATTCCGCAAAGACGCCATCATCGAAGCGGGTCTTTGGCGTCTGCATGATCAGACCAACAGGATGAGCGAACAAATGATGCAGAGATCACGGGATCTCATGCTCATGAGAAGATAAATCATGAAATGAAATAACCAATCCCGTCAAAACCACAAAAAGCAATTGACAAATTTTGAAATATCCGGCAGATTCAGATAGTGCCCGTTATCAAAGAATATGAAGTATTTGGAGGATATATTCCATGTCGGACTACTTTTACAAGGTCATCGTAGAACCGCAGCCGGAAGGCGGATTCACCGCGTATGTTCCCGGCCTTCCGGGCTGCGTCTCTGAAGGAGAGACTTACCGTGAAGCCCTGGACAACATCCGGGAAGCGATGGAACTTTACCTGGAAGCCAAACGGGAACGAGGCGGGGAAATCCTAACCGATACCACCCACATCGCCGAGATGTGCGTCAGCCTGTGAGCGGTATCCTTCCGTCCCTGACACCCAAAGAAGCGGCCGCCGCCCTCGAACGGATGGGCTTCCGGCTTTTCCGGCAGCGGGGAAGCCATAGGATTTACGTCAAGGAGGATCTGCAAGTCATCGTTCCATTCCATTCCAAAGACCTCAAGAAGGGCACGCTGCACCAGATCGTCAAGGGCTCCGGCGTCTCTGTCGAAGAATTTCTGAAGCACCTGTAAATAAACCCATCAAAAAACCTCTTGACAAAGCAACGCGATCCGCCGATCACCGGCTACAAAACATCCTGATATAGTTCTTTTTTTTCATTTCAATCTCTTGCAGATATTTGTCCAAGTACTTCCTGTATCCGTCGATCTTGTCTTTTTCTATGACCTCTTTGGCTACGAGAAGTTTTTTGAGATGAATTATCTCGATCTGGGATAGCTGGCAGAGAATTTCCAAATCCTGAATTTTCCGGTCCATGTCATTGATTTTACTTTCCATGAGATCATCGTCCATAGTCGCCCTCCATGATGGTGCGGAATGCGTATTCATATATGGCGGTCAGCGGGTTGTCAAGAAACCATCAGCAGTGGCAGCGATACTCTTCAAAAAAAACTTCTTGACAAAACAGCACTGCCGGGTTTATGGAGGAATCACTACAATGCCAAGCGGTTTTCCGCACCCGTCAGCAGCGGTTTTTTTGTGTAACCTGCATGCAGACATAAAAAGCGCCGACAAGGCGGGTCAACGAGGGCCGAATAGAACACCCGCAAGGGGAATAAGCCCCGCCGTCTTGGCACGGTAGTTGAGACCCGCCGCCTTCAATAACGCGGCGCAACTACTAAATGCCAAGGAGGCCAACATGTCTGCAACAAAGCAATACCCAGTCGTACCCGCGTCCGTGTCATTCCACCAAAACACCCTTTTAACCGCCGAGGTAAACGGCATCCAGTACGCCGCCATGAAACCCATCGTCGAAGGCATGGGCATAGACTGGCGCGGTCAACAGGCGAAAATTAGGAAATCAAAGAGGTTTGACGATATCTCCATACCTTTGCAAACCACCGGCGGCATACAGGAAATGGTTTGCATGCCCATTACAAAGCTTAACGGCTGGCTTTTCTCCGTCAACTCCGACAAGGTGAAACCGGAGATCCGGGAGAAGATCCACCAGTACCAGGAGGAGTGCTTCGTCGTCCTCCACGATTACTGGCACAAAGGGGCGGCCGTCAACGACCGGGCAACCATCGAATCCACCCAGACTGACCCCGCCCGCCTGGCCGAATCGCTGATGCAGGCCCTGATCGCGTCGCTGTCAGGCCTGCATAATGACAAGATCGATGATCTGGGCATGGAGATCGTTACCCGCCTCCGGGACCTCGCCGAGCAGATCTCCGACGTGCGGGGCCGGGAAGATCTGCTTCCCGCGCTGGAAGTCTTAAACGGCAACGTCTCGAACATGCGAAGGCAATTGGTCAACATGCTCCCGAAAATGTCAATACCGGCGGACCTGGTGAACGACCTTCGCACGGTCGCCGAGCGTCTGACTGCCATCGCCGATCAGCAGGACAATGCGAACTTTGCCTTTCACGAACGGCTCCGCGCGATGGAAATGCGGTATCGGGGCATCGAACTGAACCAAACGGCAAAACAGATCGGCGGGCAACCCGGCGTCATGGATTACGTGGAAGGGAATGTGCCGGAATCGCTTCGCCACACGTTCAACATGATGAGGATCCCCAAGGCCGCCGGAAGGACCATGCTTCTTCGGTTCATGAACGAATGCCTGATTCCGGACCCGGACTCCCGGGTCGAGACGAACAGACTGTACCCCGTTTATTGCGCCTGGTGCTTCGCCAACATGAATTCCCCGGTTCCCATTACCTCCTATCGGAAACTTCTCAAGGAATACATTTCCAATTTTGACGGTATGTCGCTCAAAATGGATAATTACGTGCAGTATCTGACTGGGGGAAAAGTCCGGATTCCCAAGGAGATCGACCGGACAACCGAGTCCCAGGATAAACTCCCCGCCGAGACGATCGTCGCGCCGCCAGCCGAACCGCCGGCTGAACCGCAACCGCGGAAATTCGCGGGTTTAACCTCCCGGTTTTTCGGCAGAAAGGAGGGGGAATAACTATGGAAAAAACAAAAGAGCCCCGCGTTGACGCCTTCGTCAACGTCACCATCCTGCACGAACAGACCGGCGGACGGATGGCGGATATCTGCACCAATTTGAATTATGAAATCAACCATCGACTAAGTAGACTACTTAATAAATCATGGTGTCCGGAGGATATCAAAGCAGACATCAGAAATACGATTCGGTATCTGAGCAAAGCACTGACCGATGCCGTGAGCGTTCAAACCTACCTTGCGGATCACTCACGGAGCGTCCCGGAACCTGTTGCCACCCGGATTTGCGACCCGAAACGGCTATTCAAGCTGGTAGTCATCCAGGGGACTCGCGGCCAGGGCGCCGAACTTCCCGCCGTTGCGTCGGAAGGAAGGGCCGCACAATGACGAACATGAATACACAAGAAATGCCGATGGGTCCGTGAAGTTCGCCCGAGCCTGCCTGGGAGGCGATGAGCGACAAGCGCCAGGCCGAGACGGTTTCCGGGATCGTCTCGCACGCCAGGAAGGGTATCCGGCAGCGGATCAAGGCCGAAATCGCCCGGGCAAACCAGGAGAAGATCCGGGAGGCGCACAAATAATGGCATTATTTTTCTTGACAACGGGTAAATCTCTGCGAAAATTGCAGGCAGAGGCGAACCAATGAGCATAAGGGAGATCACCAAAGAGAAAATGGGCAGGATGCCGGTTATGATCGCGGTTGCGATCCTGCTGGTGATGGCCGTGGGCGCGTTGATGATCTGTACCGGCCTTGTCGTCGAGCACAGCCCGGCGGTGGCCGGGATCGGAACGGGATTTGTCGCTTTCGGCGTCTGGTGCTTTTACAGTTACTGAGGAGAATCTTAATGGCGGGCGGCCGGGAATGAGCAGGCCGACATAGAAGTATCCGGCCGGGGTCTCGATAAAGGGACCCCGGCGACCACCCGGTCTGATCAACCGGGCGCACAATTTGACAGAAATTAAAACCGGGTCGGCATTCGGATGCTGCCCCGGTTTTTTTTATTGTCGATTCCTTCCTTACCGAAGGCATCGCCGACATAACGAATGAACGAAACGAAAGGAGGTGCCCATCATGATCAACAATGCAACCATCCAGTTCCCGTTTTCGCATGGAGATCTGCAGATGAAGGTGGCGTATAACGCCACCGGAGATCCGGAGTATATTGGCCGGGCGAGACCCGCGGCTTTGACCAGCGCTGCGGAATGGCAGATCAAGAAAGTGACCTACGATACGGACCGGAAGCCGACCGCGGTGCAGTTCGCCGACAGCGTGAACGATTACACCAAGATTTGGGACAGCCGGACCGGGTACAGTTATTCCTAAAAGGAGGAACCGATGCCATCAAGAATCAATCCCTACACCGGCGAGGTCGTCCTGACGGAATTACCCTCGGGACTGGCCTTTGCCGGGCGGACAAACAGCGGCATGACGCCGGCAAATGCGGCCATCGTGTGCGCACAACTCGCCGGGTATGGCGATGACTATTTCAACAACCACTTCTACATGCAGGTGATCAAGGCGGCGCACGAACTCCTGGCGATTGACGTCGCCCCCACGCCTGCCGACTTTGCCGCAGGGGCAACGCTGACCGGGGCAACAAGCCTGAAGACCTGCGTCGTGGTCGCGAAACTGACCTCGACAACCTATATTGTCAAGTCGCGAAGCGGGACGTTCACGGACGGGGAGGTGATCTCCGACGGGACGAACAGTCGCGATTGCGGCACGGGATTTCCGACGTTTACCGCCGCGGCGGCGCCGGAGCATGAGGTCCGGAAGATCACCGATTACGTGAGCGCCACCGGGACATTTACGGTGGACGCGTATACCCAGGTTGTTGATCCCCTGAGCGAGATCCTGGTGCTGCACGAATCCCTGGTATATCCGGGCCGAGTTCAGATCAAGGGCACGACCATCAATCTGCAGCAAGCGGCCGCGGCCTACACCCTGTTCACGGGAACGACGCAGGATATTATCGTCGATAAACTGACCTTCCGGCTGCCGAATGTAAACGTCTCAAATGATGCGACGATCACATCGATCGCCATTGCCACAGACGACGCTACGCCGCAGGTCATGATCTCTGCCGCCCAGGGGGCCAAAGCAAACCTGCCTGCCGAAGCGCAGATTCCCTGGACGGGCGCCGTGCTGTTGAAAGTCGGGAAGAAAATTAAACTGACGATCGCCGGTGGCGCGGCGGATGCGGCGATTGTCTGCGATGTCGTAGCCGAGTTCCGCGCCGTAATTGAAGGCGGATACCTGGCGTAAAGGCACTTGTGGGGACAGATAAACATGATCAGGAGGAAATATGAAAGGGTATCCCAAAGTAATTGCAACAAAAGCGGATTTTGATTTTCTACTGGCCGATCCGGAATTCAAGGACCGGGCTCTCGCAGATCTGAAAACGGTTGCGGACCTGGCCGACGACACAATGGAGAGGGTCGTCAGCTATGACCTGGACGTCGCCGGGAAAATGATCAATATCGTCACGGAAACTGTCCCGGCGCCCTTGCCCACATGGAAACGGTTGGGATTTGCATCGGGCGAAAATACGGCGGATCTTTACGCGGTTAATGCGCCCGTCGTCATAGAAACGACGAAAGGGGGTAATTGATTATGGCAAACCGGCAAGTCACATTGGATGTTTCCGACAACATCATCGCCGCCGCGGTCATGGCCCAGAACTTCTGGGCGCTGAAGAATCTACGGCTTATCGAGCCGCACGCCGCCGGCGACAACACGCGGGTGGTTGTAAATCCAGCCGCAAATTATGTCCCGATCGACATCGGCGGGCATTGGTTTTTGATGGATGAGGCTGTGGATGTGGACTCGGTGGACGATCTGGACACCGGGACGCTGGCGGCGGGAACGGATTATTACGTCTACGCCTGCACGAACGGATCGACGCTGTCATTCAAGGTTTCGGCCAACGCAACCGTCCCCACCGGATTCGACGCGGCTCATTCCCGCAAGATCGGAGGATTTCACACGCTGTGCACGGCAGTCGGGACGATCGGCGGGCATACGCTCACCGGTTACGCGCAAAAAGACATCCTGCCCGCATCCGTGTGGTGCCTGAAGCACCGGGCGAAAACGTTGGTCAACGTTGGCCTGGTCTATGACAGCGGGATTCAGAAGTGGGTGGATATCTACCTGCAATCCGGAACAGCGACGGGCACCACCTCCGTCAACGGTGGAACCATCACCGACACCCGAACATGGATGGACCACGTGGATGATGGCCATGCCGTGGGGAAACGGCTGCCGATCGACCATGAATTCCAGTCGTTTGCCGCAGGATCCAATGAGGAGACCAATATCACCGGGTCCGCCGATCCAGGGACCACCGGCGGCCATTCCGATACCGCCGGACGGAGGATGATCTCCAACATCGGCTGCGAGGATTGCTGCGGGGCGATGAGTCAATGGTTGCAGGATGAGGCTTACATATACTCAGGCGCCACCGGATATTATGGGAACCTGCCCGGAGGAAAAGGATCGGTTTACACAAATTTCACCAGTGATCCTGGTGCACCAGAAATGGATAATGCTGATGCAGGCAGTGACACCAAGCTGATCGCCGGCGGCGATTGGGCCCATGCTGCGTTTTGCGGCTCTCGCTATCGTGCTGCGAATTACTATCGCTGGAATGCGGATACGGCTATCGGCGCGCGCTTCGTCTCGGAGCCACTGTAGCCGGATAGCGTAGAAAACGGAAAACGTCGCCGATTTTTTCGGCGACGACGGTGTGGTGAGGGGTTACAGGCCATGAAGTCATTGTCGTAGCTGATCGCCGGCGGCAATTGGAACAATGCTGCGATTTGCGGCTCTCGCTATCGTAATGCGAATTACTATCGCTGGAATGCGAATACGAATATCGGCGCGCGCTTCGTCTCGGATACAGGATTGCAATTTTGAGCGAAACTCCTGGCTGGATTTCATGGCCTTGTCTCCGGATGATCCGGAGGCAAAACACATAGCGGAGGTCGCG
>JAPLJY010000202.1 GCA_026388345.1 Deltaproteobacteria bacterium
GCTGGCCGTCATCATCCGCCGGTCGGCCAAGATCCTTTCCGTGGATATCGTCGAAGACGGCGCGGCCGAGATGGCTTGCCGTTCCCGTGGGACACCGCGGATTGCCAACCGTCTGCTCCGCCGGGTCCGGGATTTCGCCCAAGTCAGGGCAGAGGGAAGGATCACCCGGGAGGTGGCGGTAAATGCCCTCGCGATGTTCGAGGTGGATGAAAAGGGGTTCGATCACATGGACCGGACCATCCTGCTGACGGTGATCGACAAGTTCGACGGCGGTCCCGTGGGGATCGACAACCTCTCCTCGGCGATCGGTGAAGAGAGGGCGACGATAGAGGACGTTTATGAACCTTATCTGATCCAGGAGGGCTATCTACAGCGGACGGCGAGGGGACGGATTGCAACAAAGCGGGCATACGAACATTTGAGCCGGCAATGGGTTGCTTGCAATCAGAAGGAGCTCTTCTGAGTTTGAGGCCTTTGAAAACGGTGATCCCTCCCCGCGCTGGATATTTTCCGACCCTGCGCCTCCTCGCTTCGCTGCAAAGACGAAACTCGTGCTCCGCGCTCAGACCGTCGACGCTTCGCTGCGGGGGCAGGGTGCCCCGGAAAATTTCCAATGCGCGCTTCCGGGATCCGATTTCCAAGTTGGGGTCTCCCGCACTTCCGGGCTCCGGTTTACGGGTTGCGAGAAAGTTTGGGTTTTGAATCAACGGTGAAAATTCTGCTGCATATCTGCTGCGCCCCGTGCACAATCTATCCGCTCCGGATCCTCCGGGGGGAAGGGAACGAGGTCTGCGGTCTCTTCTACAACCCCAACATCCATCCCTATCTGGAGTATCGAAGACGTCTCGATACGCTGACATTGTACGCCGGTCAGGAGGGGCTCGCGGTCATCCGGGAGGAGGTCTATCCCCTCGAGGCATTTTTACGGCAGATTGCCTTCCGGGAGGAAGAACGTTGCCGGTACTGTTACCGCCTCCGGCTTTCCCATGCGGCGCGGATCGCAAAAAGGGATCGGTTCGATGCCTTTACGACCACGCTCCTCTACAGCCGCCATCAGAAGCACGATCTGATCCGGAAGATAGCCGAGGGCGTGGCCGGGACGCAGGGGATTCCCTTCTTCTATCGGGATTTTCGCGAAGGCTGGTCCGAAGGGGTCCGGGTTTCGAAGGAGAAGGGGATGTACCGGCAGCCTTACTGCGGCTGCATCTTCAGCGAAAAGGAGCGGTACTGCCGTAACATCGGGAAGGAAGACAGTTGCGATTCGACCGTGTGAGCATGCCCCGTGCAAGAAATTTCCCGTCGGGAGGGGCTCGGTGCCGGGTGTGTCGCTTCCAACACAGTCCGGGGTCATATCCTGCCTTCCAGCGGCGGCAAAGATGAAGCATCCTTCGAAGAACAAACCTGTTTCTAAACAGTTAGAGAACATTGCTTTTTTATGGAAATCATACCGGAGATGGTATGGATATTGCTCTTATTAAATCAACTGGTCCGAGGGAAGGTCTGTAAAAAAAATCAATTGTCGGAAAATGGATGCGCATGTTTTTACAAAGAACGGTAAAGCACGAAATCGCATGCAGAAGTATAGGGTTACATTCCGGGAGAAAGGTCGGCATGGTTATCCGGCCTGCCGGGGTTGATGAGGGCATCATCTTTGTCCGCGGGGATCTGCCGGGGGACAACCGGATCAAGGCGGATGTTCACAATGTACGGGACACGACGCTCGCGACGACCCTCGGCCTCAATGGCGTGACGGTCTCCACGGTAGAGCACCTGATGTCCGCCTTCAGCGGCATGGGTGTGGACAATGCAGTGGTCGAGGTGGACGCACCGGAGGTGCCGATCATGGACGGCAGCGCCCGCCCCTTCGTCGATCTCCTCAAAGACGTCGGCACGCGGATCCAGGGCAAAGGGAAGAAGCTCCTCGTCATCAAGGACAAGATTGCCGTTTCCGAAGGGGAAGGAATGGCGATGTTTCTGCCCTCCCCGGAATTCCGGATCACCTACGAGATCGAATTCAACCACCCCTCCATCGGTGTTCAGTCCTATCACATGAATTTCTCCGATGTTTCTTATGAGGAGGAGATCTGTGCGGCGAGAACCTTCGGCTTCCTCAAGGATGTCGAATATCTTCAGGCGAAGGGTCTGGTCCTTGGGGGATCCCTGAAGAACGCCGTCGTCCTGGATGACCGCCGGATCATCAACAAGGATGGGCTCCGATTCCCGGACGAATTCGTGAAACACAAGATCCTCGATGCGATCGGTGACCTTTCTCTGCTGGGGATTCCGATCATCGGTCATTTTGCCGCCTATAAATCGGGTCACCGCCTGAACAACCTGCTCCTGAAAGAGCTGTTAAACCGGGAGGAGTGCTGGACGCTGGTGAGCCGCTTCAGCAAGGAGGGGGTGTTGAATGAGCTGAAGTCTCTGCGCGTGCCGTCGTTCAGGGTCCTCGATTCCGCCCCGGCGTCTCCGCTTCCGGTGTGAGGGGCATTCTCCATATCCTGTCTTTCGGCTTCAATTTCGGCAAACAGGTCCGCAAATTAGGTCTTGCTTTTTAATCCTTACTCTCTTACTATACCCGCCAAGCACTCAACATAACAAAAAAATTGATCATTTCGCGGTAAAAGCCCGCCGGTGGATGACGGTGGGGCGTAAGGGATCTGCATGGTGAAACGAATATTGTATCGGGCCATTTTTCTAATCTTTTCGGTTCTTCTTGTCTTTACACCGCCGCTTTCTGCGGAGAACGCGGGGATCCGCGACCTCTTGGTCTCGAACAACGCAAACCATGTTCTGGTTTATGCGAGGGTGATAAACTGCTTCACGAAGGATATCGATGCCGCAATCCTGGCGGGTGTTCCGACCACGTTCACCGTTCTCTTGGATCTCTATCAGGAGCGTCCTCATTGGATGGACAAGAGCCTCGTCCGGATGACCATCCGTCATACGATCAAGTACGACAACGTCAAAAAGCTCTTTCTGGTCTCTGCCGACGGGGAAAAGGAGGCAACCGCCTTCCCGGATTTTGAAGGCGCCAAGCGGGCGATGGCCGATCTGAACGGCGTCCCGATAGCGCAACTGAAGACACTGAAGAGGAACGAATACTATTACGTCCGGGTCAAGGCGAAGCTGGACAAGGTCCGACTGCCCCTCCATTTGGAATATGTCTTCTTCTTCGTGTCTCTCTGGGATTTTGAAACCGACTGGTACCGGGAGAGGTTCTTCTACTGATGAAAAAGGTCCGCAGGCCGGTCAAACTGGATATCCGGGAGGCGAGAAGACGGAAGCGCGAGCGGATCATCATCCTCGTGACGGTGTTCCTGATCGCACTGATGACCTATCTCGAAAGCCGCATCTTCCGCGGCGAGACGGTCGTCCTGCCTGCTGTCTCCGGAAACGCACTGATCTTCGGCCTGATCAACGTCAACATCATCCTGATCATCCTGCTGATATTTCTGATTATCCGGAATCTCGCCAAACTGATCTATGAACGGCGGCACGGGATCGTCGGTTCGAAACTCCGGACCCGTCTGGTCGCAGCCTTTGTCAGTCTGTCGCTCATCCCGACCGTCCTGTTGTTCCTCGTTTCGATCAATTTTCTCTCCTACAGCATCGACAACTGGTTCAGCATCCGCATTGGGGACGCCTTGAACCGGACCCTCGAGGTCGCGCAGATTTACTATCAGCAGTCGGCGGATCAGGCGAAGTACTACGCCCGCCAGCTCAGCGCCGATATTTCGAAAAACAGCCTGTATGAGGGGAAAAAGTTCTTTTATCTCAAGGCCCTTGTCGAAGGGCGGCACAAGACCTACAAGCTCAACATGCTTGAGGTCTATATCGAGAACCAGAAGGACAATGTGGTCGTCCGCGACCGGGAATATCCGCAGATGCTCCCCAAGCCTCTTTCCGCCAAGGGGCGGGAGGATGTGTACGCCGGCCGGGAGCTGACCACCATCGAACAGGCAGGAAACGGCGATCTGATCCGAGGGGTCGCCCCCGTCTTTTCGCTCGCGAGCCCGAAGGAAGTGATCGGGTTCGTCATGGCCAGTTACTACTTTCCGGTCGGTCTGGTGGACAAGATCAACGTGATCTCCAAAACATCCGAAGAATATCGGCAACTCACGCTTCTGAAAACGCCGATCAAATTCGGCTATATCATCACGCTGTTCATCGTGATGCTCCTGATCATCTTTTCGGCCACCTGGTTCGGCCTCTATCTTGCCAAGGGGATCACCGTGCCGATCCAGGATCTGGCCGAGGCGACCCGGAAGATCGCCCAGGGGGATCTCAACCACCAGATCGATATCGTCGCGGACGATGAGATCGGGGTTCTCGTGACCTCTTTCAACCAGATGACGAAGGACCTCAAACGGAGCAAGCAGGGCTGGGAGCAGGCGAATCTGGATCTGGAACGGCGGCGGAACTATACGGAGACCATTCTTCGCAACATCTCGGCCGGTGTGATCTCCGTCGACGGGAACGGTGTCATCACCACGATCAACCGGGCCGCGGAGAAGATGCTCGGCATCCGGACCCAGAAGGTCCTGAACCGGCGATATGAAGAGGTCCTCATCCCCGACCACCTCGTTCTGGCCGAAGAGGTCCTCCGGGAGATGCGGGAGTGCGGCGAGGGGTTCATCGAAAAGCAGATCGATCTGACCCTCCGGGAAAGGGCCATGACGATCCTCATGACCATTACCATCATTTGTGATGATGAGGGGAAGGAAATGGGCATGGCGGTGGTCTTCGAGGACCTGACCCAGATGCAGCGGGCGGAGCGGGCGGCTGCCTGGCGGGAGGTCGCCAGGCGTATGGCCCATGAGATCAAAAACCCCCTGACCCCAGTTCAACTCTCCGCCCAGAGGCTTCAGAAAAAATACGGTGACCGGCTGGGCGAGGATGACGGCGTCTTTAGG
>JAPLJY010000061.1 GCA_026388345.1 Deltaproteobacteria bacterium
GATCTCCCCCATCCGCTCAAACTGGAGGGTATAGCCCGTGATCCCCACGAGGTCGCACGCCATTGCCCAATCGACGGGAGCGATATTCTCGTCGCAGTAATGGTATTCCACATCGACATCGTTGGGCGTCAAGGCAATCAGTGTCAGAAGGGCCGAGTTCTGCATGATCGCCTTGTTCTTGCCCACGATGTCGAGGGCGCCCCGCATAGCCCAGAGATTCTCCGGCGTCTTCGGATGGATGAGATAGATCCGCATGGTCATGATAATATCTCGCGATGATTCATTATTTCTTCCGCGGCGAAACGACGGTCGACCACGAATTGTGGTTTTTATCACATTATCCGTTAAAGATCCGCCGTTATCTTCAAGAACCTATCCTGCTATGGTCTCCTATCGCATTAAATGCGGTGGTCCGGCGCTGCAAAATCAGACGACCGTTGATTTTCATTGATCCTGAATCCGCCCAGAGCGCTTACCCCGCGGCTTGCCGCGGGGTAAGCGAGTAAAACGATATTGTTTGTTCCTCTTAAGGATCGAAGATTCTCCGCAGCTTGCTGCGGAGAGATTCAATTTTGTGGCGCCGGAAGTCCTTTTGGGATATGCAGAGAGGCCATTTTATTCCGATGAGACGGGTCCCCGATTTCCGCAATCAGGATGTTCCGTCTGCAAACCATCGGTTCGCGGTGGTTGTGAATCGATCGGACAGAAGGGGTGGAGTTTTAACTTTATGAAAGTGCTTCTTATTTCCGCCAATACGACCCATGTCCCGCATCCCGTCTACCCACTGGGTCTCGATTATCTTATCGGAGCCCTGACGCCCCGGCACGAGGTCCAAATTCTGGACGCGAACGCGGTCGGGGGGGTGGAGCAGTTAGGGGCCGCCCTGAGGGACGGCAACCCGGAGGTGATCGGTTTATCCATCCGGAATATCGATAACGTGGATACCCTGGCCGTGAAAAGTTTCGTTCCGGAATATGAACGGATGGTTCGGCTCATCAGGCGGTGCACCGGAGCCCCGATCGTGCTGGGCGGCAGCGGTTTTTCCATTTTCCCCGGTGAATTGATGTCCCTGTTGGGCGCCGATTTCGGCGTCGTCGGGGAAGGGGAATACATGGCTTCCCTTCTTGATGCCCTCGAAAGGGGAGACGATCCTTCCGCTCTGCCCGGGATCATGATCAGGGGAGGACCCGTCCGGGACCCAGTCCCCTGGCCGGGCGTTGTCACCAGGCGGATGCGGCCGGCGGACACCCCGCGCCGTTTCTACCTGGAACGGGGGGGGATCCTGAACCTGCAGACAAAAAGGGGGTGCCCCTTCCGCTGCCTCTACTGCACCTATCCCCATATCGAGGGGCGCCGGATGCGGCTGGTCCCTCCCGATGAGGTCGCCAGGGAGGCTCGGGGGCTTCAGGAGATGGGCGCCAGGTTCCTCTTCATCACCGATTCCGCGTTCAATGCCGATGTCGACCACAGCCTGGCCGTCGCCAGGGCCTTTCGTTGCCGAGGTCTCACCATCCCCTGGGGGGCTTTTCTTGCCCCGACGCGCCCGCCCGACGGCTATTACGGCATCCTCGCCGAGGCCGGATTGACCCATGCCGAGTTCGGGACGGAATCCCTTTGCGATCCTCAGTTGAGACGATACGTGAAA
>JAPLJY010000164.1 GCA_026388345.1 Deltaproteobacteria bacterium
GCTCCCCGACGAGACGGAAGCGGCCATCGAGGAGATGATCTTCGCGAACAATCTGCACACCCTCCACCCGTCTCCCACGGAGTTGGGAAAGGCCTACCGCATGGAGGACGCCCGGGGCCGCTATATCGTCTTCCTGAAACATGCCTTCCCCAAGGAATACTCTCTGGAGGGAAACCGAATCGTGCTGGACTGTTCCCACGGCGCCACCTACCGGGTCGCCCCGGAGACCTTTGCCGAACTGGGCGCCGAGGTCTCCACCCTCTTCGACGAACCGAACGGCAGGAACATCAACCTCCGCTGCGGCTCCCAGCATCCGGAGGTCCTTGCGCAGGAGGTCCGGAAGACCAACGCGGATGTCGGGTTCGCCTTCGACGGCGACGGGGACCGCCTGATCGCCGTGGACGAGACGGGAACGGTCCTGACCGGAGACCAGATCCTGGCCATCTGCGCGAACGTGATGAAGAAGGAGGGCGGCCTCACCAACAACATGGTCGTCCGGACGGTGATGAGCAACATCGGACTCAGCGTCGCCCTGCAGTCGCTCCGGATCGACTCCGTCATGACCGGGGTCGGCGACCGGTATGTCCTCGAGGAGATGCAGGCCCGCGGGGCCGCGATCGGCGGCGAGGATTCCGGCCATCTGATCTTCCTCCAGCACCACACGACGGGAGACGGGATCATCACCGCCCTCCAGGTGGCGGCGGCCATGAAGCGGGAAGGGAAACCGCTTTCCGAACTCGCGAAGATCATGAAGGTCTTCCCCCAGGTGCTGATCAACGTAAACGTCCGGTCGCGGCCGGAGATCGCCGCTGTGCCCGAAATCACCGCCGTCATCCGGGAGGTGGAGTGGAAACTGGGGGACCAGGGCCGGGTCCTGGTCCGCTATTCGGGAACCCAGAACATGTGCCGGGTAATGGTGGAAGGGCCATCGCAGGAGGAAACCGGCAGATACTGCCGGCAGATTGCGGATATTGTTGAAAAGACCCTGAATTCATGAGATGAACACCTTATCCCCCTGTCATCAGAACTTGTGGCCCACGAAGAGGTAGAGGGAGCGGTGGCCCCCGCCGCTCAGCACAAGGCCGATTCTGGGTCGGCGGGAAGCCGTCTCCGCTGCCGCACCGGTGACGGTCGCAAGCGTCAGGAGCAGGAGGACGGCGGCCAGGAGAATGGCGCCGCTTTTCACCGGGAACGGTTTTGCGATCCGGCGGGCGCCATCACCGCCTGCAGTTGGAAAAAGCCGCCGTGTCCAGCGGAATGTCGTTTCCGAGCGCTTGAAAAGGGGATCGACCATTGAAGCCTAAGCCTCATTCGGGGAACTCCCGCCGCAGCGAATACAGGATGTGCCATTTATTGACGGTAGCTACTTATCGACACAAATGATGAGAAAAAAGCATTGAATATTTCCAGTTGAAAGTGACGCCTTTTCCAGGGGAAAGCCAGGAGGTATTCATTGAAGTGCAGTCTTTTTGACGGTAACCGACTCAGGCTCCTTCTGAACTACCCACTCATAATGGCAATTATAACAATGGTGGAATATGATTGTCGCACCCAGTCAGTGCCCAACGCATACACTCCCGCAATGGAGACATTTATTTTTTTCCATTACAACTTCCAATCCCGATCACCCCAAAGGGTGTGTCGATATAGTATTGTGGCTCAGGAAATACATCTATCCTACCATTACACAGCGGACACCTGACTCGGTATCCATATTCTGCGACCACAAATTCCTTACAGCAATACGGGCAGGTGGCTCTATCTTCCTCCATCATTTTCCCTCCGCTAATTTACTAAAACATTTCTGGAATCATCGCCTATGCTCATTTATCCTCCCCCAGCCTCACGTTCAATACACAGCCCCATAAGCTGCCAATCAGTTAAAGATTCAAACAGTTTTTATATCCTGGTTTCATCGCTTACCGGTATTGTTAAGAACGTCCTTTTTTCACGGCGGGAGTATATGAAAAATAATTTTGTGTCAATTGAATTTTGACCACAAAATATGGGTTTTGAAAGTTTGGATATCTCGTTTTCTACGTGGCCTGTCGGTTACAGGAAACAAACACATCTTAAACAAGTATGCTTAAGCCGGATGAACCAACTTTCTCTTTTCACAGGGCGGATGGTTGTTTTCCCCTTGACGGCGGACGTGAAATCATCGACATAAGGCCAGAGGTTTTCCGAATATCCCTGCCCGCTGAAAATGAAGAGAGGAAGAAATCGCATGCCGGCTCCTCCGGAGAGAAACGAAAAAAAGAGGGCAACCCTTGCGGCGGTCGGATCGATCCTGCTGTGGTGCGCAAGCGGCGTCTGTTTCGCCCGCGGGGCGCGCCTCCTGGGACCGATGGCCTACCTGACGCTGATGACGTCCACGGGCGTGATCACGGTCGTCCTCCTGCAGCGTTTCCGGAGACAACCGCTCGCCGATCTGGTCCGCCTGCCTCTCCGGGTCATGGTCGCCGGTTTCTGGGGGGTCGCCTTCTACACGGTGATCCTGGCGCTCGCCTTCGGCATCGCCCCGGAACGCGCCATCGGCCAGGTCAATCTCCTGAACTACCTCTGGCCGGTCTGGATCGTGCTGCTGTCCGCCGTCCTGATCCGGGAGAGGACGCGGCTGCTCCCGACGGCGGCAGGCGTCTTCCTCGGATTCGCGGGGATCGTCGTCGCGCGTGGTCCGGCAGAGCTTCTGCGTGCTCCCGAAAACCCGCTGCCGCTGTTCCTTGCCCTTCTGGGCGGGTTCCTCTGGGCCTGTTACAGCGTCCTCCTCCGGCGGTGGCGGATCCCTGCGGAGCAGGGGGGGACGGCGTTCCATTTCACCCTCTGTGCGCTGATGGCCGCGGCGGTCGCCGCCATCCGGGGGGAATGGCAGAATCTGCCGCCGGTCGGCGCGGAGGCGCTTTTCTGGATCCTCTTCGGTGGAATCGGGCCGGTGGGGCTTGCCTATCACTGGTGGGAGATCGGAGTGAAGCGCGGCCATGTGCCGCTGATCAGCACACTCGCCTATTTCATCCCCATCGGTTCCACCCTGCTCATCGGCCTCCTCTTCCGGGAGGCGATGGGTCCGGGACTCCTCTTCGGGGCCGTCCTGATTGCGGCGGGCGCCTGGCTGGCGGGGCGGACGCAGGGGTAAAGAAGGATCACCGACGGGAAATACCCCGTGATCGCGGGCGCCCTTCCCTCTTTCCTATCCATGGTTCCGGAGCATCAACTCGAATGGATGGGGGTGGCGATAAAGACGGGCTCCCTCGATTGCCGGTAAACGAAGATCCGCTCGATGAAGTTCTCCCGGAGGAGCGGATCGTTCAGGCGGCCGTCCTCCTCGACGGGAAGCAGCGGAAAACGTTTCATGAACGCCCCGGCGAAGATCCCCACCCCCTTCTCCACAGCGATGCCGTCCTCTCCGTAAACCTTCACCGCGGCCATCCCGGAACTGGGCGAGCGGCTCTTGAAGATGAAGCCGCACAGATCGAGGGCGGCGAGCGTCTCAAGACGTCTTTCCGCCCAGGCGAGCATTCCGTCGGTATGGTCGACGCGGCTCCCGATCGTGACGAGACGGGGGTTCTCCGGATCCCCGACGAGGCGCATCGCCTCGCGGGGGACGGGGAGGCCGTACTCCACCTCCGGGCAGACGGGGACCCATTCGAACCGGCGGCCCAGGGTGTCGGTGATGTAGCGGTCGCGCCGATGGCCGCCGTCGTAACGGACATTTTGGCCCAGCAGGCAGGCGCTGATTCCGACCCGGATCTTATCCATCGCCGTTTCTCCTCCGGTGCCGTCATTCAAAGAGATCTTGCATGCCCTGAGACCCTTGAATGACGCCATGATAGTGTCATTTGGACCGTAGGGAGAAATCTGTCCCTCCCTACTTGACGAAGCCGAACAACCGGGGCAGAAACAACGTGAGCGGCGGATAGTAGGTCACCAGGATCAGGACCACAATCTCGACGCCCAGAAGCGGGATGAGCGGCCGGACCACCGCTGTAATGGGGAGATGCGCGATGCGGCAGCCGACGAAGAGCGAGGTTCCTACCGGGGGGGTGATCAGGCCCAGACAGAGGTTGATCACGATCATGGCGCCGAAGTGAACGATGTTCATGTCCATCTTCACCATCATGGGAAGCAGGATCGGGGTCAGCAGGATGAGGGCCGGTGTCAGGTCTATCAGACATCCCACAATGAGGAGGAAGATGTTGATGACGATCAGGAGGATGATCTTATTGTCCGTGATGGAAAAAACGGTCTGGGCGATCCACGCGGGGAAATTCTCATAGGTGAGGATCCAGGTATAGACCGAGCAGGTGGCTACCAGGAACAACACCACGGCATTGATCTGGCAGCACTCGAAGAGGATGCCCGGCAATTCGCGGATCTTTACCTCGCGGTACACCCCCACGCACAGGATCAATGCGTACAAGGAAGCCACGGCGCCCGCTTCGGTGGCCGTAAAAATGCCCGTCATGATCCCCCCCAGGATGATGATCATCGTGAACAGGCCGGCCATGCCGTCCGCCACCCGAAACGCCTTTTCCTTGAAGGGGAGGACAGGCATTGGCGTCGGCTTGATGTGCCGCTTGGCATGGAAGTACGCCCAGATCATCAAGCCGATCCCGATGAGAACTCCCGGAATCGCGCCCGCCAGGAACAGGGCGGCGATGGACACCGATCCCGCGGTGTGGGCAAAGATGATCATCGGGATGGAGGGTGGGATGATCGGCCCCATGACCGCCGAGGCCAGCGCAATGGACGTGGCCGTTTCTCTCTTGTAGCCCGCCTTCTCCATCGTCGGAATCATCATGGCCCCGATGGACGAGACCTCCGCCACTGCGGATCCCGACACGCCGCCGAAGAACATACAGGCCAGAATGGTGATGTGCGCCATTGCGCCGGGGATGCGGCCCACCAGCACCTCGGCCAGCCTCACCAGCCGGGTGGATACCCCGCCTCTCGCCAACAAGGTCCCGGCAAAGATGAAGAAGATGACAGCCAGCAGGGGAAAGGAATTGACGCCCGACAGCATGCGCTGCACAATAGTCGCTTTGTCGATGTCCATCGTGAGGCTGGCCAGCATGGCGCCCAGACCGATGCCGAAGGAGATCGGCAGGTTGATGATCATGAAGACGAAAAAACACACAAAAGCAATCGTGAGTGTCATGTTGCCCCCCATTTTCTGAAGAATGAATTCGCCGTTTCCGCCCTAAATTGACAAGATCGACACACTCCTCCCTTCAGGGTTCTCACCACAGTGGCCACCCTTATACCGGAATGATGTCGGATGACGACGGCTCCTCCTTTTGCTCGCCGAGCCCCAGGATACTCTTCCAGGTATCCTGGATGATGTAGAGGATCATCAGCCCGCCGGAGATGGGCATGGCCAGATAGAACCAGATGTTCTGAACGGCAATGGACTCCATCAGGTCGCCGCCGAATTGTCTGACCATCCCAGTGCCGAACACGAGCAGGATTACGCCGACGATGCCGATCAGGACGTTGAGGATGAGGTGCCCCACCTGGCGCGCGCGGAGCGGCATCATGTTGAAGAAGACGTCGAGACTGAGGTGCTCTTTGTACTTGACCGCCAGAGCAGCCCCCAGGTATGTAATCCAGACCAGGAGGTATCGAGGGACCTCTTCGGACCATGACGGCACGTAGTTGAGGAGGTACCGCGTGAACACAGCAAAGCAGATGATGAAGAAGATCATCGAGGCCTGCACCAGCATCACGTACTTGACAATCGTCGTGATCCATTCCTGGACCCGATCAAAGGCCTTAAGCATATTGTCCTACCGATTCTTTGAAGTTTGAGTGTTTGAAGTTTGAGTGAACGATGTCCGGCCAAGCCAAAGGCCCGCGCCGGACATCGTTCGCATGCGTTAGAAGTTCTTGCCCGTCTGGAGGATGAAGTTGACGAAGGCTTCCCCGCCCAGCCGTTTGGCCTCTTCCTTCACGACGGTAGCCACCGCATCCTGGAAGGGCTTCTTGTCCACCGTGATGATCTCCGTCATCAGCCCCTTCAGCTTCGCCAGGTCTTCAACCTCGGCCACCTTCCAGGCCCCGCGCATGTAGGCCGTCGCCTCCCTTGCCGCCTGCAAAACGGCCTGCTGCTGGACCTTGGTGAGCTTATCGAAGACCTTGGTGGAAGCGATGGTCAGGTCAGGGATCCGCATGTGTTCGTCAAGGGTGTAGTATTTCGTCACCTCATAGAACTTCATGGAGATGAGCGAGGGGTGATTGTTCTCAGCGCCGTCCACCACGCCTGTCTGCAGGGCGGTGTACAGCTCGCCCCAGGCTGTCGGCACGCCGCTTGCCCCCAACGCCTTGATGGTATTGATCATGACCGGCGAGGCCATCACGCGGATCTTCAGCCCCTTCAGGTCCGCCGGGTTGCGG
>JAPLJY010000330.1 GCA_026388345.1 Deltaproteobacteria bacterium
CAGATCCCCGTGGGCCAGGTTTGCTATCATATTCTTGATGTCCTTCTGTTTTTTCTGCTGAGGCCGGATCAGGAGAAAGTAAAAGATGCCGAAAAGAACCGCCATCATGATGATGAAACTGAAATCGCCGCCGGCGGCGCCACCGCCACCTCCTCCCGGAATACCCATCGCATAAGCTGAATTCATCAACGTAAAGTCCTCCCTCTATGGTTATGATTTAAATGTATTTGTTTCATTTTCCCTGGTCCCGGTTTCGGAACCGCCGTCGCCGCCGACTGCCGTCCGTTCCCGGCGAAAACGGTCCCGGAAACCCGGATACCGCCCCCCCCGGATCGCCTCCCGGATCCGCTCCATGAGACGAAGATAATACCGGAGGTTGTGGATCGTGTTGAGCACCATTGCCAGGATTTCCCCGGACACAAACAGGTGCCGCAGATAGGCCCGCGAGTAATTTTGACAGGTATAACAATCACATTCGCTGTCAATAGGCGAACCATCCTCCCGGTAACGGGCGTTTTTTATAACAACCTTTTCTCCGTTTGTAAACAACAATCCATTGCGGGCGGAACGGGTCGGCATCACGCAGTCAAACATGTCGATTCCATGGAAGACGCCCTCGACGAGATCCTCGGGCGTTCCGACGCCCATCAGGTAGCGCGGCCGGTCTTCCGGGAGGAGCGGCGCAGTCGCCGCCAGGTTTTCCAGCATCAGCTCTTTGGGTTCCCCGACGCTGAGCCCGCCGATGGCATAACCGTCAAACCCGATCGCCTTCATCTCATCCGCTCCCCGCCGGCGGAGGTCCGGATAGACGCCGCCCTGGATGATCCCGAAGAGGGCCTGCTCCCGGCTTTTTCGGCTTGTCTTGCAGCGCTCCGCCCAGCGGGCCGTTCGTGCAAGCGCCCGTTCGACCTCTTCCCGGGTGGCGGGATACGCGATGCACTCGTCGAGGCACATCATGATATCGCTGCCGAGCGCCTCCTGGATCTCCACGGCCGTCTCCGGACTGAGGAAATGGTTCGAACCGTCGATATGGGACTGAAAAGTCGCCCCCTCCTCCGCCATCCGCCGCAGGTTGCCGAGGCTGTAGATCTGAAATCCCCCGCTGTCGGTCAGAATGGGACCGGGCCAGTTCATGAACCGGTGCAGGCCGCCATGGGTTGCGATCAGACGATGTCCCGGCCTCAGATAGAGATGATAGGTGTTGCCGAGAATGATATCCGCGCCGAGGCCGCGTACCTGTTCGGGCGTCAGCGCCTTCACGGCGCCCTGCGTGCCGACCGGCATGAAGGCCGGCGTCCGGACATCGCCGTGCGGCGTCCCGATCGTCCCCGTCCTTGCCCCGCAGCCGGGGTCTTTGGCAATGATTGTAAATTCCATATCCATTTTGCCTACAGGATCAGCATGCAATCCCCGTAACTGTAGAAGCGGAAACGGTTTTCGATGGCCAGCCGATAGGCCTCCTGCATCCGTTCCCGGCCGGCAAAGGCGCACACCAAAAGAAAAAGGGATGATTTCGGGAGGTGGAAGTTCGTCAGCAGCGCATCGACACGCCGGAAACGGCTGTCGGGATACAGGTAGAGGCGTGTCGAGCCGGAAACCGGCCGGATCCTCCCTTCGTCATCGGCTACCGACTCCAGGACGCGGGTCGAGGTCGTCCCCACGGCGATGACCCGTTTTGCCCCGTTGACCAGCCGGGCCGCCTCCCCGCCGATCGTATAATGCTCCTCTTCCATAACATGGTCCTCCACATTCCCGGTTTCGATGGGGAGGAAGGTGCCGTAGCCGACATGCAGCGTGATGGGGGCGATCCCCACCGCCCGGCTTCGCAGATGATCGAGCACCTCCGGCGTAAAATGAAGCCCCGCCGTCGGCGCCGCCACGGAGCCCTTCACCCGCGCATAGACGGTCTGGTAACGCTCCAGATCCTGTTGCGACCTTGAATGGTCCCTCTTCCGCTTGATGTAGGGAGGCAGCGGCGCCCTCCCGAACCGGGCGAGGAAATCATCGAAGGGAATGTCCGTCCGGAATTCCAGCAGCCACTGCTTCTCCGACAGACGCCGGACGATCCGTGCCCCGCAGCCGAGGGCAAACGTGACCGTCATCCCGATCTCGACCCGTTTGGCGGGGCGAAGCAGCACCTCCCAGGTTTCCCCCGGAGGGTTTCCCGGTTGCCGCGTCAGCAGCAGGATCTCGATCAGCCCCCCGGTCTCCTTCCGGCCGATCAGGCGGGCCGGAAAGACGCGGGAGTCGTTCACGACCACGACGTCCCCATCGCCCAGGTATTCAGGAAGGTCCCGGAAGGTTCTTAGTTCGATCTCCCCCGTCTTCCGGTGAACCACCATCATCCTGGACCGGTCCCGGACCGCCGCCGGTTCCTGGGCGATCAACTCCTCCGGCAGGTTATATGCGAATTCTTCCAGTTTCATCTGAAGGCAAAACTCCATCCCTGCGAAAACTGCGGCACATAATCAGAAATGGGATGGAAAGTCAACGGAAATTGATATTTTACCGGCGTCTTTCGGCGGGCGTCACAACGTTCCGAAATAGACGAGGAGGAGGCCGAGGGTGACGGCGACGGCGCCCAGGATCCGGAGCGTCGTATCGGGGATCTCCGTCAACCGGCGCAGGTAGGTCTTGATCTGGCTGGGGAAGGTGAAATAGGGGAGGCCTTCGATCACGAAGACCATCCCCAGCACGCAGAAAAAATATTTCATTTTCTCCCTTTATTTTTCTTGGCTTCCTCCCAGATCCGGTCCATTTCGGCCTGAGAGGAATCCCGGGGCGTCATTCCCCGAGCGGCGAGCTTGCGTTCGATATGGGAGAAGCGGTCGGTGAATTTCCGCAGCGAAGCGCGGAGCGCCCCCTCCGCATCCACCCGGACGAAACGGCAGAGGTTGACCAGCGTAAAGATCAGGTCGCCCGCCTCGTCCCGCATCCGTTCCGGTTGTTTCGTTTTCAGCGCGGCGCGGAACTCGGCCAGTTCCTCCTCGACTTTTTCCAGAACGCCTTCGGCGCCGGACCAGTCGAATCCGGCCGCAGAGGCGCGGGCGGTGATCCGCTGCGCCTTCGCCAGCGTGGAGAGTGAACGCGGGATGCCTGCGGTCAAAGAATCTCCCCCGGTTCCCTTGTGTTCCACCTCCGCTTTGATCCGTTCCCAGTTGGTGCGGACCTCCTCGACGCTATCGACCGCGGCGTCGCCAAAGACGTGGGGATGGCGCCGGACCATCTTGGCGGTGATCTCCGTAAGGACGTCGGCGGTCGTGAATTCACCCGCCTCCTCCGCCATCCGGGTGAGGAAGAGAATCTGAAAGAGGAGATCGCCGAGTTCCTCCCGGAGGTGGTCCGGCGGACCCTCCAGTGCCTCGAGGACCTCGTAGGCCTCTTCGATGAGGTAGCGGCCGATATCCGGCTTCGTCTGCGCCCGGTCCCAGGGACAACCGTCCGGTCCCCTCAGCCGGGCGATGAGCAAGAGCAGTTCCCGGAATTTCTCTTCGCATGCGGCGTTCGTTTTCATGAAGCGGGGCTTTCCATGGGGTTCAGACCTGCGCCGGGGGGAGGGAGCGTCCCAGAAGCTCGACGATGTGCAGGACGGGCTGTTTCATGCCCAGTTCCCGGACGCCCCAGGCGAGCTGGAGGTGGCAGCCGGGATTGGCCGTCACGAGGGCGTCGGCGCCGGTGGCCCGGACATTGGCGAGTTTCCGTTCGAGAATCCTGCGGCTCGTCTCCAGTTCCTTGAGCGCGAAGGAGCCTGCCATGCCGCAGCACCAGTTGGATTCCTTCATTTCCCGCAGTTCAACCCCGGGGATCGCCCGGATGACCTGGCGCGGCGGGCCGGAAAGGCCCTGGCCGTGAACGAGGTGGCAGGGTTCGTGATAGGTGACGCAGAGCGGCACCGGCCGGAGTTCTTCGGTCCGGATGCCCACCTCCGCAAGGAATTCGGAGATGTCGCGGATCTTTGCCCGGAAGCGGCCGACGCGCTCGTGACCGTCTTGTCCCTCCAGGAGTTCTTCATATTCCTTGAGAGCGCAGCCGCAGCCGGCGCAGTCGGTCACGATAAAATCCACACCGAGGGAAAGGAAGAGGTCGATGTTTATCCGGGCGAGACGACGGGCGGTTTCACGATCCCCTTCGGCCAGATGAGGGGCGCCGCAGCACTTGACCTCCTTCGGGGTGACGATATCGAAACCCTGCTGGGAGAGGATTCGGGCCGTCTGTCGCGACACCTCGGGGAAGACCAGGCTCATGGCGCAGCCGAGGAAAAAGCCGACGCGGCCCCGTTTCTTTCCCAGCGCGGGGATCATCTCGGGGATCTCCAGGCGGAGCGGTGGGGCAAGCGTCGGCAGAATCCCCTCCATCTTGGCCAGGACGCCGGGCAGGAACCGATTGATCCCGAGACGGCGGACCGCCCACTGGAGGCCGAGGCGCTGGTAGAGCCGGGCGGGAAGCATGGAGGTTTCCATCAGCGCGGGCGAGGGGAGCATCCGCTTCAGGATGAAATCCCGGAGCATTCCGGCAGGAAGGGAAGGGGGGTGGAAAACCTGCGCCTGGCTCCGGCAGAACTCCATGATCGTTCCAACGCGGACGCCCGACGGACAGGCCGTTGAGCAGGCCTTGCAGTCGAGACAGAGGAAGGCCTCGTCCCGGACGGCGGGGGTGAATTCCAGCTTCCCTTCCGCGACGGCGCGGACGAGGGCCGCCCGACCCCGGGGGCTGGACCTTTCCCGGTTCGTCAAGGCGTAGGTGGGGCAGACCGCGAGACAGAAGCCGCAGCGCATGCACTGGAGAATGGATTCATAAGCCGGGGCGTCATCCGGATGAAAATGGCCTGTCGGGGATTGCTCAGCCATTTGTCCCTCCCGGAATCTTCACCCCAGCGGAAACCCCCTCATCGAGGAAGATTTTTCCCGGATTGAGGCGGCCGTCCGGATCGAAGCCTTTCTTGATCCGGCGCATGACCTCCATTCCCCCCGCCCCGAACTGACGCAGCAGGTAGCCCTTCTTGGCGATGCCGATCCCGTGTTCGCCGGAGACGGTGCCCCCCATTGAGAGCACCTTTTCGTAGAGGTCGGAAAAGAAGGCGTGGACTCTGGCGACCTCTTCATGGTTCCGTTCGTCGGTCACCGCCGTGGGGTGGAGGTTGCCGTCGCCGGCGTGGCCGAAGGTGGCGACGCGGATACCGTATTTTTCCTTGAGACGTTCGATCTCGGCGAAGGTTTCGGCGAGGCGGCTCCGGGGAACGGTGGCGTCCTCGAGGATGGTGGTCGGCGACACGCGGGCCACGGCCGAAAGGGCGGTCCGCCGTGCGGCGGCGAGTTGGGCGGCCTCCTCCGCGTTTTTGGCCTGGCGAATCACGTCCGCCCGGACCTCCTCGAGGATCTTCCGAACCCCCTCCGCCTCCTCGGCAACGACCGCGGGGTGGCCGTCCACCTCGATCAGCAGGAGCGCCCCCATCTCGCGCGGGAGGCCGATCCCGGCGTAGTCCTCGACGCAGTTGATCGTCGTTTTGTCCATGATCTCGAGGGTCGCGGGGATGATCCGGGCGGCGATGATTCTGGAGACCGCCTCGCCGGCGGTACGGATGTCCCGGAAATAGGCCAGAAGCGTCCGCTTGTCCTGCGGCGGGTTGATCAGACGGACCGTCACCTCGGTAATGATTCCGAGGGTTCCCTCGCTGCCGACCAGCAGATCCCGCAGGGAGTAGCCGGCCACATCCTTGACGCATTTGTTCCCGGCGATAAACTCCGTTCCGTCGTACAGCAGACCCGAGAGGGCCATCACATAGTTCCGGGTGACGCCGTATTTGAGACCCCGGAGGCCGCCCGCGTTCTCTGCGACATTGCCGCCGAGCGTCGATACGTTCTGGGATCCGGGGTCGGGCGGGTAGAAAAGACCCCGGGCCGCCGCGGCATTGAAAAGATCGATTGTGATGACGCCCGCTTCGGCGGTCGCGGTCAGGTTTTCCTCATCGATCTCCAGGATCCGGTTCATCCGGGTGAGGCCGAGAACCATGCCGCCCACTGCCGGTGTGCTTCCCCCGGAGAGTCCCGTCGCCGCGCCGCGCGGGGTTACGGCAAGCCCCTCCTGCCGGCTCACCTCCAGGGCGGCCTCCAACCCCTCCCGGTTTTCCGGGAAGACGGCTACCTCCGGAAGCCCTGTGATTTCCGGTGTCGCATCGTAACCGTAGACGAGGAGATCTTCTCTCTCATGATATACGTTTCCGGCGCCGACCTTCTGCCGGAGTTGATCGATGACGGTTCTGTTCAGCATGGCGTGCCTCTCAAGATGGAAGAAATTGAACGGAACTGATGACCCCCGCCCTTTCCAAAAGCGATGCACCGGATGCAGGCTGTTCAAAAATGTCCGGATGCAAGGCCCCCGAGATCCTGATCCGTGAGGCGTACTTGACGAGTACGTTGAACGGCTAAGGATGAGGGAAACGCAGTAGATGGGTGTTTTTCAACAGCCTGCAAAGAGTTTGCGCATCCCAGGCGTTATATAGAGGCATGACCCGGAAGTGTCAAGGCGAAAATAAACGGGAAACGAAATACAAATAATCCTTGTATTCATTGCATTCCTATGCCATTTGCTTTTTCGACCATGCGGGCAACCGCAGATCAGGAACCCATCATTGTTTGTTCGAAAAGACCCAGCCGGCAAAGCTTCACCGGGGATCCATTTGCACACGGCAATCAAAACCGTAGATCAAAAAAGGGGGGAAGGCGATGAAAGTGGAGGAGATCAAAAAAATCTTGGTCATCGGTTCCGGGACGATGGGGCAGCAGATCGGTTTTGTCTGCGCAATGAAGGGTTATGACGTGGCGCTCTATGATCTGTCGGAGGAACTGCTGGTCAAAGCCGTGGCAGGAATCCGGAAGATTGCGAATGGTTTTGTAAAGGCAAACCGCTTGTCCGAGGAGGAGGCCGCTGCGGCGATCAACCGGATTTCCCGGTCCGCCGATCCGCAGAAGGCCGGCGGCGATGCCGATTTTGTCAGCGAATCGGTTCCCGAAGACCCTGCGTTAAAAGGAGAGATATTCGGGCTTTTCAATAAAATATGCCCGGATCATACCATATTTACCACCAATACTTCGACGCTCGTGCCGTCCATGTTTGCCGAAGCGACGGGCCGTCCGGATCGGTTCGCCGCCTTTCATTTCCATGACGTCCGGTTCACGAACCTTGTGGATATCATGCCTCACCCAAGTACCTCGGAAGAAACGATCAAAATGATCGAGGATTTCGCGCACAAAATCGGGCAGAATCCCATCACATTGAAAAAAGAAAACAGCGGATACGTATTCAACGCGATGTTGTCGGCCCTGTTGGATTCGGCAGCAACACTGGCGGCGAACGACGTTTCGACCGTGGAAGATATCGACAGATCATGGATGGCGGTTTTCCATATGCCGGTCGGCCCTTTTGGGATCATCGATTCGATCGGTCTGGAAACGGTCTGGAAGATCAATGACTTCTGGGCCACCAAGTTAAATCATATTCAATTCAGAAAAAACGCCGATTTTATCAAACAGTATATCGATCAGGGACTGCTGGGAACAAAATCCGGAGAGGGTTTTTATAAATATCCTGACCCTGAATAATAGGAAGGCGGATTTTACGACGAATAAAAAGTCGTCATGAATTAAAATATACAACATGGGAAATATCAGCCGCAAACGGCCGGTCATCTTCGCAGGAATCTTCACATCTCTTCCTCCTTTGAGGAGGAGCCGGCGAGCCAACCCATGAAACGCGCCGGCCAGCGAAGAGGGCTGCGCAGGAATCGCCAGGCGGAATTCGCCGCCGCGAGTGGCGCGCCGCCCAGAACCATCTCTCCGTAGACTTCCCGGTTGTAGGCGCCGATGATGAGTTCGATCGGCGGTTTCAGTGCGGGAAAACGGGCATTCAAACGCGTCCCGAACTCGAGAGGCGTCTCGCTGCGATCGTGCGGAAAACCGCTGCGGCCGGCCCATCCCAAAAGGGCGCCGTACAGTTCGGCCGCCTTTTGATAACCCCTTACGCCGCAGAAAATCTTCATACAGGTGCCGGCCAGAAAAGCCCACAGCGCCGCGAACCGCGACCAGATCGATTGCGTTTGGCGTCCGCTACCCTCTGTCCTCGAGAGGAGCCATTTCAGGGTATAGAAGAGAGCGACGGCAGAGACAATGAGAAGCGCGAGCAGCATCAGCCCCCAAAGCCCCCAGCCCAGGACTTTTTCCAGGAGTTCCATCAACCAGCCGTGCGTCTGCGGCGCGATCTTATCCCAATCGGCGAGAGACGAGGATTTCGTCGCAACCTCAGCGGGATGATTGCCGCGCGGTCCGAAGACAAAGCGCAAGACGGCGATCAGTACAGGGACGAGCGGCCTGCCGATAACCGCGAGTGCTCGGTACCCCATCTGCGCGGCCGCGGTCAGGCCGGGCAGGAAAAAGAGCAGCAGCCCTCCGGTCCCGAGAAGTACGACCGCGACAAAACTCATAATGACGCCGATCCCGCGGTACCTGGGGAGAAAGGCTTTTGAAGCGGTTCCCCGCATCCGGTCCATTCCGATCGATAAAAGTCCGAACAGGAAGAAGGGAAAAACGAAGAGCAACGAGAGGGAATCTTCTGCCATCAGTTCCCCTTTTGTCAGCGCAATGAGTTTGATAATGAAGAGCGCAAAAAAGGCCGCAAGGCCGAGATCGAAGCGGTTGCACGCGCTGTAATATTCCTTTGGCCTCCGGGCAAGGGTCACTCCTCCTGTCCACAGGATTATGATCAGGAAGAGATTCAACGAAAGGATGAACCATTCCAGCACACCCCGCGAACCATCAAAAAACACGGCGAGCCAGCCGCCGTCCAGGAGCGGATAAGAACCGTAATAAATCCCATGGATCACCAGCAGCGCCGCGCAAATCAGCCCCAATATCTCAATCCCCAGGACACTGGCGATCCTCCATCCCTTTCCCGTCGAGAAATGGGTGACGTAACCTGCCAGCGCAAAAGCGGCGATGGTCTCGAAAAAAGGGAAAGGGCGATGCATGATCACAAGCGATAAGAACATGGCCCAACCCAGGAACCAGCTCAACTCCATTGCCCCGTTCACGAGATACCAGAGCATCCCCTTTCGAACATCCATCAGTCAAGCCCCTCCCCGGCACGGTTATCATCGGGTCCCTGGATTGCCGGAGAGCCGGCAACACGGGCTTCTGCGGAATCGGAAAAGGGATGGCCGGCAAAAAACAGGAAGGGTATCCGTCGCTGCGTAAAATATTCCCTGGCCATCCGCGCCGTCTCGTCTTTCTCAAGGGCAAAGTACAGACAACTGACACCCCACGGCACTCTCAGGTGAAGGCGAAACGTGTCGATGAGACCCCGGGCAGGTTCCATCCGCACCCTGGCGAGCGCCTCGATCAGGATGGTGAGCTGACGCGGGTTTCTCGTAACGGACACGACGGATGAACCTTCTCCCGTCATCCTGCCGTTTGTGACCAGTCCCACGGCACAGCCGCGCTCAGCGAGACGCACAGCCGCGGATGCCACTGTTTCCAGCATGCGCTCGAATGCCTCTTCCGCCCCGTGCCGCGCGAATTGGCCGACATCGACGACGAGCAGCATCTTTTCCTGCGCCGACGGCTCGAAAATCTTCTCCTGCAACTTGTGGTGACGGGCGGTCGCTTTCCAGTGGATGTATTTTGCGGGCCGCCCGTGCTGGTAGTCTCTCGTGCCGAGGATATAGACAGGGTCCTCTACGGGACTCTCGGCTCCGGGAATGCCAAAAAAATCGCGCCGCGGCGCCGTCAGCGGCTTGAGCGGAACGAGACGGGGATAGACCACCACCTCGATCGTTTCGGCCATCTCCTTTTCCTTTGGGAAAAAGCCGAACAGGTCGCCCGAGGTGATGCCGAGCGGCCCGATGTGATGGATCCCCCTGCGCAGCGCTGTCAGCTCCCAACGGAAGCTCGCCTTCTGATACCATAACAGGCCGGATTCAGCCGTGACCGCGGTTTCGACGGGTGCGCCATGGGCAAGGCCGCTGACGGGCGCCCTCACCTGCAGCCACACGGGGAGGATTTTTCTGTTTTCCGCCGTCGCCTTCAGAAAGAGCTTCTCGCCCGGAAACACCCGGCGCTTGTCAATACTGATGCTGCATTCAATGCCGGCCAGGCTCCACCGGGTCCAGAGTTTTGCCCCGGCGGCGATGCCGAAAAGAATGAGGGACAACACCGTGAGATCCCGCTGGCCATTGAGCAGAGCCATGAAGAGAAACAAACCGACAATGGCCAGCGTCAATGGGATGAGGAAAAGGCTTGGCAGCCTGCGATCGTCGGCGCTCATCGTCACCTCTCACGCGCCGGGAGCGGGCACAGGGATCTGACGGACGATCTCTTCGAGAAGAAGCTCCTGGATCTCCCCCCGCAGCCGTTCTTCTTCCTTTAGGATCAAGCGGTGCGCAAGGACAGGCACTGCTAATGATTTTATGTCATCGGGAAGCACATAGTCCCGGTCGTGTAGCGCCGCCAGGGCCTGACCGGCCCGCATGAGACTCAGGGAACCCCGCGGGCTCGCGCCGAGTCGCAAAGAAGGACTGTGGCGGGTCGCACTCACGATGCTCGTAATGTATTCTTTCACGGGCTGGGATACGCGGATCCGTTTCCGGGCTTCCTGCAATTCGGCGATCTGTTCGGGCGTCGCCACGGGTTCCAACTTCCGCAAGGGATCTTTCTCCCGGAAACGCTCCAGGATCGCGATCTCCTCCTGCTGCCCGGGATAACCCAGCCGTATGCGCAGCAGGAACCTGTCGAGCTGTGCTTCGGGCAGGGGGAAGGTTCCCTCGAGCTCGATCGGATTCTGCGTGGCCATGACAAAAAAAGGATGAGGCAGGCTGTATGTTTTTCCATCCACCGTGACCTGCCGCTCCTCCATGCTTTCCAGGAGGCTCGATTGCGTCCTGGGGATGGTTCGGTTGATCTCGTCGGCCAAAAGCACGTGGGTCATGACCGGGCCTGGCTGGAACGTGAAGTGGCCCGTCTGCTGATTGTAGACATTGAAACCGGTGATGTCTCCGGGCAACAGATCGGGGGTGAACTGCACCCTTTTGAAAGAGGCGCCGATGCTTCTTGCCAGAGACTTGGCGATCAATGTCTTTCCCAGACCCGGAATGTCTTCGATCAACACGTGACCTTCGGCCAGCAGGGCGACCAGAAGGAACTCGATGGAACTCTCCTTTCCGACAATCACATGGGATACGTTTTCAATGATTCTTTTACACAGATCAAAATGCACAAGCAGACCTCTCGAAGTGTAGTTTATGACTCCGGCAAGTAAACATGTCGAAGGTTGCAATGCCGGACTTTGGGATCGAGTCCGGGGCAGTATTTGATTCGGCATCCAGTCGTCTCTACGGATCCCGCTTTTGCGGGAACGACAGCGCCGGCATGTATTGCTGACGGAGTAATACCGACAAGAACTTGTTTTCAAGCGGGGCAAGGGTAGGGGAGGCGGCCTGATCTGTCAAGGAGATTTTATCACCGTGTCAAGCCAAAGTAGAAATGTCCTATTCCTAGCAAAGTAGAAATGTCCTATTTGGTCAATAGGCAGATATCCTCCGTTGTCGGGAGGGCATCCAGTCTTTCCAGCTCTTGTTCCAGGGGTGATTTTTCGCTGGTTTG
>JAPLJY010000248.1 GCA_026388345.1 Deltaproteobacteria bacterium
CTTCAAAACCGCCTCCATCCCCTCCCGGTACGCGAATTCGATCCCGTGCACGATGGCCGACGGCCAGATATCCACGGGATTGCGCATGCGGATGTAAGGCGGACTGATCTCCTGCAGGCGCCGGCGGCTCGATTCCTCCAGGGCCGGCACATCGAGGTTCCAGTACTTCTGACACATATCGGTCATCGCCACGAGCATGGCCCCCGACGGCGCCAGGTAACTCACGCGGTTTCCCCGGGGGAGCGGCATGGCGGACAGGGCCTTTGCTGCGAGGATCAGATGGGAGTACTTGTAGATCCTTACGATTCCGGCCTGCTTCAAGGCCCCGTCGATGATCCGGTCATCGGAGGCCAGCGCGGCGGTGTGCGCCCCCGCGGCGTGCGAACCGCCCTCGGTGCTCCCACCTTTGAGCATGATGATCGGTTTAAGCCGGGTCGTCTCCCGCGCGATTTCGAAAAACCGCTTCGGACTTTTCAGGCTCTCCAGGTACACGAAAATGGCCTTGGTCTCCGGGTCGGTTGCATAATATTCAAGGACATCGCTCTCATCGACATCGACCTTGTTGCCGATGCCGACCACGCGCGCCACCCCGTAGTTTTCGCCCGTGGCAATATAGCGCATGGTGTGCGTGGCGAAGTTGCCCGTCTGGGCGATGTAAGAGACATTGCCCCGGGGGACCTTCCCCAGCGGGAAAAAACTTGATGTGAAATTGAAGGGGGTGGACGTCACCCCGGAGGTGTTCGGCCCGATGACCCTGACGCCCGTCTCCCTCACCACCGTTTCCAGATCGCACTGCAGAAGCCGCCCCTCGTCGTCCACTTCGGAAAATCCCCCAGCCGCAAGAACGATGGCATTGATTCCCCTGGCCGCACATTCACGGATCGCCTGGGGATTCAGCTTTGCAGGGAGAATGATCACGGCCAAGTCGATCCCCTCGGGAAGATCGCTGATGGAACAATAGACCCTCTTCCCCTCAATCTCACCCCCTTTGGGATTCACGAGGTAAAGTTCTCCCGGGTAACCGTTTGCGATGATGTTCAGAAGAATATCATTGCCCGGCTTATGGCGGATCGAAGTCGCCCCGATCACCGCAACGCTGCGGGGTTCAAAAAATGAATCGAGTTTATGAATCACAGGGTCTCCTTTTGCCGTAATCTTTACTTACGTCCTCCAAGCGCTTCTATCACAGGTGTTCGACAGGATCAATTGCCGTGATAACATACGCCGACGTAATCGATCCGACCGATCGGCATGTTTGCCGAACCGTTGATGAATGGTTGCGTCCATCCGGCAGGGGTAAGTAATGTTATGAAATGTGGCCGGGTCAGCCCCGCGATCCGAGTCTCAAGCCCCCGTGGATAAAGAAGACCTCGCCCGTGATCGCCTCATTCCGGTATAGCTCGCATACCAGCGAGGCAATTTCTTCCGGTTCGATCAGGCGGCCGATGGGAACCTCGTCGAGAATTTTGTTCAGGGCCTTGGCGTCCATCCCCTTGACCATGGAAGTGGCCACATAGCCGGGTGCAACCGCAACACAGCGGATGCGGCCCGTCAGATTTCTCCGGAAAAACTCGGCGGTAATAACCTTGGGAATCACGGACATGGCCGCCTTGGAGGAAGAATAGTTGATTTGACCTGCCGTACCCAATGATCCGGTCGACGACAGCAGGCAGAGCAGTCCTTTTGAACCGGAATTGATCATCTGCTCGGCACACTCCCGGATCGTTAAAAAGACACCGGTCAGGTTGATATCCAGAACGGACTGAAATTGCCCCAACGACATCTTCTTATTCACTTTCCCGGTCTCTCTGTCCGTCGAGAGCAGCAGGCCGTCCTTGATGATGCCCGCACAGGGAAGAACGAGGTTGATGGATCCGAATGTCTCGATGGCAAGGGCAGCCAGCCGACTGTTATCATCCTCCTTCGTCACATCGCAAAAGATAGACCTGACCTCCCCGCCCAGCCTGACGATCTCCTTTTCGACCCGCGAAAGATTCTCCGGGATGACATCGGCAATCACGACCTTGCCGCCCCTCTGCACCCAGTATTTCGCAAAGACCTCCCCGATGCCGCTTCCGGCACCCGTGATCACCGCAACCGCATCCTTGATTTCCAGCATCGACAATCCCCCTCAATTTGACTTTGACGAACGGGTCACGAAGTAGTTTTCCGCGTAATCCAGATGTGTCAGAATGGCTTCCCTCGCCTTTTCCGGATTTCGTTCACGGATGGCGCCAAGGATCGCAGAATGCTGTTGCAGCAGGCGTTCTTTGTTCACCGTTTCCGCGAACATGACCTGTCTTGTTACCCGCTGGGTCTCATGTAATAGCGCCAACAGCGTGGAAGCGATGTGAGACAGGACGGTGTTTTGCGTGGCTTGATAGATGGACAGATGAAAACGAACATCCGCATCCACACCCAGTTCGTCATTTTGGAAATCCCGCTCCAGGTCCTGGTAAACCGTTTCGAGTGCCCGTATATTTTCCTCTGTTGCCAGCCGACTTGCCTCGGCAGCCGCCCAGGATTCCAATATCTTACGCACCTCAAGCAACTGGACAACCATGGCGGCATCGCCCTGGATGACCTTTGCCAGAGGATTCTGGAAGGAGAAATCGGCCACGGACTTGACGATGCTCTTGCGCCGTTGCTTGATTTCAATGAAACCGAGACATTCCAGCGTCTTCAGGGCTTCCCGCAGGGGAGGTCGGCTGACACCTAATTGTTGCGCTATTTCCCGCTCGGAAGGAAGGGAATCGCCCGGTTTGAGGTGACCGTCTTTGATCAGGCCGATCATCTGTTCGACGATTTCATCGGAAAATCGTTTCCGTGGAAGGGTGGTAAACATCGTCTCTCTCCGTCGTTTTGTTATATATAGCATGGGGCATCACTGATTGTCAATATGGTATATGGTAATACCAGATATTCCGAAAGGGTGCTGATCGTACAGTAACAGTCCGATCATATTATATTTTGTAAATACGGCTCTATTGCCGGTTATTAAAAATTTTTCTTGACAGATAATCTCACTTACGTTATTGGTCATACCAGATTAGCGAATACGAATGCGGAATCCGACGGTGTCACGGATCCACCTCCGCAACAGAGGATCATCCTGATCGCAGGATCTTAAAAAAAGATCGCGGCGACCAGCTTACAGGAGGAGAACAGCCCCCATGAACGACAAGGAAAGAACAACCAAGGAAATCCTGACCGATATGATATCGGCCCGAGAGCGGACACCCCTGTACAATACGGCTGCGCTGGAGATCCTGCGCAAGGAATTCGCCGGATGGATGCAGTCCGCTGTGCGGGAGAAGGACCGCAAGGCCTGGTTGAAAACACCCCGGACGGTGCTGGGATCGGATATTCCCCGGGAAATGCTCTACACCCCCCTGTCCCACCCCGATTTCGACTATCAGGAAGACCTGGGCAATTCCGGCCAGGAACCCTTCACCCGGGGGATCCACGCCAACATGTACCGCGGCAGGGAATTCACGATGCGCCAGCTCACCGGCTTCGGGTCTCCCGAGGACACGAACGAGCGGATCAAATTCATGCTGGACCACGGTGCGACGGGTCTGAACATCCTCTTCGACATCCCGACGATCCAGATGTACGACTCCGACGATCCCCTTTCCCAGGGCCAGGTGGGAATGTCCGGCGTTTGCGTCGATTCGGTCGATGACATGGATCTCATCTTCCAGGATATCCGTCTGGACGAAATTACCGCATCCATCGTCACCCATTATCCGTCCAACACGGCGATTCTCTTTCCCATGTTCCTGGCTCTGGCCGAGCAAAGGGGAATCCCCTGGGAAAAGCTCCGGGGCAGCGTCCAGAACGACACCTCCCTGGAGGAGCTGATCCGCAGCGGCGCGGAATTTATCGCGCCGCGGGACTGCTTTCGGGTGCAGTGCGACAACATCGAATTTATCCGGAAAAATGTGCCCCAGTGGAATTTTATC
>JAPLJY010000077.1 GCA_026388345.1 Deltaproteobacteria bacterium
ATCAATAGAAAAATTACCCTTCTCATCTATATCAGCATGTTGGCCATTGATCAGGACATCGGCTATGCCAATTTTGCTTTCGGCTATACCTATAATGGTTATATTGGGTTTCTTGGCAACCACGGAAACAGCTCGGGTCACATCCGGAGAGATAATCACAATTTTGGGGACACTTGCATCAGTTTGAGATACTTTAGCAAATAGAACTCTTTCCCGGTTAACGACAAATTGCTTTATCACTTGATTCTTGCGTATATCGATCGCCATGATCGTGATATCGTTCTTGCCGATCTTCAGAAAAATATTCTCAGAAAAATTGCCTTTCTCATCCACATTAACCGGTTGCCCATTGATCAGAACGTCGACCAGACCGATCTTACTTTCCACTGTGCCAGCAACAGTCATACTGGATCCCTCTGAGATCACGGGCCTGTTGTGGATCACATTCGGAGAAACAATCAGGATCTTGGGTGGGGTCTTTTCTTCTTCCTGAATGGTCGGTGCTTGCACGGGTTTTTTGTCTGCTACAGCAGTAGGGGCCTCTTTCTTCGCTAAGTCCGGCTTTATATCTTCACGATGGACTATAAGCTGCTGTGATGTTTTGTTTCTTTGTGAATCAAATGCCGTAATAACGATATCATTCGGACCAGTTTTGAGGGGCACATCAGCGGAAAAATTACCCTTATCCTGCAACTTTGCCAAAAGCCCATTAACGGTAATTTCGGAGATACCGATTTTACTTTCTACAACACCGGCAACAGTAATCCTTGATTCCTTGGCCGCAACTTTAAGGGAACCGGTTACGTCCGGTGACGTAATGGTAATCTTTGGTGGGGTTTTTTCCACCAAAACAATGGGAGGAGATTGAGTTGATGCACTTTCAGATGGCAAGGGGGACGCCGGCTTGCCTTTATCTGAATCCGGAGCAGTGCTCTTACGTTGTTGGGTAATCTTTGTTGGTTCGGGTGCTTCACGAGGAACATCTTTTTGTGAAGAAGGCGTTGGGGATATAGCCATTTCCTTTTTCACAGGGTATTTCCGTAATGTTGCCGGTCGGAGTGCATAAGCCGCATCAACGAATGACCTCGCATCTCCTTCCGATTTCCAATAGAGTGTTTGCATTACTCTGGAGCTTAAACCTTTAAAGTATACTTGAACAGCAAAACTCTTTCCATACTTTCCTACCTCTTGCGATATATCATTATAGTCTGCCTTCATATGGAAGTTGGGAACCAACATGAACGTTGACATTACCAATTCATCGCCTTGCAATTTAAGACTATCTTTATTGGGAGGTATCTGTGCAAGGGACAGGCTGAGCTCGATAGCCTCCTTCGCTTCTTGTATCCCCATTTTTGGAGGTGAATCTGGCTTAACGCGATAAACAACCTGACCACATCCCGCCGTCAGAATTACTATGAGAAAACCCATCAGAATCGATAAAATTTTCTTCACCCTGACGATCTCCATGTTAGTCTTGATAACATTATACTTTCCCCGCACTTATGACAACATAGGCGGTTTATGTCAAGAAAATATCTTGATCGAAATGATTATTAACATCAGGAATCATGACAATTTTAGGATTTCATCAGTCAGACTTATAAATTTTAAACTTATCATACAGCCCCGCCAGTTCCTCCTGAGTCGGCATCCGCCAGTCTGTATACCCACCTCCCCGATAATTCTCGCAATAGCTCTTGGCGCCTTGCTAGTCTATATCCGACCCGTTGTCCCTCGCCGCCCACATCAGGTTCTCCCGCGTATCCGGGACTGTCCCGTTGTCATAGGCAATGAAACGCCCGTCCCTGCCGATCTCTCTGGGACCAGTAACGGTGGGACGCGGCCCCATTGCCATCTGTTGCCTCTCCGCTTCAAACTTGCGGCGTTCCGCGGCCAACTGTTCCCGCTCGGCATCGAGTGCCTTCTGACGCTCAAGCGCCTGTTTCTCGCGCACCAGTCCCTGCCTCTCCCGCTCCAAGGCTTCCTTCTGACGCAGCATCGCCTCGGTATCAGAATCTGATTCCGCTTTCGTTGCGTAGGAAGGAGCATCAGTCAGATTATTCTGGTTAGTGCCCTGTGGTGTGAAATAAAACCTGCCTTCCAGAGAGGACAACTCCCAGGGTATCTGTTTCCCCCCCGTCTATCGGCCGAGGTCCTGCCGCACATTCTTGAAGACCTCTTCAATGGGCAGTCCGGGAGTCATCATATGCTTCATCAAAGATCCGGTATATGGGCTATTGCGACCTCCGCCATCCGCTGCTACGTTACCGGGACTTGTGGAATAAGACACTAAAGTCCCGCGGGGCGCAGAGGAAATGATCGCCAAGCCGCGGGAGGCGGTCCGGAAACTCTTGCCGAAAGGATTGTCGCGACAGGCGTCAAGAATAACGATGTTCATGGGATTGCCGGCATTGCCCATCTCATCCAGCACCATGTACGCATCCATGGCCCGATACTTTACATCCGTTTCCCTGTCAATCCGGGCAAGGCTTCTGCCGACTCCCTCTGGCCGGCATCGGTCTTGAGAATTTCGGGCGGCGTGGGCGACTCCCTCTTGATCTCAGGCGGCGATTGTATTCGTGCGGCAATCAATGAAGATGGGTAGATTAAAGCAAGCATAAACAGGACAAGGAAGATTCTTATAGGCATGGCTTGCATAGAAACATCCCCAATTAACAACCCGATATTTCTTATACTTCATCCGCCATCAAATGACAATTCTATGTTGCGGCTTTCCGATTGAACAATTCTATTGGCAGAAAGAAGTTAGCACGCAACCATCAGAAGGCGGCCGGCAATCGATTTCCGTCTTCAGTCTTGTTCCCCGATCACCTTGTAACCGATCCGATGGGGGACGGTCGTCCGGCCCATCCGGAACGGTTCCTCCCTCACGAACCGGAAGCCGCGCTTTTCGTACCAGCGTCCGGCCGGTTCGTTTTGGACCATCACGCCAACCCAGAGCTCTTCGAGGCCGTAGTCCCGGGCCCTCTGTTCCGCGGTCCGGAGGAGCCCCCCGCCGATTCCCCTGGCCTGAAAGGCCGGCAGCAGGTAAAGTGAGGCCAGGTAGAGGCGGTTTTCGTTCAAGTGAAACTGCGTCCGGGCGAAACCCGCTGCCGCCCCGTCCGCTTCGCCGATGAAGCCATGGACAAACGTGGATTTGTACAGGTTTCCCAGGGAGTCGATCCGGTAGGTTGCCTCGTGATAGCTCCGGAGGTCCTCCTCCGGAATGAAGGAGCTGTAGGCGGCCATCCAGGACTCCCAGAGGATCCACCGAACCGCCGGCAGATCCTCCATCCGCCACGGCCGGATCAGTATCTCCATCCCCTCACCCCGTTTTGTCTCCGGCGCGCCCGGATCTCGATTGTCCGGAGCCGGTCCTTGTAGGCGTCGTGGCGGTTCGCCTGCTCGACGGTAAGGGCCGCGTCCGTGTTCCCCTCCAAGCGGCGGCAGAGGTAGAGGCTCTCGTAAATCCGGCCGATCCGGTACTCCCGGGACAGGCGGAGGGCGACCGCGTAATCCTCGCCGTAGCCGACGTTGGGAAACCCGGTCCCGCGCAGGATCGTTGTATCGAAGGCCCGGGGCGCCCCCAGGCCGTTGATCCGGAGGGCGTTGTTCCGCCCGTTTTCTTCCGTCCACTCCCGGTGATCGATCAGACCCGGCGGAATCTCGCTGAGGTCTCCGTCGACGATGGTGTAGGAGCCGACGACCAGCGCGCAGTTTCCCCGCCGCAGCGCGTCAACGAGGCGCCGAAGGACATCGTCCCCCTGGTAGAGGTCGTCCGAATCGAGCTGGATGGCGTACCGGCCGCAGGCTTCGGAAAAGACGGCCTCGTTCCAGCAGCCGCCGATGGAGAGGTCGCGCCGCTCCGGGATGATGTGCGTAAGGTAGGAATGCCGACAGGCGAGGTCCGCGAGGATTCCCGTCGTGCCGTCGGTGGAATGGTTGTCCACGGCGATCACGTTAAAGGGGAAATCGGTCCGCTGCGCGAGGGCGCTTCCCACCGCGTCCGCCACGGTCCGGACCCGGTTCCGGACGGGGATGACGATGCTCGCCTCGACGGGAAAGGGGTGATTCGAAGGCGGAATGTCCCGGAACGCCGGGGCGAGCCAGGCCCCGATCCGTTTGAGATGCGCCGTCGCGGTCCCCTCCATCTCTTGCTGGTATATCCGGTTCCGGGGGTCGACATAGGCGAATTGGCCCCCTCCGGCCGTACCGGTCCCGCCCGCTCCCGCCCGTGCGGCTTCCGCCAGCACCGAGAGGCGCTCCGGGAGATGGAAGAGCTCCCGATCGGTCGAGAGCTTCAGGCGGAGATCATACCAGCCCGCCCACCGGCAGGGAGGAATCTCCCCGTATTTCCGCAGCGCCCCGCGGGCGGCGGCCGTCGAAATCAGGATCAGGGGACCGAAATCGAAGCCGTCGCGGAGACTTCCCTGCTGATAGTCGTTCACGGGATGCTCCCGCAGGGTTTCGCCGTGGATCTCGGCATAGTCCGCATAGACCATCCCCGCCCCGGTCGCCTCGGCCACGGCGAGCAGACGGGCCGTTGCGCGGGGATCGGGCCGGACATCCGTGCGGGGAAAATAGAGAAGATACCGTGTGGCCACACTGGCGAGGAGGGCGTTCCAGGTCCGGCCGCCCTCGGGGTCATCGCAGGCGAGCGTCTCGCAACGGACCGGCAGCGGCGATCCGCCGCCGGCATCGAGGACAACAATCTTCCGGATCAGGGGGTTCCGGAGGAACGCGTTCGGAAACCCCTCGTCCCTGGAACCGGCGCTCCGGGGAAGTACAACGGTGATCATCGGCTGTCGCTCCCAATGGAAAAGCCCGCGTCCGGACATGGGGTGTCCCGTTCCCAATCTCCCGGCAAATCAGCGAAAAAGGGAAAAGGGTCTCATCATCACAGGACCCCGATCGCGGTCAACGGCCCTTCAATCAAACATCGGTTTGCGCTTAAAGGAATATGGCGACTCCTTGCGGTTCGGATTCGCCACGGTGACGTTCGGAACGCCCAGCAGTTTCGTCAACTCCTTGCTCCCGCATTTCTTGCATTTGAGACCCTTGGTCTGAACCATTTTCACAATGTATTCGTCGATCTGACCGCATTTCTTGCACTGATAATCAAACAGGGGCATGGTTTTTTCTCCTCCGGTATGGGGAATAGGCGTCATTATATCCGCCACCCGCCGTTTGTCAACGGTTCAGATGGTTCATATTTCCCCTTTCATCTTGACAAAGCCGCAGACTTTCTCCTATACTTCGCGCCGTTGCGAAACCCGCCCCGGGACTTCATCGGGGGCGCGGGTTGCGGCGCGTCCCGATTGCACTGCATTTCTTAAGACCGGGAGAAGAACAGAGCCTTTATAAAAAATAGAAACCCTGCTGATTGATTCCAAAGGAGGAACTCCATGGCAAAAATCGACGCCTTTTTCCAGTTGATGCATGACCAGGGTGCATCGGACCTGCATCTCGTCACCGGCCAGCAGCCGGCCCTTCGGATTCGGGGAGAGGTGGAACGGATCAAGTTCGACGTCCTGACCAACGACGGGCTCAAGGCAATGCTCTACGAGATCACCCCCGAGCACAAGGTCAAGCATTTCGAGGAGACGGGAGACGTCGATTTTGCCTACGAGATTCCCGGGCTCGCCCGCTACCGCGCGAACTTCTTCCAGCAGCAGTTCGGCTGCGCGGCGGTCTTCCGCGAGATCCCGAGTAAGATCGTCTCCGCCCAGGAACTGGGGCTGCCCGCGGTCGTCTCCAAGCTGGCCTCCCTCCCGCGCGGGCTGGTCCTGGTCACCGGACCGACGGGAAGCGGCAAATCGACGACGCTCGCGGCGATCATCAACGAGGCCAACATCACCCGGAAGGACCACATCATCACGATCGAGGATCCGGTCGAATTCGTCCACACAAGCCAGAGTTGCATCGTGAACCACCGGGAGGTCGGGCGGCATACGAAATCCTTCACGGCGGCCCTGCGCGGCGCGCTGCGCGAAGACCCGGACATCATCCTCGTCGGCGAGCTTCGCGACCTGGAGACGATCTCGCTCGCCGTCGAGGCGGCCTCCACCGGCCATCTCGTCTTCGGTACCCTCCACACGACGAGCGCCGCCAAGACCGTCGACCGGATCATCGAGGTCTTCCCCGCGAGTGAGCAGATGCAGATCCGCTCCACGCTGGCGGACGGTATCCGGGCGGTCATCGCCCAGGTCCTCTTCAAGCGGGTGGACAAAAAGGGGCGTTGCGCCGCCCTGGAGATCCTCATCGCGAGCTCCGCGGTACGGAACCTGATCCGCGAATCCAAGACCTTCCAGATCCCCTCCATGATCCAGACGGGGAAGAAATACGGGATGCAGCTTCTCGACGATGCGATCCAGGAACTCCTGAACAAGGGGTGGATCAGCGGCGACGAGGCGTACTTGAAGGCGAACGACAAGCAGCGGTTCCGGCCGTTCCTGAAGAATCCGCCGACGGACTTCACTGAGGCGTAAGCGACCGGCGAAAGGCCTATTTTAAGGAGGCAATCCATGAGAAAACCGGAAATCGATTTTATCCTGGGCAAGATGCTCGATGCTTACAAGAACGTGTCGGATCTGAACATCACGGTGGGGAAATCCTTTCAGGTGGAGAGCTCGGGCCAGCTCACCGGCGTGGAGCTGGACCCGCCCTTCCGGAAACTGACCCCCTTCCAGACGGAGATCTTCGCGCTGAACCTGATCAACCAGGACCGGCGGCTGACGGAGCTCCTCCTTTCCCAGGGATCGTGCGACTCCTCGTACGAGCTGCCGGGCAAGGCCCGTTTCCGCGTGAACATTTTCTCCCAGCGGGGGAACTACTCCATCATCCTGCGAAAGTTGGAGACCCGGATCCCGACCTTCCAGGAGATGAACCTTCCCGAGGCCTTCCACAAGATGGCCGAGGAGAAGAACGGGATCATCTTCGTGACCGGTGCGACGGGGAGCGGCAAGACAACCTCGCTCGCGGCGCTCCTCAATGATATCAATGAAAGAAAGTCGGTCCACATCGTCACCCTCGAGGACCCGGTCGAGTACTCCCATCCCCACAAGATGGCCACCTTCAACCAGCGGGAGATGGGGAACGATTTCGATACCTTTGCGAGCGGGTTGCGGGCCGCGCTCCGCCAGGCGCCGAAGGTGATCCTCGTCGGCGAAATGCGGGATCGGGAGACGGTCGAGATCGGCCTGTCCGCCGCCGAAACGGGGCATCTCGTCTTGAGCACCCTCCATACGGTCGACGCCGGGCAGACGATCAACCGCGTCCTCGGCATGTTTTCCACCGAAGAGGAGAACCAGGTCCGGATCCGGCTTGCCGATACGGTCCGCTGGATCGTCTGCCAGCGCCTCCTTCCCAAGGAAGGGGGCGGACGCGTCGCGGCCTTCGAAGTCATGGGGACCAACCTCCGGGTGAAGGACACGATCCTCCACGGCGAATCGGAGGGAAAAACCTACTACGAGATCATCCAGGCGGGGAAGGCCTTCGGGATGGTCACCTTCGACGACTACATCGTCGATCTCTTTGGCAAGGGACAGATCAGCGAAGAGACCGGGAAGGCCTACGCCTCCAACAAAGGAATCGTCGGCCGCGGCATCGACTCGGTGAAGAGCTCGCGCGGGCAGACCACGACGGACATCGGCAAGCTCGAGGTGGACAAGGGTTACGGAAAACCGGTGAGAAAATTCTAAGGAGAGGGGACAGGTCATGGAAGAGCAGAAGGCCCTTTTGAATGAGGTAGCGGCGGAAGGTTACGACGCCGCGGACAGGCCGTTCGACTTCGTGGAAGAAGGGGGCGCGACCGCCCTGGTCTGCGAAACCGATCCGGCCGTCCGGGAGAAGATCAGCGGCGGCCTCAAGGAGCTGGGCTACCAGATTACGGTTCCGGTTTCGGCGAAGGACGCCCTCAAGGCGATGCGGTTTCACGTCTTCGATGTCGTCGTTCTGAACGAACTATTCGATACGGCGAATCCGGAGACGAACGATCTCCTCCAGTATCTGGAAAACCTGAACATGACGATGCGGCGGCGGATCTTCGTCGCCCTGGTCAGTGAAAAATACCGGACGATGGATAATATGGCCGCCTTCAACCGGAGCGTCAACATTGTCATCAACCTCAAGAGCATCGGGGACGCGGGAAAGATCGTCAAACAGGGGGTCGCCGACAACAGGGCCTTCTACCACGTCTTTCAGGAGACGCTGCAGAAGATGGGGAAGGGCTGAGATTTTTTAGTGGATGTGTCGGGGAGGGTTTCAGCGCCTCCGCCCGGCGGAGGGTGGCCGCGGCGAGGTCATTCCGACCCTGGGCGGCGAAGGCGGCAGTTAGGCGCAGGTGATAGAGAGGGTTTTCCGGTTCGGAGGCGATGGCTTTGGTGAACGCCGCCGCCGCGTGGGAATGGAGGCCTTCCTTTGCGAGGTGATTTCCCAGACGGTGCCAGCAGCCCCCCGCGGGCGCCGGCTGAAGATCGGCGGCCCGGCCGTAGGCCTCCGCAGCGGCGTCCGGTTTCCCCAGGCGGATCTGGCAATCGCCGATGCCCATCCAGCAGAAAGGGTCGGCGGGACGCGCCGCCAGGGATTTTTCCCAGGCTGCCTTTGCCCTTTCCGGATATCCGGCGCGGAGAAGGCTGTCCGCCAGGCGGCTGAAAAAGGCGGCTTCGGCCGCGGGGTCGATCTCCGCGGCCTTGTTGTATGCCGCTTCGGCCCGCTCGCGATCGCCGGCGGTGAGCCATGCCTCGCCGAGCGAACACCAGTGTTCCGGCGCATCCGGTTCGATTCCGGTCAGCCTTTCAAACACCCGCGCCGCCTCAGCGGCCTTTCCCGCTGCAAGATAAGCCTCTCCCAGCGTTCGAATCAGGCCGGTATCCTCCGGCTGCGCCGCCGCGGCCCGCTCGCAGACCGAAACCAGGGCCTCCCCGTTTTTCCCCTCCCGGTAGATCCGGACGAGTTCGTCGTAGGCAAACCCGGTGAAGAGCTTGCGCGAAAGTTCCTTCCGAAAAAGTTGTTCGAAACAGGCGACTGCCTCTTCCGTTTTCCCGCTGTCGTGAAGCGCCCAGGCGAGGGCGAGGAGGTGCGAATCCTCATCCGGATGTGCTTCGACCCATTTGCGATAGATGGGGACCGCCTCGGCGGGACGTCCCGATTTCATCAGGTCGTCGGCACGGTTCCGGTCGGTGGGGATGGGATCGTCGACGGTCATGGAATTGAGCAACATGCTTTCTTGAAAGGGGGTTACGCTCAAAGAAAAAGCCCCGGGGACACTTTTTCTGGCCCCCGGGGCATGATTCTTTAGCAACTGGTGCAGGAGCCGCAGGCGCCTTCCTGCTGACTCAGGCTGGAGGTCAGCTTGAACCCGCCCCCCCGCGGTGTAGTGATGAATTCCACCCCGATCGGCTTGACCTTTTCAAAAAGGTCCTTTTCAACCAGGTAGGTGACCCCTCGATCCTCGAATACTTCATCGTTCTGTTTTGACTCATCCAGAGCCATGCCCAGAGAGGGCCCCGATCAGCCGCCCTCCTGCATGAGGACCCGGATGGATGGGGCCTCCGTTCGATTCTTAAGGAATTCCTTAATCATTTCACTCGCTTTTTCAGATACGGAAAACATGGTGGTCTCCTTTGTTTCGGACCTTCTTGCGGTCCGTCAGAATTTTTGCTAAAATAACGATTATTTCCCTTTTGTCAAACGGTATTTTTTCATCTATTTTCCCGACCGGCGCCGGCAGTGAATAATCGTTGACACGAATCCCGTCGTTCTTTATCATAATTTGAAGCTCTCCGCAGCTTGCTGCGGAGAATCTTCGATCCTTAAGAGGAATAAAACATTCGTCTATGCTCGCTTACCCCGCAGCAAGCTGCGGGGAAGGGCTCGCTGGCGGATTCAAAACCAGTCCGCTTTTTTAAAGGCCGAAAAAATGACAGAATCCCCATCGTTTTCAGAGATTCCCTGCCGGTATTTTCCGAAGCCCGGTCCCGCCAATACGGGGGCCGTCCTCGATGCCGTCGGACGGCGGGCGAAGGAACTTTCCATCGACCGGATCGTCATGGCGACGAACAGCGGCCGGACGGCCTTTGAGGCGCTCAAGCGTTTCGATCCGGCCCTGAAGATCGTAGCCGTCACGCATGTGACGGGATACAATAAGCCCAATGTCCAGGACATGAGCGAGGAGGACCGCCGGGCGCTCCAGACGCAGGGCGTGGAGGTCCTTACCTGCGCGCATGCCTTTGGCGGCGTCGGACGCGGCGTGCGGAACAAGGTCGGCGCGTATCAGGTCGACGAGATCATGGCCTACACCCTCCGGATCTTCGGCCAGGGGACGAAGGTAGCCGTCGAGATCGCCCTGATGGCCGCGGACGCCGGTCTCGTTCGGACCGGCGAGGATGTGATCTCCGTCGGCGGCACGGGGAAAGGGGCGGATACGGCCCTCGTCCTCAGGCCGGCGACCAGTTCCCATCTTTTTGACCTCCGTGTCAGAGAGGTGATCTGCAGGCCGGCAAACCCGTAAAAAGCGGCGGTATGTTCTGTTCAGTTATGGGGACACGATGCCGCATCGTGTCCCCATAATCACAAGTTCGATTTGGCGGAGCCCTTTTGCCCCGGCCCGCAAGTGAGGAGACGGAAGATGAAAAAGCGACTTGGCGCGATTTTGGGTTTGATCCTGCTTTCGGTGGTTCCGGTCCGGGCGGAGAATTACACGGTCCGGGGAGGGATGGGGGCGGAGATCCGTTACGAACTGAGGGAGACAATCACCGCGGGCGATGATGTCCGGAAGACCACGCTCAGCTTTGTGATGCCCCGGAGCTTCGAGTCGCCCACCTTCCGCCAGGAGATCCGGGACACCGACGTCTCGTTCGTTCCCCGTCCCGATGAGCGGAAAAACAGCGAGGACAGCCGGGGAAACCACATCCTGACCGCCGTGTGGAACAGCCCCCCGGGTCTGATCGATGTCCGCCTCTTGGTCACTGCGGTCAACACAACGGGCCTCGATACCATCGAGACAAAGGCCCCCTTCCCCCTGACGGCGGTCCCACGGGAGCTCCGGGATTATCTCGGGATGACGGAACAGGTCCAATCCAATCATGCCAAGATCCGTTCATTGGCGGGTGAGTTGACGCAGGGGGTTAGCACCGAATTCGACGCGGTCCAGCGGCTGATCTCCTGGGTGGTGGATCATGTCTCCTACGTCAATCCTCCCCTGCAATATGACGCGGTCTATGCGCTCGAGTCGGGAAAGGGGAACTGTCAGAATTTCTCTCACCTGAGCGCCGCCCTCCTCCGGGCGGCCGGCATCCCCACCCGGATCGTCAACGGCATCACCATGAACCGGCCCTTCGACGTGGCCTGGCAGCAGGGGGTGATGACCTTCAAGATGGGCCAGGGACGCCACTCCTGGATCGAGGTCTGGTTCCCCGATCTGGGCTGGGTTCCGTTCGATCCCCAGAACTCCGTGCTTTTTGTCTCCAGCCGTTTTATCCGCGTCGAGGTGGGCGTCGACAACAACGAGACGAAAAACGACGGCCTGCTCACCTGGACCCAGGCCCGGGACGCCATCCGGAAACCCAGACTCGAGGAGGCCGTGAACGCGGACTTTCGGAAGGATGAGGTACGGATCCGGGGGGAGCGGGAGACCTATGGTCCCCGGAACCTCCTGCTCAGTCCGCAGGTCCGGGCATCGTTCCAGCCACTTGCGATCAAACCGGTTCCGCCCCCGCCCGTGTACACGGAGACCGAGAGACTTGCCTTCCGTTTTGATGCGCCCCTGGTCTACGGCAACCTCGCGTTTCCCGAGGATGTCGATTTCGCCTTCCCGCGGGTGACCCGCTCCGCCGGCGGGGACACCTTCGAGATGCGCCGAAATTTTCTCGTCGAGACCGCCGAATACGTAACGACGAACCTGACCCAGTACGCCCAGGTGGTGATTCTGCAGAAGCCGGTCCGTCTGGAAAAGGTTGGCCTCGCCCTGCACAACTTCGGGGGGGAAGGGTCGCTCTGGGTGGACGTTTTCGCGGACCGGGACGGGAAGCCCGGCCCCCCCATCGCGGCGAGCGCCCTCGTCAACGTCGAGGAGATCTCCCCACGGCCGGGTTACCGGTGGGTGGATTTTGATTTCAGCCGGGAGAACACCGTGCTGATGCCGGGTTCCTACTGGATCGCCCTGGGGTTTTCCGGGAGCCCCATCGTCAACTGGTTCTACACCTACGGCAAGCCGGTCGGACCCGTTCACGGCACCCGTTACAAGGGGGTCTTCCAGGGGGACTGGAGCGGCGCCTTGAATTATGAATTCAATTATCGGATCGTCGGGCGGACGGTTAAATAGAGTAAGTTTCGTAAAGGATGCAGACCGTTAAAAAGGTTCCGGAAACGGCAGAGAGAGTTGCCGCCAGCGGGCGAGGCAACGGCCGCAGATCTGCCTCTGTCTGGCCCTGGCCCTGCAGGCTTCGACGTCGATGAAGTAACCGTGCCTTTCGCACCAGCGGTTTTCGGCCGTCTGCGGTCTCTCCGGACGGGGCTTCTCTTCCGTTTCGATTTCCCAGGCCGCCTGCATCATTTCCGTTCCGTCTTCCCCCTCCTGCCCGTGGTTTTAAGGTGCCGGGAACCCGATGTGCCGCGTTCGGGTTCCCGGCGCACGTTTCTTGCGGCGGGTCAGGGAATCACTTCTTCGCCCCGGCTGGTTTTTTGGCTGCCGGTTTGGCCTTGGCGACCGTCTTTGCCTTCGCTTTTGCCGGAGCCTTTGGTTTTGCCGGGGCCTTTGCCGCAGCCTTCGCGGGGGCCTTTACCGCGGCCTTCGCGGGGGCCTTTGCCGCGGCCTTCGCCGGGGCCTTTACCGCAGCCTTCGCGGGGACCTTTGCCGCGGCCTTCACCGGTTTTGCCGGCGCCTTCTTCACCGCGGCCTTTTTCACGTCCTTCTTCACATTTGCCATACGCGTTTCCTCCCTTTCAAATATGCGGTTCCGCATCACCGGGCCCCGGCCTGACCGTGCCCTCCTGCGTGCGAAATCGTGTGACTCACCAGGATGGTCGTCCATCAATATATATTCTGTAAAGAGTTCCGCTTTTCATGACATATCTTCGCTCATTTTTTCCCCGGCCGCAGGGAACGGCAGAACTCCCGGATGAGGCGGGTCACCTCCCGCGGTTTTTCCATGGGGATCAGATGCCCGGCGCCTTCAACCCGGTGGTAGGTGCAATCCGGGATGAGGGACAGGATCCGGTTTTGATCAATGAACTCCCGATTATTGCTCTTTTCCCCTTCCAGGATGAGAACGGGGCAGGAGACCCGGGAAAGGAGCGGCCAGGGGTCGTACTGCATTCCCCCCATGAAGAGGGCCGCCTCGCGGCGCGGGCTGCACGTCAGACGGAGTCCCCCGTCTTCCCCGGACATGCCGTAGCGAAGGTAGAGCTCCAGCATCTCCTCATCCCAACCCTGGAACAGGGAACGGGAGTGAAGATAGGTTCTGGCCTCGTCACGGTCCTGCCAGAAGTTCGTCCGCCGGATTGCCTTGGAGGCAAACGGATGCTGTTCCACGCTGATGCGGAGCTTGTAGAATTCCGGCGGGAGGAGAATGGGCTCGATGAGGACCATGCCCGTCGCGGGGAGACCACCCGCGGCATTGGCCATCATGGACACCGTCGCCCCCATGGAATGGCCGACCAGAAAGGGCTTCTCCAGATGCAGGCTCTCGCAGAAACGGGAAAGGTCTTCGGCAAGGGTAATCCATTCGAGCCCCCCGTTTTCCGGATCGGTTTCCCGGTGGTCGCAAAAGTAGGGGGCGAAAATACGGTAGCTGCCGGCGAGCTCCCGCGCAAGGGGATGCCAGAGCCATGGCATAAAACCGGTGGCGTGGAGGAAGATCAGGGACGGTCCGTCTCCCTCGTAGAAGAGATAGGAGATTTCCGCATCTCCGATCTTCTGCATACAGGTCTGTGGAGTACTGCTGTTTGCCGCTTTCACATTCATTTGCACCAGAGGGTGAATTCGTCCGGATTCGCCCTTTCCCTTGCAAACTGGTTGATCGGCGCCTCAGCGTCGGGATAGCCCAGTGCGGCGCCGGCCAGAATGGCCCGGGTTTCCGGAATCGGGACGATCTGACGGATCAGCGCCGGGTAGTTTACCGAGGCGGCCATGATGCAAGCCCCGAGCCCCCGGGCGTGGGCGAGCAGGCAGACGGACTGAACAATTGCGCCCGTATCCAGCATCGCGTATTCCCGTGCGAGGCTTTTATCCACGCAGAACAGAAGAAGGCAGGGGGCGCCGAAGAAGGCGAACATGTCTCCGTAATGGCGGAGGCGGGCCTCCTCGTCCCCGCGGGGAATCGAAAGTGCAGTCAGGACCTTTTTCCCAATCCCCTGGTATCGCTGTTTCAGCGGTTCCGGCCAGATGCCGGGCATGGGGGTGTCCGGCTCAGGAATGACGCCGTCCAGGAACCGCTGCCGGTTGGCCTTCCGGAGGCCCTCCAGGGGTTCGCCTGTGACGACCGCGATCTCCCAGGGCTGGGTATTCCCCCAGGAGGGAGACCAGCGGGCCGCGTCCAGGATCTCCCGGAGCAGCGCCTCGGGAACGGGATCCGGTTTGAACCGCCGGATGCTTCTTCTGGTCGTGACGGCTTGAAAGATCTCCATCGTTCTCCTTAATCTCCCGAAATGATGCCCTCGGGGAAGATCGTTAAAGTTTAAATCCATCAGGAAATGAAGACCGCCGCCGCAAGGACCGTGGTGTATCCACTGTTCTTCACGATGGTCGACTGGGTGACATTTCGGGTCCGGACGATCTTCCCGCTGATCTTGAAAATCTCCTTCTTCTCGTCCCAGCTTTCATCGACGTTGAAATCGATTCCCAGTGTGGAGGCGAGCATGGCCGCGGCCATGTCTTCGGCGTAATCCCCCGCCTGCTTCTCCGTCTGGCCGAAGGAGTGGTACTCGCTGATGTAGCCGTAGGATCGCTGATCGGCTGGGATGGCACAGCCGACCGAAGCGGCCAGGAGGCGCTTCGGTTCGTTGCTGCAGCAGCGGCTCAGGACACAGAAGGTGATCGCCCCCGCGATCAGTTCCTTAAGCCCTTGTGTTTTGGATATCATCTTGCAGTCGGGGGGGAAGATGCTGGAGACCTGCACCAGGTTGCACCGTTCGATCCCCGCATCGCGAAGCGCCCGCTCGAAGGAGTGGAGTTCGTCCTTGTGGGTGCCGACGCCCTTGGTGAAAAAAATCTTCTTCGGAACGAGACCCTCCATCGGTCCTTTCTCCTTCTCTATCCCCCAGCCGTCTGGGTAAAGGCGGTGTTGGCGTAGAGGTATTCCATCTTCTCTTTGTGCTTGAGCTCTTCGGCGGCCATGCGCAGCAGCATCTCCCGGATGTCGCCCGCCGGGTGGAGCTCGGCCAGCCCCTTGTAGAAATTATGGGCGTTGAGCTCGCGGTTGGCCGCAATGAGATAGACGTCCTTGCTTTGGATATCCTTCTGGAGGTCCGGCTTCACAAGGTTCTCCGCGACCTTGTAGTCGATCACCGGCCGCGACGGACCGGTAAAGCCCGCCTGACGGTATTTAAGCAGGTATTCCTTGTGCCCCTTCTCTTCCTGGGCAAGAAACAGAAGCGTATCCTTCGCCTCCTTGTCCCCGATTCTCCGGGAGAGGTCCATGTAGAAGTCATAGGCCTCCTCCTCGTTCTTGATCGCCCTTTCGATAATGGATTCTGAATCCTTCATGTTACAAAACCTCCCAAGTCGATATTGCCCGCGCCCGTAAACCACGCGGATTCAAACCATTCGACATGCCGGCTCGCGGCCGACTTTTTACACGGCTTGAGGAACCGCCGTGACCGATGGTGACCTTGACTAGTATTCGGTCAAAGTCGACAGACCCCGTTCGCCGACCAGGATGATCCGCGTGTGGGTGAGGCGGTTGGCGATGACCAGGGCGGTGGCCTTCATGATCCGGTATCCCAGAGAGGTATCCTCGTCCATGAGCCTTCTCAGCCCGGGCGCATCGAGGGCGATCACCTTCGCCCGGTCGATGCAGAGCGCCCCCAGGGTGTAGATGTAAGGCTCCACAACGGCCGACCATCCCATCGATTCCCCCCTGGTAACGACGTCCACCGTAACCTGCATCGAAGGCTTGTGAGGCCCCAGGTAGCCGTCCATGACCAGGATCACCTTCCCCTCCTGAATCAGGAAGAGCCCCCGCGCCGGATCCCCGTTCTTGTACATCTGGGTCCCGGCATCATAGGTTTCTTCCGTGGCCACAGCGGCCAGCTTCTCCAGTTCCTGATCGCTGAATCCTTTGAAAAACGCAAATTCCTTCAGGTGACTTGCCGTGATCATGAGCCGTTCCCTCCTTCTCGTCTGTTTGGTTCATTGGGACCCGTGCCGGATCGGAGATCCGGTCGGAGAAACATCATTGAGAATATACCAAGCTTCCGTGGGGATTGCTATAAAAAAATCTCAGAACACTTGATTAAAATGTGGTACAAATATCAAGAGCAGGTCGCGTTTTTTAAAACCCGCCGGTTTTTTTAAAGGAGCTTCAGGGTGAGAAGAACAGGTCATCTCTTACTTTTGATCTTGCTGCTATGCTCAATCATGGGTTGTTCAGCAAAGGCTACGACGCAGGCTGCTAAAATTTATAAAGAGGTCGGCTTGGCGAAGCCGGGGAGTTACCATCTCCGATTTTTTCTAAATGGCCAGGATGCGCTGGCCGAATATCTGTTGCATGAGAAAACTCGGAATCCGGAGCTGAAGGACTTTGACATTTCGGGGCTGATGAAGCTATTTCGCAACGCCTACCCACAGCTTTACCTTCCGGTTCAACCCGGAGTACCTCTCTGCAACCTGGAAACGAACTTCAGGTACTGCAAAGGCATTGAGTTGTTGGCCGATTTTGAGACATACGGGGACGACACGGTCGTCTTGCACAGTTGGGTGTTTTATCATATCAGGCTCCGTCTGGAGGGAGACCAGCCTAACTTTTTCAGTACCGCCAAGGCACAGCGCGACCGGGGCGAATTTGCGTTGCCGCGTCATTATTATGTTGGCGCACTGGTGGAAGCGATCCAGAAGGCTCTGCCGATTTTGCAGGAAATCGCGACGGACTACCGTAAATACATTAAAAATGACAACCAGGAAATTGAGATTGAACTTACTCTGGAAGAGTCCCGCAAAAAGGTGTCCGCCAAGGAATCCAATCAGCAGATGAAGGATGCTACGGCGGCGGGCAGCGGCGTCATCGTTTCCGTCTTGCCGGGCATCTCTTTTTTGGCAGGTCTGACGATTTCCGCCCTGCATTCCGGGGGGAGAACGTTTTGGGAAGTTCTGAAGGATGAAAAGGAGTTCGAGATTTGCAGGAGGAAGCTGGGGCTCGATGATGTAGAGTTCTCCTATACCGAGAGCTTCTCCAATAATTTTTCACATATCTTGATCAAGCCCTCTGAATCGACTTCGGATATCATCATTCGCGAAATCGTAATCAGGTTGGTCCCGAAGGAACAGAAAGCATGATCTCCGCAGGGCAGATCGGTTACCCTGTCCAATAACCGGATCCGTTTTAAACGTCAGGTGAGAAGGCAACCCGGAGTTTTGAGAAAAGAGGAGGGCACCATTATAGATATCCATCATCAGAATCTCAATGATGTGAGGGGTCTCTCAAGGCGGCGGTTGTCTTTTATGGCCGTCCAATCAACAAAATAACCCCCATGCAACCTCCTGAAGGCGGAATCGGAAGGGTTGGGGAACCCCAAACGGACGCCATTGTAATTACATCATGACGCAGAAAAGGTAAGGCAATCCGGATGAAAAATGTGTTCCACATCAATCGCCTGCTTGAACCCGGACAATATCGTCTGGAGGAGGTTTTTGCGGATATCCGCACCTGTGACATTTTGTCCGCCATCTTTGCCGACGCGGAAGAAATCGATGGGGTCATGACCCGCACCAAGGTGTTTGTAGTGGATATGCCCCATGAGATGTTCGTGAACAACGACGACGCTTCCATCACCATCGGCCTGACGCATCTGCGTCAAGCCTCGGACGAGTTCCTGTATCTGGACATCATCCACGAACTGTGCCATGTCAAACAACAGATGGAAGGACGGAATCTTTACGATCGAAGTAAGGCGTACGTAGATCGGGAGACCGAAATCGAAGCCTACCGGGTAACCGTACAGGAGGCCCGCCGGATCGGATTAAACGATGACGCGATCACCCACTATCTCCGCGTGTCGTGGATCACGCCCGAAGAGCACAAACGGCTTGCCCGTAGACTGGATGTAACCGGAGGCGCTCCCGAAGGCAATTTGCGTTGACCGTAACCATCGATGCGGTCAGCATCTCAAATCATGACGCCCATTGAGGAGAATAGCCCATGAACACTCCTGATTTTCTCGCTATTTTCGGACGTTATCTCCATACGGTCCGGGACGTTCTCTACGGATTCACCGCCTATGAACTGGACATTTCCCTGCAGAAGGAAAGGGGAACTCTCAATCAATATTTCACCCTGATCATTTTCGGTGATCTTCTCGGGCTGCCCCTGCTCCCGCCTTACTACACGCTACGGCTCCTGCCCCACGTCCTCCCGGAGTTGAAAGCGTGGAAACGGAGCATGCTGCGGGAAAGGGATCTGATGGATCGGGCAACCGATCTGTAGCAGCCTGAAACGCCCGTCTGCTCAAGTTTCCCTCATCACGAAATTATCTGTCTGCCCGGTTTTCCGGGGGCGACGCGAACCATTCCCCCCAGTTCCCCCGGAGCGTCTCGTGACGGAGAGATTCTTTCAGAAGGACGCAGAACTCCCGGCGGGGGATGGGGCGGGCGCCGAGGCCGGCCAGGTGGGCGGTCTCGACCTGGCAGTCGATGAGGTCAAATCCCCACTCCTTGAGGCGGGGGACAAGGGTGATCAAGGCGGTCTTGGACGCATTCGGGATCGCGGAAAACATCGATTCGCCGAAGAAGGCGCGTCCGAGGGATACGCCGTAGAGACCGCCGACGAGCTCTCCTTCCTGCCGGACTTCGACGGAGTGGGCGAAACCGAGGTCGTGGAGGGCGCCGTAGGCCTCCCGTATCTCCGCCGTGATCCAGGTGCCGTCTTGTCCGGAGCGGGGCCTCCGGCAGGCGGCGATGACCTCCCGGAAGGCCTGGTCGAAGGTGATCCGTAAAACCCCCTTCTTCAGGAACTGCCTCATGCTCCGCGAGATGCGCAGTTCGTTAGGGAACAGGACAAAACGGGGGTCCGGCGACCACCAGAGGATGGGTTCGCCGTCGCCGTACCAGGGGAAGATCCCCTCCCGGTAGGCGGCAAGCAGGCGCTCCGGCGAGAGGTCGCCGCCGACGGCGAGAAGACCGCTCTTTGCGGCATGCTCGACCGGGGGGAAGACAACGGCCTCAGGGAGTCGATAAACCGGCATGGGTGACCCGGATGATAACGTCGTCGTTGTTGATGTCAGCCAGCGCGTCGCCGCCCTCCCGGAGGCTGCCGAAGAGGACCTCATCCACAAAGAACCGCTTGATCTTGTCCTGGACGAGCCGGGCGATCTCCCGCGCGCCGAACTCGGGGGAGTAGCCCTTCCGGGCGAGCCATGCGTAACAGTCATCGGTGACCGTGAGCAGAACCTTTTTTCCGACAAGCTGCGCGGCAAAGTCGGCGACGGTCTTCTTCACGATCTTCAGGACGACCGCGTCCGTGAGACCCTGGAAGTTTACGACGCCGTCGAGGCGGTTCCGGAACTCGGGGGAGAAGGTTCTCTCCAGCGCCTTGAAAACGGCGTCCCGCTGGATGGGCTGCCCCTCGAAGCCGATTGCCGGCCGGCCGATCTCCCGGGCGCCCGCGTTCGAGGTCATCAGGAGGACCACGTTGCGGAAGTCCGCCTTCTTGCCGTTGTTGTCGGTCAGCGTCGCGTAGTCCATCACCTGGAGGAGCGAGTTGAAGACGTCGGCGTGCGCCTTCTCGATTTCGTCCAGCAGAAGAACGGCGTGCGGATTCTTCCGGACGGCCTCGGTGAGGAGGCCGCCCTCTTCGTAACCGACGTAACCCGGAGGCGCCCCGACGAACTTCGCCACGGCGTGCTTTTCCTGGTATTCGCTCATGTCGTAGCGCAAGAGCGGGACCCCGAGCGTCGCTGCGAGTTGGCGGGCGAGTTCGGTTTTTCCCACGCCGGTCGGGCCCACAAAGAGGAGCGAGGCGATGGGTTTGTCGGGCTCGCGGAAGCCGGCGCGCGACCGCTTGACCGCTTCCACGACCCTCTCCACGGCCTCATCCTGGCCGAAGATCCGGGCCTTTAGTTCGGCTTCCATATCCCTGAGCTTCTCGACATCCGTGGAGGAGACGCTCTTCTCGGGGATCCGGGCGATCCGCGCGATGATACGTTCGATCTCCCGCGTCCCGATTGCCACCGCGTCCGCGGCTGTGTCGGTCTTGACGCGGTTCATGGAAACGAAGGCGCCCGCCTCGTCGATCACGTCGATCGCCTTGTCCGGGAGGCGGCGGTCGCTGATATACCGGCCGGAGAGTTCGGCGGCCGCCCGGAGGCCCTCTTCCGTATAGGCGACCTGGTGGTAGGTCTCGTACCGTTCGCGGAGCCCGTCGAGGATACGGACGGTATCCTCGACGGAGGGTTCCGGGACCTCGACCTTCTGGAAACGCCGGGAGAGGGCTCCGTCCTTCTCGAAATACTTCCGGTATTCGTCGTAGGTCGTCGAACCGATGCAGCGGAGTTTTCCCGAGACGAGGGCGGGTTTGAGGATGTTGGAGGCGTCCATTGATCCGCCGGAAACGGCCCCCGCGCCGACGATGTTGTGGATCTCGTCGATGAAGAGGATCGCCTTTTCCTGTTTCTGGAGCTCCGTAAGGACCCGCTTCATGCGCTCTTCGAAGTCGCCGCGGAAGCGGGTGCCGGCGAGGACCGCCCCCATATCCAGGGAGTAGATCTTCACGTCCCGGAGCTTTTCGGGGACTTGATCCAAGGCGATGCGCTGGGCAAGACCCTCGGTGATCGCCGTCTTTCCAACCCCCGGCTCTCCGACGTGAACCGGGTTGTTCTTGAAGCGGCGGCAGAGGACCTGGATCGTCCTTTCAAGGATCTCCTCCCGGCCGATGAGCGGATCCATCTCGCCGGTCTTCGCCCGGGCGGTCAGCTCCGTCGTGTAGGCTCGGAGAAACTTGTTCTGCTCCTCTTTGTCCTCCTGGACCGTTTCCCCCTCCCGCGTTCCCGGGCTTCTCTGTTGTTCTCCGGGGCCATCGGCGAGGACCGACATGCCGTGGGAGATGTAATTGAGGAGGATCATCCGGGTGATTCCTTCCCGCTGGAGGTAGAAGGAGGCGTGGGATTCCCGTTCTTCGAGGAGGGAAACGAGGAGATCCCCCAAATCCAGAGTCTCCTTCTGGGCGGAGGAGGTGTGCCAGGCGGCTCGTTCGAGGACGCTCTGGAAGCCGAGGGACTGGACGGCCCGGGTCATCGTGGCGCTTGCCGTATCGGCCTCATTGAGGTGCTTCTCGAGAACCTTCTTCAGGCGCACCGGGTCGCCGCCGCAGTGGACGATGATCTCCTTCCCTTCATCGAAAAAAAGGCAGGCATAGAGGAGATGTTCCGGCGTGATAAATTCATGCCGCCGTACATTTGCCTCGGCATACGCCGCCATAATGATCCGGTTAAGGTTTTCGCTGATTCTCATGATTCCTTCCCCCCTTCACAGGGGCCTTCAGGCCTCCTCCAGGGAGCATTTCAGCGGGAATTCCCGCATTTGCGCCAGTTGATGAACCCGCCCCACCCGGGTCGCCGCGATATCGTAGGTATAGACACCGCAGATTCCCTTTCCCTTTTTGTGGACGTCGAGCATGATCCGTGTCGCGTCCGACGCCGGTTTGTGGAAGATCGACATGAGGATCTCGATCACAAAATCCATTGTCGTGTAATCGTCGTTGTGCAGGATCACCCGGTACATCTTCGGCTCCCGGATCTCCTGTTCATTTTCTACATCGCCTTCCGGCAGATCCTGCGGTGCTTCCGCCATCCCTGTGCAACCCCTGTGTGCATGATCCCGTCCCTCGGGTACGCAGCTATAATATATGCAAAGGCGGGGTGGTGTCAATGGCGAGACTTGCAGCGGCTTCCAGTCCCCTTGATAGGTCGCTCTAAGATCATCTGAGAGGTTGATTGCCCTTATGGGCCCCTGTGGCATAAATATCATCGAGGGACTGTCGGGCTTCCTGATAGATCCTGGTGGAAAGCCAGAGTGATGAGGCTTCAAGGTCGCTTAACACCTGCTCCGTTTCTGCCCGCGACAGATGCCTGTGGGCGGCATTCCATAGGTTAACGCCCAGGGATCCATGTACCTCCATGCCCAAGAGGGAGACAAAAAGTCGCGTCGCCGAATCGTCGGTGAGAAACCAGTCGGCCTTTTCTCTGCGGGCAAGCACAACGGCTTCCGCCTCGCCTGTATGAAGATCTCCGACTTCTTTCCACATCCCTGCTTCTTGTTGCTCATGGGGGGATAGACTTATAACCCGAAGCCACTCAGGCCAGGGGTCTTTCATCTGGAGGGTGGCTTGAACTTCGTTGAAAACGCGCTGAGGCAGGTAAAGACTGCCCGTTTGCCTGAGCAAGGCCAGGCAATGGGCCTCGTAAAGATGGATGATAGGGCCGGCATCGCAGACGACGGTTCTCATTTTGCCGCATGAGCCTCTTTGATGGCCCAGGCGATGTCTTCCCGGGCGAAACGCTCCATCAGGTCAACCCGGTTGCGACGGACAAATTCCGACATGGCCGCCAGGATGACATCCGGCTCGGACATGAAAAAACCGGACTGGACATAATCATGGATGCGCTCGGCCAGATGGTCCGGTACGGTGATCGATAGCGTTTTCACGTGCTGTTACCTCCCTTCTTCAAAAATATTCTAATGATTTCATTATCATTCTTTGTTGCCATCCGCAAGCCCCAATTAAATTACGGCCTGGTCCGGCTCCGGTCCCTCAACCTTTGGGCCACGGCGAGGACTGTGTTTGCATAGACGGTGCTGTGGTTGTAATCGAAAATGATGCGGTGCTGGCCGACCCGGTCCATCCCTGGACGCCAGCCATGCCCGCGCAGGTAGTTGGCGATGCTGTGGAGGGCGTCCGTCTTGGTGAAGGGATCGACGCGGCCGTCCTGATCGGCATCCACCCCATAGATAAAGACGTTGGAGGGCATGAACTGGCACAGGCCGATCGCCCCGTAGATCGAACCCCGGATGCCGAGCGGATCAAGACCGTCCCGTTCGGCCAGGCGGAGGAGCGCCTTGAGCTCGTTGTAGGCCCAGTCACCCTTCTCCCGGCAACGGCGGCGGGCGAACTCCTCGTTCTCCGAAGTGAGCAGGCCGCCGCCCAGATGGGGGCGGACCGTTTCGAGGTCGGCGCTGAGGGCCATGCTGGCGAGACGGTTGAATACGCAGCGGTTTCCGGTATTCCGGCCGAGATGGGTTTCAATAAGGAGGATTGAGACGACGACCTCCTTCGGGACGCCGTAGAGGGCATCGATTTCCTCCAAGACGACCAGGTTTTCAAGCATATAGGAGCGGGCGCGGGCGATGACCCAATTGCCGAGATAATCCCTGCGGACGGCGTTCTTCAACCGGGCGACAAGAGAGTCCGGGCTTGACTGGGTCCGGACAAGGGTTTTTATTTTTTCGGCCATTGCGTCCGGCTCGAAACGGACCTCCGGGCGGATAAAGAGCGCCTCCATCACCGACCGGTTGAAACCATCCACCGCCAGGCGCTCGACGAGCGGCCTCCAGTCGGCGGCGGCCGTCCGGACGGATCCGGGGAGAAGAAATAAAAAAATGATCGCAAAAATGCACGGAAATACAATCCGGGCAATGTCTTTCCGGATCTCCTGCGGCAGGATTCCGGAGACAGCGGCATTCAAACGGGGGGGCATGGCATTCCTCCGGGCGAAGGTTACCACAGCACGCACATAAAATCCAATGTCTGCGTCCGGAAAATTCTTTTTTCCCCCCGGCGCGGCCGTGCGGTTCAACGCGGCGATCGCGGAAGGCGCTTCGGCAGTTCGCCGACGATCTCGATGGGCGGGCCGTCCGGGAGGAGCTTCTGGGTCCCGTCATCCTCGGCGTATAAGGCCTCGCCGATCGTCCAGGCGTAGAGCTTTTTCGCGTCATCGAGGACCGGTTTGTCCGGGACTCGGTAGACCCGATGCTGCATTGCCTCGTCGAAGACGCCGACGCAGCCGTGGGAGGCAGGCCGCCCCGGCATGTCCCGTGCGTGAATCCAGTAGGAGACCTGCTCCTTGTCCACATAGAAACGGATGGCGTAGTCCATCGGATACTGGGCGTCTCCCTTATGCGTCTTGTACAGGGACGAGGTGTGCCTCCGGTGGTACGCCTCCGCCCGGAAGAGCCCGGTCGGGGTGAGGTGCCCCTCGATGCCGGCAGCCGCCGGCATCGAGAAAACGAGTCTGCCGAATTCGTAGGCCCCGAGCCATTGTTCCGTGACGTTTAAGAGGATATACTTGGGATGGTTCCACGCCTTTTCAAAGGTTGCGGCCATCGGGGTGTAGTCCCGGATATCCTCCATGTTTTCCGGGATCTTAATCGTCATGCCGGGGTAGGTGTGGCGGCGGTCGATCCGGTTGAAGCGGGCGACGGCGACCCAGTCCTTGCCGAAGAGACGCTCCAGGTTGTCCTGCGGTCTCACGAAATGCGACTTCCAGCGGATCCCCTCCATGCTGGGGTATTCGTACCGGCTCAGGTCTTCGTTTGCGCGGTCTTCCGGTGAGGCGGCCGGATCGGAGGTCGATTTCGGGTCGAAGACCGCGGCAGCAACGATGATGGCGACGCCCAGGATCACATAGAGGATCCGGTGCGGCACAAGCCCCGCTGACCAACAGCTCCAAACCGCCGAAAAGTCCCATTTCATGGCGCTTCCAGTAACATGATCGCGCAGACGGTTCAAGGGGAATTCGCGGATGCCGTTTCCTGCCGATGCGTCGACTCACAAATCGCGTTCTCCAAGGTCGAGGCGGCGAAGATTTTTACTTGACAAGGGAATCGGAGCCAGTTTATTGGACGCAATCGTCTTATGAAAGGGAGGGGAAGGGATGACGGAATACGACTACTGGAAAATTTTCCCACGCATGCCCAAGAAGGTGACCATCGGCGACATTACCATCCGGGACGGATTCCAGCATGAGGAGAAGACCATCTCCACTGCGGCCAAGATCTTCTACGGCGAGGAGATGATCCTCGCGGGATGCCGGGAGATCGAGCTGACGAACCTCGGCAATCCCGAGGGGATTCCACAGTTCCGCGATGCCGAGCAGGTTCTGGGGTACTTTCGGGGGGATCGTTTCAAGAAGAACTGCGAACGCCGGGGCATCAATCCGGCGGACATCACCTTTACCGCCGTGCCCCTCCGGGAAAAGGCCGTGGACACGGCCATTGAGCTCCGCAAGCGGGGCATAGGCCCGGATCGGATTCTGATGATGGTTTCTACGGACCCCGAGCATCATTATGCCAATTCCGGTACAACCCTCTCACAGTACTGGAAAGAGGTGGAGCGGTGCATTCAAAAGGCCGGCGACGTCGGGATCAGAATGAACGGCACAGTGAGCACCATCTGGGGGAGCCCGATCACAGGCGCGACACGGCTGGAGGACGCCGTGGAGTTCACAAAGCGCTTCCTGGAACTCGGCGCCCGCGACATCGAGCATGCCGACCACGACGGCTCCGCCTCGCCGGCCCAGGTTTACCGGTACTACTCCATGATCCTGGACGCGATTCCCTGCCCGGAGGTCCATTTGGCCCATTTCCATGAGACGAAGCGCATCGCCCCGGCATCGGTTCTGGCAGCCTTGCAGGCGGGCATCTGTCGTTTCGAGGCTACCCTGGGCGGTCTGGGCGGCCAGCCGGCCAACTTTCTCGACGACTGCCCCGTACGCGGGACGGGGGAGTATTATTACCGGGATCCCCGTTACGTGGGTCTCGTCACCATGGAGGACCTTCTCGTGATGATCGACGAGATGGGCATCGAACATGGGTACAATGTGGATCGGGTCCTCTGGTTGGGGCGCCAGATGGAGAAGACCATCGGCCGGCGCCTCCGTTCCGAGGCCATCTGCAACGGACGGACGGCCCGCGAAGGCCACCCGGAGTTCGCCCGGCCGGGGCTGATGAAACTCATTCAGAAGGCCGGAGAAGAACCGGGACGGTTGATCCCCAGGGATTGGGCGCCCGAGGCTGTACTGCCCGAACGGCTCCGGCCGAAGGCATGACGCCGGTCAACGATGTCATTTCGGACCTTCTCCAACTATCTCTTGACAGGCTTCGGACGAATCATATATATACTCCGCCCGAAGCTGCGAGGGGAACTCGTTACCACGCCACTTGCATAGAAAATGGGGATGTAGCTCAGCTGGGAGAGCGCGGCGTTCGCAACGCCGAGGCCAGGGGTTCGATCCCCCTCATCTCCACCAGGAAACCGAAACCATTGAGGTTTTGCTGAAAGCGCCAAGTTCCGGCTCCGGGTTGTACACAGCCTTGTACACACCGGAGCTGGAACCATGGCAAAACGATCTATAGCGACCTATTCTTTTCCACCTACCACAATCACCGCACCTCTACTTTGGGATGCGGTTGCCCAACGCACTTCAAGCCGTCATATCCAGAAAGGAAATCAAGTATAGCCTATGGACATCCTCATCAGAATCTTCATGTACCCCTTGATCGTGTTCTCGTTCAGGCAAACGCGTCCGTCTTTTTTCAGGGTATTACTCCGGCAATAATATATCTCAATGTCGTCATTCCCGCCCCCGCTATCGCGAGGGTAAACTCCAGCGGAAATCCAGAATTGGACTGGATGCCGGATCAAGTCCGGCATGACAACCTTTGATATGTTTACTTGCCGGAGTAATAATTAGTCCCGTTTTGGCAACCGATGACAACGGTATCCATTACAAAAGTTGATGACCTGTACCAAGGTACAATAGACTATGAAAAAAAATGATGTAGTTTACCGCCACGGGAAAAGGAAAAAATTATAAAAAAATAACCTGATATAAGGAGGCTTCACCATGGCAAAGATCGCAAAGGCAGCAGGAACCGAGAACCATGCCGTCGGAAAGGTTTTCATCCTTTACGGAACGGTGAAAGCCGTATCGCCCGATGGAACGATGCGCGTTCTGGCGCCCAACAGCCCCGTTTATGCCAATGAACACATCATCACCGGGAGCGACGGCAGCGTCTCCATCCAGTTTGATGGGCCTCCCGTGACACAGTTGGATCTCGGCAGAATGACGGAGATTGTTATTGATCAAGATGTCTATGCCGGCGTCACACCCGAAGTGGTTTCGGAAGCTGCGGCCCAGGCTGAACAGGTTCAGGAATCCCTCTTGCAGGGGGATCAGCCGATAGACCTGGAGGCTACTGCCGCGGGCGGTACCACAGGGGCGGGCGGCGGCCATCCTGTTGTCAATTTTGCTCTGGACGGCAACGAGGGCGATATTACAAGCGGTGCGGGCACGACAGGCATCGATTTCTCCACCGCAGGCACATCAGGCAGTGCTTTCAACAGCGCGCCGGTGGTAGCGGCCACCGATGTCACCGGCGGCGTGACCGAAATGATCACGCCGGTGGGCGACCTGACCGACAGCGGCACGATCGCCTTCACGGATGTGGACCTGGCCGACAGCCACAGCATCACGACCATCATCCCCTCTACGGGTGCGCTGGGCTACCTGACTGCCGGCGTGACCAGCGACACCACAGGCGTCGGAACGGGCGGCGTGATCACCTGGAACTACAGTGTGGCGGCCTCTGCGGTGGAATACCTGGGTGCGGATGAGACCAAGGTTGAGACCTTCACCATCACCTTGAATGACGGCAACGGCGGCGCAGTGGATCGAACCATTGAAATCACGATCCAGGGCACCAACGACGGCGTGACGATCACCAGCGGCGAGCAGGCCGACACGGTGACCGAAGACGCGGACACCACACTGGCAACAGATGACTCGCTGGCGGCGAGCGGCACGATCACGTTCAACGACGTGGACCTGACCGACACGCACGAGGCGGCCGTGACCGCGAGCCCGGCGACGACGCTGGGGACGTTTGCGCTGAATCCGGTGAGTGAGAGCGCGACGACCGAGCCAGGCACGGTGGGCTGGACCTACACCCTGGATAACGCTGCGGCGCAGTACCTTGGCGCCGATGAAAGCGTGACCGAGGTCTACACCGTCACGGTGACGGACGAAGCCGGCGCGATCAACACGCAGGACGTGACGATCACGATTCAGGGCACGAACGACGGCGTGACGATCATCGCGGCCGACACCGATAGTGTTGGCGCGGTGACGGAAGACGGCGATTCGACAGACGAAGGACACCATGAAGGGCACCATGAAGGACACCACGAAGGACACGATTCGGATCATTCGACCATAACGGCGGCGGGCACGATCGCCTTCAACGATGTCGACCTGACCGACCTGCACACCGCCGGGTTCGTGGCAGCGGCGGGCAACACCACGACGCTGGGCACGTTTGCACTGGGCAGTGTGAGCGAGAGCGCGACGACCGAGCCGGGGTCGGTGGGCTGGACCTACACCCTGGATAACGCCGCCGCGCAGTACCTGGCTGCCGATGAGACGGTGACAGAGACATTTACCGTCACGGTGACGGACGAAGCCGGTGCGACGGCGACCCAGGACATCACGATCACGATTACCGGTACGAACGATGCGCCGATCATTGGATCGGGGAGCTTCTCTGGCGGCGTCACGGAGATTGCCGACTTGGCCATTGGCGAGAACGCCACGACTCTGACGACGAGCGGCTCGTTTGCGGTCACCGATGTCGATCTTAGGGATGTTCAAAGCGTCAGCGCCAAGGCGGTCGGCGAGCACCACGATCACTACCTGGGCATCTTTACGCCCTCGGTTACCGATAACACGATCGGCGACGGAGCCGGCACGATTGGTTGGACATTTACGGTTGCCGACAGCGCGGTGGATTACCTGGCCAAGGGTCAGACCCTGACCCAGAGTTACGAGGTCAAGGTTAGCGACGGTCAGGGCGGGACGGATACGGAGACGGTCACGATCACGATTACCGGGACGAATGATGCGCCGATCATTGGATCGGGGAGCTTCTCTGGCGGCGTTACGGAGATTGCCGACGGCGCCCCTGGCGAGAACCACACGAATCTGACGACAAGCGGTTCGTTTGCGGTCACCGATGTCGATCTTAGGGATGTTCAGAGCGTCAGCGCCAAGGCGGTCGGCGAGAACCACGATCACTACCTGGGCACCTTTAAGCCCACGGTCACCGATAACACCCACGACGATGGAACCGGCACGATTGGCTGGAGCTTTAAGGTTGCCGACAGCGCGGTGGATTACTTGGTCCAAGGTCAGACCCTGACACAGAGCTACGAAGTCAAGGTCAGCGACGGTCAGGGCGGGACGGATACGGAGACGGTAACGATCACGATTACCGGGACCAACGATGCGCCGGTGATCAGTGTGGGCCATTGTGACAGCGCCGCGGAAACGTTGGTTGAGACCAATTCGGGTCTGACCGTCAGCGACACATTGACGGTGGTCGATGCGGACCTGAGCGATACGGTGAGTCCGACGGTGGCGTCGGTGGTGGCTTCGGGCACGACCACGGGTCTGGGTTCGGATAACGCGGCGCTGAAAGCGATGCTGACGGTGACGCCGGCCTCGATCGCCGCTGATCCGGGCGATGCGCACAACCTGCACTGGACGTTCGCCTCCGGCTCGCAGGCGTTCGACTACCTCGATGACGGCGAGAGCCTGACGCTCACCTACAAGGTGAAAGCGACGGATGACAGTTCGACCTTCGACACGCAGGACGTGACGATCACGATTACCGGGACCAACGATGCGCCGGTGATCAGTGTGGGGGATAGCGACAGTGTGGCGGAAACGTTGGTTGAGACCAATTCGGGTCTGACCGTCAGCGACACGTTGACGGTGGTCGATGCGGACCTGAGCGATTCGGTGAGTCCGACGGTGGCGTCGGTAGTGGCTTCGGGCACGACCACGGGTCTGGGTTCGGATAATGCGGCGCTGCTTGCGATGCTGGATGTGACGCCGGCCTTGATCGCGGCCAACACGGGCAGTACGCACAACCTGAACTGGGCGTTCGCCTCGGGCAGCGAGGCGTTCGACTACCTGGCCAACGGCGAGTCGCTGACGCTCACCTACACGGTGCGCGCGACGGACGACAGTGCGGCCTTCGACGACCAGACGGTGACGATCACCATCATCGGTACCAACGATGCGCCGACGATCTCAGCAACCGATTCCTTGGGGATCACCGAAGCGGTGGATGCAAGTGCTCAGGATCTGTCCCAGGCGGGCACAGTGTCCTTCGGGGATATCGACACCACCGACGTGGTAGATATCACCTTTGCCTCCAACGGCGACATCGCCTGGAGCGGCGGTACGATTGATTCGACTCTGGCGGCACAGCTCGTTGATGGTTTCAGCACCGGCGTCATCGATGCGGATGCCCCCGGCACCACGCCTTGGGCCTACGGCGTCAACGATGCCAACCTGGATTTTCTGGCGAAGGGCGAGACGATCACCTTCTCCTACACGGTGACGGCGACCGACAGCCAGGGCGCCACGGCCACGGATGTGGTGACCTTCAACATTACCGGCACGAATGATGCGCCGACGATCTCAGCAACCGATTCCTTGGGGATCACCGAAGCGGTGGATGCAAGTGCTCAGGATCTGTCCCAGGCGGGCACAGTGTCCTTCGGGGATATCGACACCACCGACGTGGTAG
>JAPLJY010000090.1 GCA_026388345.1 Deltaproteobacteria bacterium
AGAGGCCGCCCATGTCGGAGGCCACGCCCATGTCCACAACGGTGACCGTGGCGCCCACCTGGCGGGCCAGCGCGTTGATTCCCGCCCCGCCGGCGACGAAATTGGCGACCATCTGCGGCGTTACCTCCTGGGGGTACTTGCTCACCCCCTCGGCGACGACGCCGTGATCCCCGGCCATGACGAAGATCGCCTTCCGGGCGACGGGCGGCCGCATGGAGCGGGTGATGCCCGCCAGATCCTCGGCAAGATCGAGGAGGCGGCCGAGCGCCCAGTAGGGCATGGTCAGGGCCTCCAGACGACGATGCGCCTGCGCCCGGACAGCGGCGTCCTGGGGAACGATGGCGGAAATGGTATCCCCTAACAGACTCATGTAATTTCCTTTCCTTGTATATTTATGATGACTTCGTAACACGTCGTAAATCTGTCACTCCTGCCCCCGCTTTCGCGAGGGTAAACTCCAGCAGGAGTCCAGAACATCCTGATATCAGTGGATTCCCACTTTCGCGGGAATGACAATAAAGGGCCAATTTCTATCTTTTCACGAAGCCGTCATTTTCAAGTGAAGCGGGATTCCGCTGACGACGAGTGTGACCGTTTCGGCCGCCGCCGCGATCTCCTGGTTGCAGCGTCCGGCGATGTCCCGGAAACGCCGCGCTGTTTCGTTTTCGGGGATGATCCCCATCCCCAGTTCGTTCGTGACGAAGATCACCGTGCCGGGGAACGCTCTGCCGGCATCGATCAGCTCCCGGCAGCAGTCCGCCGCCGCCTCTTCCGTGAAGCGCTCCCCCCGCCGCTCCGCCTCGTAGAGCAGGTTGTTGATCCAGAGGGTGAGGCAGTCGACGAGGAGGACCCGGTACGCCCCCGCCCGGCGGATGGCGCCCGCCAAATCGACGGTCTCTTCGATCGTCTCCCAGCCTTTCCCGCGCCGCGCCTCCCGGTGCTTCCGGATGCGCTCCTCCGTCTCCGGGTCGATCACGGGGCAGGTCGCGACGTAGGCGCGCGGGCCGGGAAGGGCCTCCGCCGTCTTCTGCGCGAAGGCGCTCTTGCCGCTCCGGGTCCCGCCGGTGATGAGGATAATATTTGCCATTCAACAGCCCTCCAGATGATGCCGGTCGTTGAGGCGGGTCAGTACCCCGCCGCCGCCGTCGATCCGGATCTCCGAAATGGACGCCGGACGGATGTCGAAGAGCAGATGATGCCGGTCCGGGAGCCCCAGAAAATGGCAGATGAGAAACCGGATGACGCCTCCGTGCGCGAAGAGGACAACCGTTCCGGCGGGAATGGTTGCGATCCGTTCCGCCGCCGCCCCGATCCTTTCCCGAAAGGCCCGGATCCCCTCACCGTCCGGAAAGGTAAAATCCCTATCTAGCGCGGCCCAGCGGTCCACGGCGGCAGGATCGGCGGCCGCGATCTCCGCGAAGCTCATCCCCTCCCAGCGCCCGAAGTCGATCTCCCGGAGGTTCTCGTCGATCTCGAACGCCCTGTCCGCACCGAGGGTGATTTCGGCCGTTTCCCGGGTCCGGCGAAGCGGGCTCGCCAGAAAATGCGACCCGTTCAGCCGGGCGAGCGACCCGGCAAGGTCGGACGCCTGGCGCCTCCCCTCCGCGGAGAGCGGCGCATCCGTCCGGCCGATGTACCGGCCGCGGTAGCGATCCCCGAGATCGCCATGGCGGATGAGGATCAGGCGCTGAACCATCTCTGTTCCCTCTCGATGCCTTCTTCGACTGAAAATAAAAAACCCCCGCGCCTTTCGACGTGGGGATGCCGTTTTCATCCTCAACCGTTTCCTTGAACCGTCCCCGGTTACAGCGGCGGGACCGCGACGGAATCACACCGTCTTCCCTCATCGCCCGTCCGGGCGACCCGCAGGGATCCGGGTCTTATCTATCGCAGCCCGCGATGGGTGTCAAGGGGAATGTGAAGCTTCCCGCCCACGGGGCGGGGCTTCCCGGCAAGGAAGGTATCTGCTTTTGATTGCGCCCCTTATCCCCGCCTGCAAAGCGGGGCTTGCAGGTTCAAGCTCCCGGTCATACGCTGTTTCGATGGATCTTCATTCATTTCCACGCCCGGCGACAGCCCCACCGTCTCAAAACTCAGGGGCGAAATTTCTCCCGACGGCCGGGTGTGAAAACACCGGATCCGAACGGGGCCCGGACGGGCGAGGCCGACCCCGACGGCCGCCACGTATTGCGGCAGGGGCCTGAGCACCGCGAACCGCCAATCCCCGGGGTCGCGATCATCGCCGGAAAAGTCGATCCGGAAGGGGTGTTCCCCCGCGAGACGGAAGGAAAAGGACGCGAGGGGCAGGGAAAGGCCGAGCCCCCGCGCCTTGATATAGGATTCCTTCAGGGTCCAATAGAGGAAAAAACGTCCCCGCAACCGGTCCGGCGGCATCTCTTGCAGCGCTGCGGCCTCTTCCGGCGAGAAGAAGCGGCTGCTCAATCTTGCCGCGTCCACGATACGGTCCGCCCTTTCCACATCCACCCCGACGTCAGCCCCCTCCGTCACCGCGACGACCGCCAGCCCTCTCGTATGGGCAAGGCTGAATCGGAGCGGAGAGGAATCGAGGTCCGGATCGATCGAGGGTTTTCCATGGGCGTTTTTCACGAATCGCCATTCCCGCGGGGGGATTTCCGAATACCGCGAGAGCGCCGTCCGGACCAGGGTGTGGCTCACCCCGAAGAGGCGACGGCCCTCCGGAAAATGAAGCCGCGCCATCCGGGCCTGCTCCCCGTCATCGAGGACAGGACGCGCAGAAGCGGGTGTTTGCGGATCTCCCGTTTCGCCGGGAAACGCGAACCAGAGATGAATTTCACCATCAGACAGGCGCAGCAATCCGTTCCTCTTAAGACATCGGGATTTCTTCCGGCCGCCGCCGACCGCAAATCCGAGCAGCACTTTTTTTTCGTTTCGTGAAATATAGGGAATCCGGTCCCGGGTGTCAATGTGAATCACCGTGTGTGATTTTTTCTATATGAATACATTGATAATTATGTTAGACTCCAATCCAGTGAGTGATCATGATTGGATGAATTTGTAAACGCTTTGCATCCGGCTTTTTCTGATATTGGAGCGGAAACAGGTTGCAAATCAATGATGTTTTCTGAAAGCATACCGATTGTTCTTATGCATAGCGGTTGCGTTTTTCGTACCCTTTTCATGATCCATCCCTGTCTGCAACCGATCGGGAAGAAGAAGGATCCGATGCCATGAAGAAGCATCCCCCGGGCCGCATCCTGGTTGTTGATGATGAAAACGGGCTCGTCAATCTGCTTTGTGAATACCTTTCCTTCGAGGGTTATGAACCCGTCGGCTTTTCATCCCCCGCCAAATCACTGGAAGCCCTGAAAGAACAGGAATTCGATATTCTCCTCACCGATCTCATGATGCCGGAGATGAACGGCATCGAACTTCTGGGCGCAAGCAGAGAAATCGACCCTGATCTGGTGGGAATCATCATGACGGGACAGGGAACGATCCAGACGTCCGTGGAAGCCATGAAGGTCGGCGCCTTCGATTATCTCCTCAAGCCGTTCAAGATGGATTCTCTGCTGCCGGTGATCAGCCGGGCGATGCATGTGCGGCGACTGCGGAAAGAGAACATCGAACTCCGCGGCACCATGGCGGTCTACGAACTGGCGAAGGTGATCAATGTCACCATGGATGCCGATATCGTCGCGAACAAGGTTGCCGATGCGGCCATGGAGCTGTGCAGGGCGGATGAAGTCTCCGTCATGCTTCCCACCGTTGAGGGCGACAAATTGTACGTGGCAGCCATCCGCGGTGAAGGGCGGGAGAAGTTCCTTGGAAAACGGGTGAGTATGGGTGAGGGAATTGCCGGATGGGTGGCGTGTCATCGCGAAACCCTGATATTGGATGGAGAGATCGAAGATCCCCGTTTCAAACCCATTGCGCCCAGGCCGGAGATCAAAACCGCCGTTTCACTCCCCATGGAGGCGGGAGGCAATTTTGTCGGCGTCGTCAACGTCAGTGAGATCCGGCGACGTTCCTTCACTGCGGGGCAGATCAAGGCGCTGGACATCATGGTAGGCATTGCCGCTCCTTCTATTGAAAATTCCTCGCTTTTTAAGCGCATGCAGGCGATTGAGGAAAAATACCGGGGCATCGTTGAAAATGCCATTGAAGGCATTTTCCAGATCACCCCGAACGGCAGGATTCTGATGGCCAACCCATCGCTGGTCCGTATCCTCGGTTATCAATCGTCGCAGGAGCTGCTCGCATCCGAAGGGGATATCGCCAGGCAGGTCTTTGCCGATGAAAAACAGTACCGGACATGGATCGGGGAGATCGAGAAGCTTGGGGAAGTCAGGAATTTTGAGGCGCGGATTTTGCGGCGGGATCAAAGGGAGGTATGGGCTCTGATCAATGCCCGCGCTGTCCGCGATCGTGACGGAAATGCTGTCTATTACGAAGGCACGCTCGTCGATGTGAGCCGGCAGAAGGAGATGGAAAACGTTTTGATCAACGCAGCCAGGCAGTGGAGAGCCACCTTTGATTCCTTCCACGACATGGTATGGCTGTCCGATCCGGACGGGACAATCCTGAGATGTAACAAGGCGACCCAGGAATATTTGAATAAACCCTTTGCGGAAATTATTAACCAGCCCTGTTTTCGGGTGATGCATGGCGCCGCGGCGCCTATAGAGGATTGTCCCCTCGCCAGAACAAAAGTGACGAAGACAAGGGAAGCGAAAATCCTTCAGATCGGCGGGCGTTGGTATAACATCACAGTGGATCCGATCCTGGATGAAAGCGGCAACCTGACGGGCGCCGTTCACGTGATCAGCGATATCACGCAGAACAAATGTGCGGAAGAGGAATTGCGCGCCATGTCTCTCCGGGATGAACTCACCGGCCTGCTCAACCGTCGTGGATTTCTGACCCTGGCCAAACAGCAACTGCGGCTGGTGCAGCGGATGAAAAAGAGGCTCATCCTGCTTTTCATCGATCTTGACCGCATGAAGTGGATCAATGACACCCTGGGACATCCGGAAGGCGATCTGGCATTGAAAAATACCGGCATCATCCTGAAAAAGACCTTTCGGGAATCCGATCTCATCGCGAGGGTCGGAGGGGACGAGTTTGTCGTGGTGACGTTAAACTCCTTCGATGAAAGTGTGGAGACCGTTCTCGCGCGGTTGGAAAGAAATCTGTCCGCCTTCAATGCATCAAATCAATCCCCATATCCTCTCTCTCTCAGCATCGGTGCGGTTTCCTCCGAGGAAGAAGAGCCCTGTACCATCGAAGCGCTTCTGACAAAGGCGGATCAACGGATGTACGAGAACAAAAAAGCGAAAATCCTGAATACGTTATAACATGCAAGGGGTGCGGCTCCCGGGTAAAAGGGGGACGGCTCCCGATTATTTTTGCCATTCCACTCATACCGTGGAAACAATAAACCCATTGTGATTTTCCCCATAAACCCGGGAAGAGGGGCGGGCACAAAAAAAGGCGTTCCGCCGGTGACGGCGGAACGCCTTTGTCCACCGTGAAAACAGTGGTGTTGACGGTATTACTTCATGGACTTCTTTTTATCTGCGGGTTTAACAGGGGCGGCGGCCAATTCCTTGAAGGCGGCTTCCCATTTTTCGATGACGCCCTTCAGCTCGCCCGCTTTTGTCTTTGCGACGGTCGGCTCGGCGGCGATCATCTCCTTGGCGGCCTTCAGGTTTTCCCCGAACGCCTTCGCATCCGCGGCCCAGGCGTCCTTCTGGTCCTTCATCTTCTTCTCGACCTTCTTGGCGGCGGCCTCGACACCCTTCCAGGCTTCTTCCATGGCGGTTACGGCGGCAGTCGCCTCGTCGGTGACGGCCTTCTTGCCCGCGGCCACGGCGCCGGCGGCCTTCTCGAAGGCGGCCTTGGCATCCACATAACCCTGCTTGGCTTCCTTGTACTTCTTGTCCTTTACCTGGGCCTCAGCCGCATCCCATGCCTTCTTGGCGGCATCCAGATCGGCGGCGGCGTACTTGTCGGCGCCCGCGGTGACGGCGGCGTCCATGGCCGCCTTGGCGGCCTTCTGTTCTGCCTCGGGGGGTTTTGCACAGCCGATAAAAACCAGGACCAGCGCAAGAACCATCATCAATGATACTGAATACTTGAAATGCTTCATACTTGCCTCCTTGTTGAATGATTATAATGGCTTCCGGTGCGAAACTGCCGCTTCTATATACCTTTTTCCGGCGTTGTCAAGACGGATATTTTTATTTTAAACGGCGGAGGGCAGAAATGCTTTCGATCAATGGAGGCTGTACCCCTTCTCATGGAAAAGTTTCAGACAGGCATCCACCACTTCAGGGTCATAGAGAACTCCCCTGTTCTTGGCAATCTCATCCAATGCCGCACGGATCCCTAAAGACGGTCTGTAGGGCCGGTGGGAGGCCATCGATTCCACGACGTCGGCCACGGCAAGTATGCGAGCCTCGATCAGAATCTCTTCCCCTTTCAGATTTCTTGGATAGCCGGAGCCATCCATCCGTTCATGGTGCTGGTATACCATCTCTGCCAAAGGCCAGGAGGATTCTACATCCTTGAGAATCTCATACCCCTTCCGGGCGTGTAATTGAATCAGGGAAAACTCAATGTCTGTCAGCTTGGTAGGCTTTGACAATATCTCCGCGGGTATGGATAATTTCCCGATGTCATGGATGGAACCCGCCATACGGATGCCATCGATTTTCTCCTGAGGCAAGCCCATCTCGGTGGCAATGTACCGGGCAAGGTCTGCGGACCGGGTCTGGTGACCGGCCGTATAGGGATCTCTGGTTTCCACAGCGGATACCATGACCTGGATGGTTGTGCCAACCGCCTTCCTGAGACTTTCAAGGGTGTCTTTGAGTTTTTGCTCCGCCTGCTTGAGGTCGGTGATTTCTCGGCCCACGCCCACAATCCCGATCCGGTTGCCTTGCTTGTCGAGTAGAGGTACTTTGGTCGCCAGGTTCCACCGTGTGATCTTACCGCCCTCTGTCGTTAGAGGTTCCTCGCGGTTAATCATCGGTGTGCCGGACTGGATGATCGCCTGCTCATCGGCATGAAATCGTTGCGCCATCTCCAGAGGCAGCAAGTCAAAGTCCGACTTGCCCGCGAGCTCGGCCATACTGGTCATACCCATGCGGCGAATCATCGCTTCATTGCAAATGATAAATCGGCCCTCGGAGTCTTTGGCATAGATACGATCGGGCACATTATCTATCAGATTTCGCAGGAGAGTGCGTTCGTTTTCCAACGCCTCCTCCGCCCGCTTGCGCTGCGTAATATCTACGATAGCACCTCTGAGCCCCACAGGTTTGTCATTACTGTAAATTACACTTGAGATTACAATGCCCGGGAAGACAGACCCATCTAACCGCTTTAAAGTATATTCAGTGCCTCCTACTTGCTCCCCCTTTAACAGACGTTCAATGTTCTTACTCGATTTATCAATGGCTTCAGGTGAAAGGAGCTGCCATGCTTTAAAACCTTTCTTTAAATCCTCTTCTGAACCTCCAAAAGTTTCATAAATAGAGCGGTTAGCAGAAATAATATTGGCTTCAAAATCCATCTCATAGACCGGTATGGGCAAAAAATCAAACAGGTCACGATATTTTTTCTCGCTTTCCCTCAGTTTTTTCTCCACCAGCTTGCGATCCGTAATGTCGCGGGCAACGGAAATGATACCGATGATCTTGCCATCGCGCATCACCGGGGATCCACTCACTTCACCATACTTGATGGTTCCATCCTTTGCGATAAACCGATAAACCGTCGCCGAAATTGTGTCACCCTTTAAGACCAGACTTATATCGGCTACAGCCTGCTCAAAAGATTCCGGCATAAGGATATTTCCTACATCAGAAACAGGTCGGCCAATGAAATCCTGTGGTTTGTACCCCAATATTCTCTCCACGCTCGGAGATATGCTAATAAAATTGAGATCCGTGTCAATCGTATAAATAACATCCATTACATGCTCAAAACTCAGCCGATACCTCTCCTCCAATATCCTCAGCTCCTGATTGGCAATCTCCAGATCCAGCATTTTCTTTTCAAGCTTTTTGAAAAGGATTTCATTGTACTGCCTGAAAAACTCCATTTCTTCCTCAAGCGGTTTGGTAGCCACTTGCTTAACCACATAGTTTTCTTCCAATACCTCCTTTAAAATATTTATCAGAATATCCGGTTCCTGAGGTTTGAGAATGAATCGATCCGCCCCGAGGCCTAACGCAAAATCCTCGTTTTTAGACCCGGTATATGTGGCGGTGTAAAATACAAGGGGGATATGTTTCAGTGTATCGTCTGATTTCCATTCCCGGCATAAGTTGTAGCCGTCCATCACCGGCATTAAAATGTCTGTGACAATCAGGTCGGGAGGATCGGCATAGGCCCTCTCCAGGGCCTCTTTGCCATTTTCCGCCGCAATGACTTCCAGGCCCTCCCCCTCCAATAAGCACTTGAGCATATAGAGATTGGTGCTGTTGTCATCGACAATCAAGACTTTCTTTGCTTTCTTTTTCATTGTCGCCTCTCTTTATGAACTCTCATGGATAGATATTTTCCCACCTGCACCGCAAACGTATCCAGGTCGATCGGTGTTTTGATATAGCCGCTGCGGCCCGCCTCAGCCCAGATACTTTGAAACATCGACACTGTCGATCTGTTCCGGCTTTAGATAGCGCTCGGCATACCGCAGGTACACGCCCGAACTGAGGAACAGGTCGAACAGCTCGGGATCGATGTGTTTGTCCTTCTTGAAGAAGGAGAGGATTTTCACCGACTCGGAGAGCGTCTTGGCTTTTTTGTAGGGGCGGTCGGAAGCGGTAAGGGCTTCGAAAATATCGGCAATCGCCATGATGCGGGCCGGTACTGACAGATCGTCCTTCGTAAGCCCGCGCGGATACCCGGAGCCTGTCAGTGTCTCGTGGTGGGTGCCCGCATATTCGGGAACCCTCCGCAGTTCTCTCGGAAACGGCAGCGCATCCAACATGACGACGGTCTGGATGATGTGCTCGTTGATCTTGTAACGCTCCTCTTCGGAGAGCGTGCCCCGCGCCACGCAAAGGTTAAGAATCTCGCCGAAGTTGTAGAGGTTTTCCGGAACCTGCACCCTGAATCCGTACTTGGGGTCGAGCGCCTTGTCGACGCCCCGGGGGATGATGTGGCAGGGCTTGTCGGAGAGCAGGGTTTCAACCGCCGGCAGTTCGGAGACGGGCATGTCTTCGTAGCGCCGCAGTTCCTCATGCGAAAGGCCAAGGCGGTCGTCGAAATGACGCAGCCAGGTCTGGTCGGCGATCCGCTTGATGAGCTCAATGCGCTCCGGGGCCATGAATTCGCCCCCGATGTTGCATTCCGCCACGAAGGCGAAGTCGTCGATCAATTGAGCGCGACGCTCGTGGTATTCCCTGACGGCCGCATCGGAATCGACGCCGCTCTGGATCGCCTTGAGGCATGCGATCTCGGCATCGCGCAGCAGGACCTCGAACCGCATGCGCACTTCGTGGATGCGGTTGTAGATCGTCTCGAGCTTGGTTGCCTTATCGACCACGTACTCCGGGGTTGTGACCTTGCCGCAGTCATGCAGCCAAGCGCCGATCCGGAACTCCCGCCACTCTTCATCCGAGTGGAAGTCGAAATCCGCGAGCGGCCCTTCCTTCACCCTGGAAGCCTCCTCCGCCAGCATGATGGCCAGCTCCGGCACCCGCTCGCAATGGCCGCCGGTATAAGGACTCTTCGTGTCGATGGAGCCCGCCACGAGCCTGATCAGCGAATCCATCAATGTCCGCTGTGCCTGCAGCAGGTTGTGGTTCTCCAGCGCGACTGCCGACTGGGAGGCCAGCGCCTCGACGAAACCCACCAATTCCTTCGGAAATGGAATGACCTCTCCCGTGTCCTGATTCAGGGCGTTCATGAACTGCAGGACGCCGATGACCTCGCCTTCGCGCGGCGACATGGGTACGGTCAGCATCGATTCGGTCCGGTATCCGGTCTCTGCGTCGAAGCGGTGCGAACCGCTCATGTCGAACCGTGTCTCGGCATAGACGTCGTCGATGACGATGGTTTCGTTATGCAGCGCCGCATAGACGGACACGTACTTCTCGTTGATTTCTCCCGTGACCGGGTCCCTGAAGGGGATCTCGATCGAGGGCAGCGCGTCGTCTTTCGTGCGCAACGCAAACGCGAGTGTACCCTTGTCGGTTTTCAGGTACATCGTGCCGGCGTCGCAGTTGCACAAATGCTTTCCGCCGAAGAGGATATGCCGGAGCAGCGTCTGCCGGTCGTGCTCCCGTGACATCAGGATGCCGTTCTCCACCAGGCTTGCCAGTTTCTGCTCGGCCACCGTCAGGGCCTTGGTGCGCTCGCGGAGCGTGCTCTTCATGACCTTGTGCGCCTGGCTCAGGGCGTCGACTTCGTATAAGATAGAAACCTCTCTTTTGACCTCACCGGAGAAATCCAGGTTTTTGATTCGCTCCGCGTCGCCGGCAAGAACAGACAGGGCGCGACCGACCCGGCGCGCCCCCACGACGGCGAGGGGGATCACGACCAGCAGGAACGCAATCGTCACGTAGATGACCTGGTTCCGTGCTTCGACGATCGGACCGGAGAAGTCGCGCATCGGCGCGAAGGCACCGATACGGAACACAACACCCGGTGCGGCGGGATACGCGTAGTATGCAAACACGAACTTTTCTCCCCCGACGTCGACGACCCGTGCCTGTGCCGCGTCTCCCTCGCTTTGCCAGTTTTCCAATACGGCGAGATGGGGACTGGCGGTCTGGGAGATCGACGTCAGCGTGGCCAGTTGGTCCAATTTATAAGCCGGGGAAGCGCTGTGAAGGGCCAGGATCAGATTGTCGCGGTCGAACACTACGATCACGCTGGACTGCGTCAGTGGAATTCTTCCCAGAAAATCCTGGAGCGCGCCCAAACTCAGATCTGCGCCAAGCACGCCCACCCCTCCCCTGAGCGGGCTGGAAATTGTAATCCCCGGTTCCAGTGAAGAGGCAAAAATATACGGATCCGTGATCGCGATGGGCGGAGTTTGTTTTGCGCTGTCGTACCATGGCCGCTGGGTCGGATAATACTGTGTCTGCCCCGTCCGCGAACCAAGTATTCGCCGGTCGGACGACCAGAATTGCCAGGATTCCTGGCGCCGGCCCTGATTCGTCCGGACGATTGTCCGCAGGGCGAACCGGGTATTCTCGGGCGCCGCCAGGAAGGCAATCACCCGCGGGTTTCCTCTGGTATTGACGACTTGGAAAAAATCGTCGTTGTCGAGTCCGAAGTAGGCGGAATATAGGCTTTCATCGCTTTCCAGTTGAGACATGAAGGTCACCACCATGTCCCGGTCGTTCAAACGCCCGTCCTCGGTAAATCGCTCGAGCCTGGCTTTGGCCTGCACCGCGACTTGGCGGCTTGTGCCCCCGATGAGATTCCGCAGCCGTTCCACGCCGGTCTGCGCGATGAGGACGAAACGCTCCTTTGCATTGTCTTCCGCCATGGAATTGAATTTGCCGATAACAACGGTAAGGACCGAGGCCGTGAGCGTCAGAACGAAAAAAAGCAAAGCCATGACGGCCCAGTTATGGAAACGCAACTTCAGACCGGAGATGGAAACCATGGTAACTCCTTTCGACGGGAACCGTCGTTCAGGCCCGTCTGCGTTCGGGGCTTGTGTTGCCCGGAGCCGTGAGGCACGGGATTATCGAACGGTAATCTCCACCCGGCGGTTTTTCGGCTCCGGCGTGTTATCCGGCGTGGCGACGAGAAGATTCCTTTTGCCATGGGAGGCGATCGTCAGATCATGCACCTGTAGGCCGGCCCTCTTGATGATTTCCGCAACCGACTGCGCCCGCTGCAGCCCGAGTTTCTCGTTGGCCTCGGTATTCCCCACGGTATCGGTATGGCCGATCACCGACACATCGGGCACCGGATGATTCATAGCCGCATCCAGAATCGCCGGAATCAGGGCCTGCGACTCGTCTGTCAGCACCGTACCGCCGGCCTTGTAGTATAGAGCATGAAGCTGACCGGAAGCGGCGGCTGCGCGGCGAGCGCCTCGCCGAAGTCCCGGTTGATCCTGTTTTCATCCACCGTGTAAGGTGTGCTTGCAGTACCGTCCAGGTCAACGCCGGACCGGGGCTGGTTCAGCAGGACCTCACCTTTCGCGCTGCTCACCGCCAACTGCCCCACCGTTCCATCCGCATTGTCCATCAGAACGACGTAAGACTTTGGCGCCGGGGCTGCGATCGGCGGTGAAGCAACCGGCGGCGGAGGCGTGGAGCAACCCACCGCAACGAGCAGGACGGCACAAACGAAAAATCTTGTTTCCAGGTTTCGAATCATGGCTGTTCCCTCCCGTTCGGTGGCTCGACCTTGACCAGGAAATGGGTGCCGCGGATCCCGATCGTGCCCGTCGGTGTCTTCATGGTCACGGACTGCGGCTTGAGTTTGGCGATCACGCCCGACACAACCTGCAGGGAGCCTTTCGACATGCTCGTGCCGAACTTCAGATTGTCTCTCCCCGGCGCATAGAGGTACTCGTCCACCGTCAGTTCGGTGTCCGGCCCGAAGGACATCACAGTATTGTCCTTGAACGTGACGCCCATGGTCCCCTTGGTTCCGGTCTTCAAGGTGTTTCCAAGTTTGATGGGAGTGCCGACCTCGGCCTTGATCGTTTTTCCGGCATCGATCACGGCCGCGCTGCCCGAGACCGTCTTGACGAAGCCGATCGCATCCTGAGCCCATGCCGGCGATCCGGCCAGGAGCATCATCAGGATGAGAACCTTGATGAAGTGGCTCATTGTTTCTCCTCCTTAAGGTGTTTCGGTGACAACGTACATTCCGTTCAGCACGACCCCATGCGTCCCGGGTAAATGATGCCGTTTACCCGCAGCCGGGCGTTCTGCCCCGGCGTATCCGTCCCCCTTTGCCGTCTGGATGCGCCCGTGTCTATTTTTCGTCCAGGACGATGGTATCCCCTTCCTTGCCTGCCCTCAGCCGTTCCAGATGAAGCAGAACCAGCGGGTCCCGTGGCCGCTCCTGCGCCAGTTGATCGAAAGCTTCCGTGGCGCCCGGATTGCGTTGTTGCAACAGTTCGAATGCCGCCTCGTAGGCGGAGTCGCGCTCCGGTTCACTGCTTTTCTCGCCTGATGCCGTGATCGGTTCGTAGACCATCAGGGATCTGGACTTCCCTTTCAGGATCAGGGATCCCACGGGCCGGACGATCGCGCCGGGGCAGCCGGAGAGCGTCGCTTCGGATATGCAGATCAGGGTGCCCAAGTGCTTGTTCACGCTTTCGAGCCGTGAGGCCGTGTTGACCACGTCGCCCAATGCCCGGTAGTCGAACATGGTCGAACCGCCGAAGTTTCCGACGATGACCTCGCCGGAGTGAATGCCGATGCGGGTCTGCCCGAAGGCGACGCTCTTCGCGTTGAGATCGTTTGCATAACGCGTCGCAAAGGCATGCATCTCCAGGGCGCACTTCAACGCCCGAGCGCGATGATCCGGCTGCATCACCGGCGCCGAGAACATGATCGCCACGGCATCTCCGACAATCCGGTCGAGGGTCCCGCCGCTGCGAAATGCGATCGCGACCATCTGATCGAGATATGCATTGAGGATCGAGACCGCCTCTCCGGGATCCAATTTTTCCATAAGACCCGTGAAACCGGCAAGATCCGTAAAAATGAAACTGCACTCCCGGCGCTGTCCCCCCAGTTCCAGTTGGTCGGGATTGTCTACGAGATACTCGACGCGGTTGGGAGATACGTAGCGTGAAAAAGCCTCCCGCACCCAGCGCTGACGCCGCTCGCTGGTCATGTGGTGAACGACGCTGCCCAGGATGAACGTGATCAGGAGCGCCAGCGCGGGAGTGACGGGGTCCAGCAACAAGCCGTAATGGGTAAACGCGGTCCACGCGCCCCATCCGGCGGCGAAAAGAACCACAGCGGTGACTCCGGCCGAGACGAGGGCCTGCGTGGCAAGAGCGATGATTCCGAGGGCCAGGCCCCCGATCACGATCACCAGGGCCTCGATGGCCCCCGCCCAGGACGGGCGCTTCAGATACGCCTTCGTGAAAATCTGTTCAAGCGCCTGGGCGTGCGCCTCCACACCGGGGATGATGGTCCCCATCGGACTGAACCGGAGATCCATGAGGCCCTGCGCCGAGGTGCCGACCAGCATGATATGGCCCTCCAGCTGTTCCCGAGGCACCTCACCCGCAAGCACTTTCCAGGCCGGAAGGTAACGATCCGGGACGGGCCGCGTGTAATGCACCCAGATTTCGCCCTGGGGCGTCGTCGGCACGGTGATCCCGCCGATTCGGATCTCCTGCACACCGGTCCCCTTTTGCGCCGCGGTCTTCACGATGTAATTGCTTTGTCCCTGGGCCACCCTCAGCGACTCGGCGGTGAGGGAAGGCATCACCTGGTCTTGCAGTCTAACCGCCAATGGTATGCGGCGAACGACGCCATCCGAGTCCGGGATGAACGTCAGTGCGCCGTTTCCCGCCGCCGCGCTCTCCAGCAACGGAATCGACGTCACCGCGCTTGAAAACGGGTGAAGGAATGGGAGGGGAGGTTCTCCAGAAAAAACAACACGAAAGGGGCGCGCCGGGAGCGGTCGGTCCGGACCTTCGCGCTGGACTGCAAAGCCGAGTACCACGAGCCCCTGGCGCAGGGTCCGCGCCAGGACCTCATCGTGATCGGGAATGTTTTCCAGGCGCCGGCGGAGATCATCAGGCAGGTTCCAGGTGGCCGACATCGACTTCGGCGATGTCCGGTCCGGCTCGGCAAATACGATGTCCATACCGATGGCGGCCGCACCGGCCTTCTGCAGCCTTTCGATCAGTTCGGCGACCCGTGTGCGGGGCCAGGGCCACTGGCCTAATCGCTTGAGACTTTCCTCGTCGATGTCGATGATACGAACAGGAACAGGCTGGTATGGCCGCGGATGCCAGCGCTGGTATTGATCGAAAACGGCGTTTCGCAGCACTTGCAACGGCAACGGCTCGAAGAGAAACAGCACGGCGCCAAAGACAACGGCGACAAAGGGCGCCAGCATGCCCGGGGTGAGCTTGGAGAAGGGCTTCAACATAACTTTCCAATCTTTCAGGACAATGCAACATTCCAGACCGAAACCATCAATCAGGGATCCTGTAATTCTTCTCATGGAAGAGCCGAAGACACGCATCAACCACTTCCGAATCGTAGTGGACCCCTTTGTTCTTGGTAATCTCATTCAAAGCGTTATCAACTCCCAAAGCTGGTCGATAGGGACGATGCGACGCCATGGCCTCCACCACATCGGCAACGGAGAGAATCCGTGATTCCAAAAGAAGATGATCCGCTTTCAGACCGTTCGGATAGCCGGAACCATCAATCCTCTCGTGATGTTCAAGAACCATCCTGGCAACGGGCCAGGAAAATTCTATGTCTTTCAGGATGTTATAACCGCTCTGCACATGTGTCTTTATAAGACTGAACTCCAGCTCCGTCAGTTTCGTTGGTTTACTTAGGATTTCCGCGGGAACAGATATCTTGCCCAGATCATGAATTGTCGCCGCCATGCGGATGCTCTCGATCTGATCGCTTGAAAGATTCATCTCCGTGGCAATGGCGCGGGCCAGGTCGGCAACCCTCCGCTGATGACCCGCCGTGTATGGATCCCTTGTTTCAACGGTCACGGCAATGGCCTGAACGGTCGCCCTCAAGGATTTCCTCAGCCGCTCATAGCTCTCTTTCCGATCTGTTATATCCTCGAATAACGCCACAAAGTAACTCACCTCGCCATCCCGTTTGCGGACACATCCGACCGCCAAGCGGACCCATATAACCTCGCCGTTTTTCCGGATAAAACGTTTATCCATCATGTAACTATCAATTTCTCCTGCCAGAACGCGGTTGAATTGTTCAACATCAGCATCAAGATCCTCGGGTTGCGTCAATTCAGCCCAAGTCATGTCTTGGAGTTCTTGAAATGAATAACCAAGAAGGGCCGACAGGCGATCATTTCCCATAAGCCAGCCCTTTGCCGGAGATGTTATGGCAATACCGATGAGAGGCAATTCAAAGTAACTTCGGAAGCGTGCCTCATTTTCCCGCAACGCATCCTCTACCTGCTTGCGCTCGGCAATATCCCGGGTTACACCCAAAATTCCCACTGGTTGCTGATTCTCGTCCCGGATAAAGGAAAACTTCACCTCCGTCCACACAGTGGTTCCATCTTTTCGCATGGTTTCCAGTTGAAGCGTCCTGGATATGGAAATATCTCCATGTTCGGATTCTTCCAGTTGGGTAACCTCGGACAGTGTCCTCATGGCCAAGTCCCAGGAGGAAGGCGTCATTGATTCAATTGGCCGTTGTTTCAACGCCTCTTCCGGCTCGTATCCCCTCAGGATTTTGACAGAAGGGCTGATATAGGTGTAATTTAGATTCATATCCAGAACGAAGATGACATCATTGATGTTTTCGGCCAGCAGGCGATATTTGCTTTCACTTTTCTTCAAAGTCTCCTCTGTCTGCCTTCGCTCCGTAATATCGACGATCGCTCCCCTGAGTCCCACCGGCTTTCCATCACTGAAAATGACACTTGATATGACGATGGCCGGAAGGACGGACCCATCCAGCCTCTTTAATGTATATTCTGTGCCTTCTACCTGCTCCCCTTTCAACAGCCTCTGAATGTTCTGAGCAGATTTATCAACTTCTTCAGGCGAAAGGAGCTGCCATGTTTTAAAACCTTTTTTTAAATCCTCTTCTGTACCTCCAAAAGTTTTATAAATAGCGCGGTTCGCAGAAGTAATATTGGCTTCAAAATCCATCTCATAGACCGGGATTGGCAAAAAATCAAACAGCTCGCGATATTTCTTCTCGCTCTCCCTCAGTTTTTCCTCCGCCCGCTTGCGATCCGTAATGTCACGGGCGACGGAAATGATACCGATGATCTTGCCATCGCGCATCATGGGGGATCCACTGACTTCACCGTACTTTATGGTTCCGTCCTTTGCGATAAACCGATAAACCGTCGCCGAAATGGTTTCACCCTTTAAGACCAGACTTGTATCGGCTACAGCCTGCTCAAAAGATTCCGGCGTAAGGATATTTCCTAAATCGGAAACAGGCCGACCAATGAAATCTTGTGGTTTGTACCCCAATATTCTCTCCACGCTCGGAGATATGCTAATAATATTGATATCCGCGCCAATCGTATAAATAACATCTGTTACATGCTCAAAACTCAGCCGATACCGCTCTTCCAATAACCTCAGCTCCTGATTGGCCGTCTCCAGATCCAGCATCTTCTTTTCAAGCTTCCGGAAGAGGACCTCGTTGTACTGCCGGAAAAACGCCATCTCTTCACCGAGAGGTTTTGGCGCCACCGGCCCAGCCGCGGATCGCTCCTCCCAGATCTCTTTCAAAATCTGGATCAATGTTTCCGGCTCCTGGGGCTTGAGAACGAACCGATTCGCGCCGAGACTCAATGCAAATTTTTCATCTTTCGGTTCCGTATAGGTGGCCGTGTAAAATATGAAAGGGATCCGCCGGAGATGTTCATCCTCTTTGCATTTCCTGCAAAACAGATAGCCGTCCATGACTGGCATCAGAATGTCCGAGACAATCAGGTCGGGAGGATCGGCATGGGCCCTGTCCAGGGCCTCCTGACCGTTTTTCGCCGCAATGACTTCCAACCCTTCTTCCTCCAATATACTTTTCAGCAGATAGAGATTGGTGCTGTTGTCATCGACAATCAAGACTTTCTTTACATTCTTTTTCATGGCCGCATCTCTTTATGAACTTTCATGGATAGATATTTACCCACTTGCACCTCAAAGGTATCCGGATCGATTGGTTTTTCGATATAGCCGCTGCAGCCGGCTTCCATGGCTTTCTCTCTGTCCCCCGGCATCGCATAGGATGTCACGGCAACAATCGGTGTATCGGCAAGGTCGGGATTCTCTCTTAACTGGCGTGCAACGGCGTAACCGTCCATGACGGGCAACTGGATATCCAAGAGAATCAAATCCGGCAGGATTGATGCCGCCAACTCAATTCCCTCTTTGCCATCCAATGCTGCGAAGATTTCGTAATTGCAATCTTCAAGAATGTACCGGATAAGATAAAGATTCTGTTCATTATCTTCTATAATCAGAATTTTCCCCTTCATATATTTCTCCTCTCTTTAGGCAGGGAGAAACCAAAAGTGCTTCCCGAACCCCATGTGCTTGTCACCCAGATTTTACCTCCCATCAGTTCTACGAGCTTTCTGGATATGGAAAGACCCAGTCCCGTACCATCATATTTTCGACTGATCCCTGAATCGATCTGCCGGAAAGATTTAAAAATGGTTTCCATGTCTTCCGCCTTGATACCCATCCCGGTATCAATCACTTTTACAATGACGCCGCATTCATCCGCTTCGCATACGATCCTGACCGAACCTTTTTCCGTGAACTTTATCGCGTTGCTGAGCAAATTCAGCAGAATCTGCTCTACCCGGCGGGAGTCGCCCATGATGGTTTCGATTTCAGGAGAAATCTCGAATCCCAGTTCAAGTCCCTTGCTATCAGCGAGAGGACGCGTGCTCTGTTCAGCTTTTTCTATGATTTGACGTAAATCAATCTTTTCATATGCCACCTGCAACTGTCCTGCTTCAATTTTGGAGATGTCGAGGACATCATTGATCAGCGCGAGCAGGTGTTGGGAACTGCGTCGCACCATATTCAGCTGTTTTTTCTGTTCGTCATTTAACGGTCCCACCCGCTCGCGCAGAATGATCCCGGTAAAACCGATAATGGAGTTCAGAGGGGTTCGCAGTTCGTGAGACATGGTCGCCAGAAAAGCGGATTTTAAATTATCGGCAACCTCGGCCTGCTCTTTTGCCACGGCAAGTTCCTTCAGCGTTTGTTGGAGCTCTTGTTCTCTCTTGATGCGCTCTTCAATCTCCTCCGAGAGCTTCTCATTGACCTCCTGAAGCCGCAGCGTGCGTTCCTTGACCAATTCCTCGAGATGATCCCGATGGTCTCTGAGCTCTTTTCCCGTCGCTTCCAAGGATTGTTGCGTTTTAGCGAGGGCGCTGATCATTTCATTGTAAGCCTTGGCCAGCAACCCTATTTCATCTCCGGAACGGATTTCAATTCGACGCTCAAGATTCGAGGTTTCCGCAATATAATTCGTTTCACGAACAAACCTGTGCAGAGGGCGGACCACAAAAACATTGAGTCCGATTATGGTGATGATTGTCAACAGCAACAAGCCGACGGACAATCCTACAACCGTGATGACGACTGGACCCCGGATCTGATTTTCGATATTCTTTGCAGGGATCAGGACAGCAATCTTCCAGTTTTGTTGGGTGGATGTCCCGAAGTAAACATAATTTCCCTTGTTTTGAATATCCAGGGAAGCAACACCTCGACTATTCTCCATCAGCAACTTAAAAAGTTCGGGGGAATGGTCGTTGATTTTTTTAAAAAGCATTTTCTTATCTTCACCGGCCAAAACGACGCCGTTCCCGTCCGTAAGAAATATTTTCCCGACAGGACTGGTTTTAAAATTGCTGATATAGTCCGTCAAATTGTTCAATGTGATATCGACGCCGACGACGCCGTAAAACTGACCTTTTACATCAACCAACGCCTTGACAATGCCGATATTGATATCCGAGGTCGTAAGCGATGGGTATGCATCCGTGATCATCGTATTCCCCGGATTCTCTTTGGCCAATATATACCAGGGGCGATCTCTGGGGTCGTAACGGCTGGGGATGGCACGTTTGTGCGATCGGACGGAACTGCCGTTTTCCCGTCCCATGTAGACGGAGTTCACATAACGATGTGTCATTCGATATGCATTGAATATGTCGATTATTTTCTGTTCGAGCGGCTGAATATTGTATTGAAAGGTCTTTTTGTCTGCCCGAAGAAAGTTGGTAAAGTTGCGATCATCCCGTGAACGGACGATTTCATTGGCCACCAAGTTATTGATGTCGCTTTCCGCTTCGGAAAAGACATTATTCAATGCGAAATCAATGTGCTGAAGTTGCTTGGATATGTCTTCCTGAATCGAAATCAACCTGTCATTCCATAGCTTGGTGTAAAGAATTCCTCCCAAGACAGCGGTGATGAAAATTGCGCTGCCGGTGTAAAGGACCAGTAATTTTGTCTGGAGTTTCATTTTGGAGTCACCCCCGTTTCATCAGGGTGCTTATATATACCTTGGGATCCCAGAAGCACAAACTATTATCAGTCAATCTGGATGCTTATCGATTCTACTCCCAGCATCAACAAAGTCAAGGCATATTATTGTACAGAAAATCTCATCAACAGTATGGTTTCCTTTCTTGATCGGGAAGGAATGGCTTCGCCCCCCCCGGCAATGGACGAATCATCATTCCCTTTCCGGTACGCCAGGTTTTCATAAGGAGCGCCTGGCGAGGCGACGGCGGATCGAACCGATGGCGGTGGTGATCTCCGGGCTCTTCAGAAGGAGGGCCGCGCCGAAGAAGGCGACGGCGCCGCCGGCGACGCAGAGGACCAGGTGGGTGAGCCTTGCGTCGAAGGGGCCGGTTATGTTCCAGGGGTAGATCATGCCGATGAGGAGGAGGACCCCCCACATGACGAGCGAGGCGACGGAAGTCCGGACGAGGGAATGGTAGAATTCCCGGTCCAGGAGTTTCCCGATCCGCCTTCTCAGGATGACCCAGAGCATCCCGACGTTCACGGCGGTGGCGATGGAGGTGGCGAGCGCCAGTCCTCCGTGCTGCAGCGGAAACATCAGCGCGACGCTGAGGACGGCGTTGACGATCAGCGCGACGATCGCGGCCTTCATGGGGGCCTTCGTGTCCTGGAGGGAATAGAAGGCCGAGACGATGATCCGGATGACGGAGAAGGCCCAGAGGCCGACGGCATAGTACAGGAGGGCCTGCGCCGTGAGCAGGGCGGATTGAATGCCGAATTCGCCCCGCTGGAAGAGAACGGAGATGATCGGGATCCGAAGCGCGATCAGGGCGACCGTCGCCGGGATCGTGATGAAGAGAATGATCCGGAGCGAGAAGGCGATCGTCCGTTTCAATTCGTCGAACCGCCCCTGCGCGACCTGCTCGGAGAAGCTGGGGAGCGTCGCCGTCCCCACGGCGATGGCGAACACCCCGAGGGGGAGCTCGACGATCCGGTCGGCGTAGTAGAGGTAGGAGACGCTCCCGGTCGGCAGCAGCGAAGCCAGGATCGTTCCGATGAAGATGTTGATCTGGTAGATCGCCGCCCCGAAGGCCGCGGGGAGCATCAGGAGGCCGACCCGCCTCACCCCCGGATGGCGGAAACGGAAATTCGGCTTCAGACGCACCCCCATCCGGATGAGAAAGGGCCACTGCATGGCGAGCTGGAGCGCGCCGCCCGCCATCACGCCGATCGCGAGGGCCGTGATCGGCTCCCGGAAAAAGCCGCGAAGGGTCAGCGCGGCGAGGATCATCGCGAGATTCAGCACCACGGGCGAGAGGGCCGGCGCCGCGAAGTGTCGGAGCGAATTGAGGATTCCCATGCAAAGGGCGACGAGCGAGATGAGCAGGATGTAGGGGAACATCAGCCGGGTCAGGAAGACGGCGAGGTCGTACTGGGCGGGAGACTTGACGAAGCCGGGCGCCATGACCGTCACGATGAGCGGCGACAGAAGGACGCCCGCGAGCGAAACCGCGACCAGCAGGATTGACAGGGCCGTGAAGGCGATGTCGGCCAGTTCCAGCGCCTCTTCCCGGGTCCGGTTCTTCAGGTATTCCGTGAAAACGGGGACGAAGGAGACGGTCAGCGACCCCTCGGCGAGGAGCCGCCGGAGAAGGTTCGGGATCCGGAAGGCGACGAAGAAGGCGTCCGTCGTTAGACCCGCACCAAAAAAGCCGGCCACGATCATATCCCGGATAAAGCCGAAGACGCGGGAGAGCATCGTGGCCATCCCCACCACGCCCGCCGCCCGGACGACCCGCGAATTTTCGGAACCGTGTGACTCGCCCATGAAGTTTACCTAATACCCGGCTGTTCCGGCAACGCTATACATTTACGATCTGCGGCCTTTGAAAATCGTGATCCCTCCGCGCGCTGGACCTTTTTCGACCCTGCTCCTCCGAGCTAAAGCTGCAAAGACGAAACTCGCGCTTCGCGCTTAAACAGTCGTCTTTGCGGGCGCTACGCTGCGGGGGCAGGGTACCCCGAAAAATATGAAGCCGCCGCCCGCGGGCGGCGCTTCCCGGCAAGGAGGCTGTCTGTTTTCTATTGCGCCCCTTATCCCCGCCTGCAAGGCGGGGCTGCGGGATGCGCTCCCGGTCCAATGCGCGCTTTAAGGGATCCGATTCCAAAGTCACGCAAAGGTTTTACAGCGCCGCGATGAGGGCCGCGATCTCCGTTGCCTTCACCCCTTCAACGGCGACGGTTTTCGTCCGAGATGCATGACCCGCGATGATCGCCACCCGCGCCTTCTTCACGCCGAGAAGTTCCGCCAGCAGCGCGATGCACGCCTCGTTGGCCTTTCCCTCTACGGGGGGGGCCATGATCCGGAGCTTCAGGGCGTCGTCCTGGAGCCCTGCGGGTTCGCACCGGGACGCCCGCGGGACGACCCGGATGCGGAAGACGACGCCAGTTTCGGTTTCGCGGATGGGGATCATGATGCCATCACCGGAACTGATACGACAATTCGAGCAGGCTCTTCACCAGGAAGCTCTGGAGGAAGACGATCACAAGCAGGATGATGATGGGCGAAAAGTCGATGCCCATCCCCCTGATGGGGATCCGGCGCCGGATCTGGGCCATGACCGGCTCGGTGACCTGGTGGATGAACCGGACGATCGGGTTGTAGGGATCGGGATTGATCCAGGAGAGGACCGCCCGGATGACGATGATCCACATGTAGACGGTGAGCGCGGTATCGAGGATATGGGCGACGGCGGCGATGAAATTCCCGAGGACGAACATCTTTATTTAGTCTCCCTTCTCTCCTCCGGGGGAGGGGATGTAGATGATGCGATTTCCCCCGCAGCTCAAAGGCGCTTGATTTACGGTCTTGCCGACAACCGGCTGGCGAATCGCGCGGTCGCCGCGCAGTTCAAGCCGGCAGTGAATTCACGAAATCCGTCAGGGCCGTGTTGAAGGTCTCCGGGTTCTCCAGCATGACGTAATGTCCCGCCCCCGGAATCAGGGCGAGTCCGGCCCCGGGGATATGCGCGCCGAGGTATTCGGAGAAGGCGGGCGGCATCATCTTGTCCTCGGCCCCGCATACGACGAGCGCGGGGATCCGGATCCCCGCGACCGCCTCCGTGATGTCCAGTTTGTCGCAGGCGGTATAATCGCCGTGGATGATCTCGGGGTTCACGCGGGAGAGGTTTGCCGTGATGAGGCCGGAAAGCCGATCCCGGTTCCCCTTCGCGACCGAAAATTTTGCGACCAGGGCGAAGATCGCGGCCGGGTCCTGTTTCAGCCCCTCGAGAATGGCCGGGTTGACGGGCATCCGGACGCCCCCGCCCACGGGGACCACCGCGGCGGCCTCGCCGTGATGGATGGCGATACTGAGGCAAATGGCCGCGCCGAGGGAGTGCCCGATCAGGACCGGCTTTGCAATCCCGATCTCTTTCAGGAGTTTCTTGACCAACGCCATATAGGCGTCGACGTCCTGCTCCCCCGATCCGGCGGACTGCCCGTGGCCGGGAAGATCGATCGCCGCGATATTGAATGTATTTTTCAGCGGGGTGTACTGTAGGATCCAATCCGTGTGATTCCCGCCGGAGCCGTGGATGAAGACCAGCGTCTTGCGGTCGGGCAGAAAACTTCCATTGTTGACCCAGCAGGCCAGTTTGCGCCCGCCGATTTCCGCGACGTGGATCATGACAGTTACCCTCCTTTTGCGGAATGCAGGCCATGACTATCACAATCCGGCCCGGTTGTGCAACGAAAGATTGAACAAAAACCGCGGTATGAGGTAACGAACGCCAATGCGGGGCTCCGCCATGTTTGTGCAGTTCGGCGGCGAAATGATTTGCGTTGAACCGGTAGGGCACTTTGAGGTAATAGAGATGCGCCCGGAGAAATGCTGATCGGGGGCATGGGGAATTTTTTTCACCCGGTGCAGAGGAGGGAGAAGATGCTGAAGGGAAAGAGGATCGCCGTGGTCGGCGGCGGGAAGATGGGGGGCGCCCTCGTTGAAGGGATGATTTCCGGCGGCCTAGTGAAGCCGGAAGCCGTGATCGTGTCGGACGCGGATGAGGCGCGGCGTCGGGAAATCGCCCGGGGCTGCGGGGTTGCGGTGACGGCCGACAACCGGGAAGCGGTGCGGGGCGCCGACGTGATCCTCCTCGCCGTCAAGCCGCAGAACATGGCGGAGGTGCTCGCGGAGCTGGCCGGGACGGTTTCTCCTTCGGCGCTGGTCATCTCCATTGCGGCCGGGATTTCCACGGCCTTCATCGAGGAGGGGCTCCGGCAGGAAATCCGGGTTGTCCGGGTCATGCCGAACATGCCCGCCCTCATCGGCGAGGGTGCGGCCGCACTCTCGCCCGGCACCCATGCCGGTCAGGCGGAGCTGGCGCTGGCCCGGCACATCTTTGCCGCCGTAGGGATCACCGTCGAGGTGAAGGAGGAACTGATGGACGCCGTGACGGGCCTGAGCGGGAGCGGCCCCGGCTACGCCTTCCTGATCATCGAGGCCTTTACGGATGCCGGCGTCCGGATGGGTCTCCCCCGGGAAACGGCCCTGAGGCTCATCTCGCAGAGCCTCCTCGGGGCGGCGAAGCTCTGCCTGCGGGGCGAGAAGCCCCCGGCGGAGCTCCGGGCGATGGTCACCTCCCCCGGGGGGACGACGCTCGCCGGCCTCAAGGTTCTGGAGGAGAGGAAGCTGCGGGAGGCGCTGATCGAGGCCGTCGAGGCGGCGACAAGGCGTTCCGCGGAGCTTGGGGGACGAAAAACGGCGCAATAATGATCTGATCTGGGGACAGATTGCAAATCTGGCCCCCTTTTTCTTGGGAATGTCGATGGAAGAGCCGAGAATAACAGTCGGGATTTGCGACCGCTATCCGGAAATCCGGGGGCGGATGAACGGGTGGTACCGGACGAACGGGACGTCGCTTACGGGCGGCTTCATTGCCCGACCGGAAGGGGGCGCCGTGGTCCTTGGCGACGACTTCGGCCGGGAGATCCTCCGGGCGCCGGAGATCCGCCTTGCCGCGGCGCGGGAGGCGACCTTCACGCTGCACGACGTGACGATCGGCGTCCGGTTCCACTGGGAGCGACGGGAGGAGCAGACTTTCCCCGGAGACCTGATTCTCCTGGCGGCGGGGGAAGGCAGGCTGACCGCCGTCAATGAACTTCCCGTGGAGGAGTACCTTTCGAGCGTCGTCTCGTCGGAGATGAGCGGCGAGGCGCCGGCGGAGTTTCTCAAGGCCCACGCCGTCGCCTCGCGGAGCTGGCTGGTAGCGATGCTCCAGCGCGGAGCGCAAAAGGCGAAGGAAGGCCGCGAATCGGAGCACGTGATCCGGCGCGAGGGGGAGATCGTCCGCTGGTACGACCGCGAAGACCACGACCGCTTCGACGTCTGCGCCGACGACCATTGCCAGCGGTATCAGGGGATAACCCGGCTCGCGGCGGGCAGGGCGGCGGAGGCCGTCCGGGCGACGCGGGGCGTCTTTCTGATCCGGGACGGTGAGGTCTGTGATGCCCGCTACCACAAGGCGTGCGGCGGGATGACCGAGGACTACGCCACCTGCTGGGAAGAGAAGGCGGTTTCCTACCTCACCCATGTCTCCGATGCCGCCGCACCCATTGCCCCGATACGGACGGAGGCGGATGCGGAGTGGTGGATACTCTCCTGTCCCGACGTCTACTGTCACACGAAGCATCCGGATCTCCTGGAAAAAATCCTTCCCTCTTTCGACAGGGAGACGGCCGATTTCTTCCGCTGGCAGGTCAGCTATGCGCGGGAGGAATTGGAGGGGATTCTGCGCGCAAAATCGGGGATCGACTTCGGTGTCCTCCAGAACATCGCACCCCTCGAACGCGGTCCCTCCGGCCGGATCCGCCGGCTGCGGATCGAGGGGTCGAAGACTGCGGTCATCGTGGGGAAGGAGTTGGAGATCCGCCGCTGGCTATCGCCGAGCCACCTCATGAGCAGCGCCCTCATCATCTCCATGACGCGGGAGCCCTCCGGCGTTCCGGCCCGTTTCACCCTCTACGGCGCGGGCTGGGGGCACGGTGTCGGCCTCTGCCAGATCGGCGCCGCCGTCATGGCGGAAAAGGGTTTCAACGCGGAGGAGATCCTGCGCCACTACTTCCGCGGCGCCGCGCTCGTGAAGCGCTACTGAATGGGGTCAGGTCTTGGGATTTGAATTTAACAAATTCAAGTCCCAAGACCTGACCCCAGAAAGGACCATGATGCATGCAAAACCGTCCGTCCGGAATCCCTGGGCGTGGGTCCCGACCCTCTACCTGGCGGAGGGCGCCCCCTATGTGATGGCGATGACCGTCTCGGTCATCCTCTACAAGCGTCTCGGGATCTCCAACGCCGACATCGCCCTCTATACGTCCTGGCTCTATCTCCCCTGGGTGATCAAGCCGCTCTGGAGCCCGTTCGTCGACATGTTCCGGACAAAGCGGTTCTGGATCGTCGCGATGCAGCTTGCCGTCGGGGCGTCGTTCGCCTGCGTGGCGCTCACGATCCCGGCGTCCGCCTTCTTCCGCTACACCCTCGCCTTCTTCTGGATCATGGCCTTCAGCTCGGCGACCCACGACAT
>JAPLJY010000199.1 GCA_026388345.1 Deltaproteobacteria bacterium
TCGGCCGTCGTCGAGAATCTGCAGAAGGATGTTGAAAACGTCCGGATGGGCCTTTTCGATCTCATCGAAAAGGAGGACCGAATAGGGCCGGCGCCGCACGGCCTCGGTGAGGTGGCCGCCTTCGTCATATCCCACATACCCTGGCGGGGCGCCGATCAGGCGGGCCACGGAATGTTTCTCCATGAATTCAGACATGTCGATCCGGATCAGGGCCTGTTCGTTGTCGAACATGAATTCAGCGAGCGCCTTGGCGAGCTCCGTCTTTCCGACGCCTGTGGGTCCCAGAAAGATGAAGGAACCGATCGGTCGATTCGGGTCCTGGAGGCCGGAACGGGCCCTGCGCAGTGCGCTGGAGACCGCAGCGATCCCCTCTTCCTGCCCGATGACCCGCTGCCGGAGACGCTCCTCCATCCGGATCAGCTTCTGAACGTCACCTTCCAGCATACGGGAGATGGGAATGCCGGTCCAGTTGGCCACGACTTCGGCCACGTCCTCCGCACCGACCTCCTCCTTCAGCATCTGCACGTCCTTCTGCGCCTCCGTCAGTTTCCGGTTTTCCACCTCCAACTCCCGGTTCAGCTCGACGAGCCGTCCGTAACGAATCTCCGCCGCCCTGGCAAGGTCGCCGTTGCGCTGGGCGTTCTGCTCCTCGATACGGAAGGTTTCGATCTTCCCCTTGATGGCCTGGATTCCCTTGATGGCATCTTTCTCGCTCGTCCAATGGAGCTTCATCCGGTCCATTGTTTCCCGGAGTTCCAACAGTTCTTTTTCGATCTTGTCCCGCCGTTCCAGGGAGGTCCGGTCCGTTTCGTTCTTCAGCGACTGCCGTTCGATCTCGAGTTGGATGACGCGTCGTTCCAGGGCGTCGATCTCCGCGGGCAAACTGTCCAGTTCGATCCGGAGCCGCGATGCCGCCTCATCGACCAGGTCGACGGCCTTGTCCGGAAGAAAACGGTCGCTGATGTAACGGCTGGACAGGGTCGCGGCGGCGATGATGGCCGCGTCCTTGATCCGGACACCATGATGGACCTCATAGCGTTCCTTCAGGCCCCTGAGGATGGCGATCGTATCCTCCACCGACGGTTCCTTGACCAGAATCGGTTGGAACCGCCTCTCGAGTGCCGGGTCCTTTTCGATGTATTTCCGGTACTCGTTCAGGGTGGTCGCACCGACACAGCGCAGCTCGCCTCTCGCGAGCGCAGGCTTGAGCATGTTCGAGGCGTCGACGGAACCCTCCGCCGCCCCGGCGCCCACCACCGTGTGGATCTCATCGATGAAGAGGATGATCTCCCCCTGGGCGGCGGTGACCTCCTTCAGGACGGCCTTCAGTCGCTCCTCGAACTCGCCGCGATACTTTGCCCCGGCGACAAGGGCGCCGATATCGAGGCCGATGACCCTTTTGTCCCGGAGGTTGTCCGGCACGTCCCCGTTGACGATCCGCTGGGCCAGACCCTCGACGATCGCCGTCTTGCCCACGCCCGGTTCCCCGATCAGAACGGGATTGTTCTTCGTCCGGCGGGAGAGGACCTGCATGACCCGGCGGATCTCTTCGTCCCGGCCGATGACAGGATCGAAGGAACCGCTCCGGGCAAGTTCATTGAAATCGCGAGCGTAGCGCTTGAGCGCCTGGTACTTCTCCTCCGGATTGGGATCGGTGATGCGCTGATTTCCGCGGATCTCCACGAGGACCTTGAAGATCGCATCATTCGTGACGCCATTCGCAGCGAGGATCTTTGTGAGCGGCCCTTCCTTTTCATCGGCCATTGCGACAAGTATGTGTTCCGCACTGACATACTCGTCCGTGAGACGCGCCGCTTCGCTCAAGGAGGCGTCAAGGAGACGGTTCAGCCTCGGGGTCATGTAGGTCTGGCCAGAGGCCGCGCCCTCGATCTTCGGCAGTTTTTCCAGGGATTTCCGGACCTCACCTTCGATCCGCCGGGGATCGGCCCCGAGTTTCTTGAGGATGGCGGAGACGATGCCCTCCGGCTGTTTCAGAAAAGAGACGAACAGATGCTCCACGTCAAGCGCCTGGTGGCCGTACTGGCCGGCCAGACCCTGCGCCTCCTGAAGAGCCTCCTGGACCTTCAATGTGAATTTATCGAATCTCATCGCAAATTTCCTCCTGTATGATGCACGACGTACGGCTTCATCGCCATAAGAGTCCTTGAACCCATCCATTCCCATGCCAAAGGGGATCATGATACCCGTCCCCCCGGTGGGAATGACGACTTGTTGTTTGAACGTCGTATGGTACCCGTAAAGTAAACATACCGGCGGGGGATGTCAAGAACGATACGGTATCGGCTTGACCGACAGCGAAAGGGGTTGACGGCCCGGAAACATCCTTGTATAAAACAAAAAAAGTTTTGACATAACGGGAGGAAAGAATTTGGAAGTTCCGGCGGTTACAGGAACACTCGATGTCTATATGGCGGAGATCAACCGCTTTTCGATCCTGACGGCCGATGAGGAGTTCCGCCTTGCCGTAAGGCTGAAGAAGTTTAACGACATGGAGGCAGCGGAGAAACTCGTCGTTTCGAATCTGCGCTTCGTGGTCAAGATTGCCCATGAATACCGGAATTACGGGATCAAACTGGCCGATCTGGTCCAGGAAGGGAACATCGGCCTCATGCATGCGGTCAAGAAGTTCGATCCCTACAAGGGCTACCGCCTCATCTCCTATGCTGTCTGGTGGATCCGTGCTTATATCCAGAACTACATCATCAAGTCCTGGAGTCTGGTCAAGATCGGAACGACCCAGGCCCAGCGCAAACTCTTCTTTAAACTCAGCCAGGCCAGGAGGAAGTTGGAGAGCCTTTCCGAGAAACGCCCTGAATTCGATGAGATAGCTAAAACCCTCGGAGTCCGGCCGGAGGAAATCGCTGAGATGGAGATGCGGATGAGCAGCCGCGATCTTTCCCTCGATGCCAGCGTGAGCGAGGATGGTGATTCCACGCACATGGACCATCTGACCTATGATGGGGAGGATCAGGAGGCGGCACTGATCCGGAAGGAGGAACGGGAACTCGTCCAGCACAACATTGCGGGGGCTCTTGCCGGACTCAACGAAAAGGAGACTTTCATCATCCATAATCGTGTGATGGCGGACAACCCCCTGACCCTCCAGGCGATCGGCGACCGCTATCACATCACCCGGGAGCGGGCCAGGCAGATCGAAAAAAAGGCCCTCCGGAAACTGTCCCTCGCCATTCCCTATCTGGGGAAGGAAACCAAACTGATCGAAGCCTGATGTCTTGTTACGAGAACATCAAGACTCGGTGCCTTCGTCGACGCGGGCCAGGTTCTCGAAACGGGTGTATTTTTCCTGGAAGGTCAGCTTGACGATGCCCGTCGGTCCGTTTCTCTGCTTGCCGATGATGATCTCGGCGATCCCCTTTTCCGGGTTGTCCTCCGACCGGTTGTACACCTCGTCCCGGTAGATGAAGGCGATCACGTCCGCGTCCTGTTCGATCGCCCCGGATTCACGGAGATCCGCCATCTGCGGCCGGCGGTTGGTTCGGTCCTCCACCTTGCGGTTCAACTGCGACAGGGCAATCACCGGTAAGGTGAGTTCCTTCGCGAGGGCCTTCAGGGAACGGCTGATTTCAGAGATCTCCTGCTCCCGCGAATCCTTGTAGGCGCTCCCCCTCATGAGCTGCAGATAGTCGAGGACGATGAGCCCCAGACCCGCCTCGGCCTTGAGGCGCCGGGATTTTGCCTTCATCTCGATGACGGTGATCGCCGGCGTATCGTCGATGTAGATCGGGGCGTCCGAGAGACGACCTGCGGCGGTGGTCAGTTTCGGCCAGTCC
>JAPLJY010000267.1 GCA_026388345.1 Deltaproteobacteria bacterium
AGCTTCCGGTAATAGTTGCCGGCCCGGATCTCCTCCATCAGAACCGCGTCCGCATTGCGGAGGATGACCAACCGTTTTTCGGTCACCTCGCCGATGATCCGCACCGCAAGCCCCGGTCCCGGAAAGGGTTGCCGCCAGATCACGTCGTCGGACATCCCGAGTTCCTTTCCCAGGAGCCGCACCTCGTCCTTGAAGAGGTGCTTCAGCGGCTCGACGAGCTTCAGTTTCATCTTCTTGGGAAGTCCCCCCACGTTGTGGTGGGACTTGATCACGGCGCTGGGACCCCCGAAGGCCGACCGGGACTCGATCAGATCCGGATAGAGCGTCCCCTGGGCGAGAAATTCGGCGCCTTTGATCTTCTTGGCCTCCCTGTCGAAGACCTCGATGAAAACCCTGCCGATGATCTTCCTTTTCCGCTCCGGATCCGTCACCCCCTTGAGACCGTCGACAAACGCCCTCCGCGCCCGCGCGAAACGGACGTCCATCCGGAAATATTTCCCGAAGAGGGCCCGGACCTTCTCCGCCTCGCCCAGCCGCAGCAGGCCGTTGTCCACGAAGACGCAGGTGAGCCGGCGGCCGATCGCCTGGTGGAGCAGAACCGCCGCGACCGAGGAATCAACCCCCCCGGAAAGACCGAGGATCACCCTTTTGTCGCCGACCCTCTCCCGGATCTCCGCGACGGCTTCGCGGACAAAGGCGTTCATCGTCCAGCTCTTCGCGCAATGGCAGACGCCGAAGAGGAAGTTCTCCAGCATCTTTTTCCCCTCGGCCGTGTGGACCACCTCCGGGTGGAACTGGAGACCGTAGAGCCGGCGCTTCACGTCTTCGGCGGCGGCCACCTCGGTGTTCTCCGTCGAGGCGGTGATCCGGAATCCCTTCGGCAGGCGGCCGATCCGGTCGCCGTGACTCATCCAGCAGCGCGTCTTCTTCTCGACGCCGGTAAGGACGCCGCCCCCCTCGTTCCGGACGTTCAGTTCGGCAAACCCGTACTCCCGCTTGTCCGAACGGATCACCTCGCCGCCCAGCGCGTCGACCATGAACTGGATGCCGTAACAGATCCCCAGGATCGGAATCCCGAGCTCGAAGATCCCCTTGGACACCCGCGGCGAGCGCGCCTCGTAGATGGAGGAGGGCCCGCCGGAAAGGATGATCCCCTCGGGCCGGAGCTCCCGGATCTTTTCGATATCGATCCCCGGCGGCTCGATCTGGCAGTAGACCTGATGCTCCCGGACGCGGCGGGCGATGAGCTGGTTGTACTGCGATCCGAAATCGATGATCAGAATCACGGCTTACGCTCCTTTCCCTCATCCATCAAATGGATGAATTCATCGAAAAGATAACCCGCGTCGTGCGGGCCGGGGGCCGCCTCGGGATGGTGCTGGACGCTGAAGGCCGAGAGCGCCGGATAGCGGATTCCTTCGGAGGTGTGGTCGTTGAGATTGTTCAGGATCGTCTCCCGTTCTTGGGTGAGGGTTTCGGGAAGGACCACGAAACCGTGGTTCTGGGAGGTGATCTCGACCCGGCCGCTCCGGCGGTTCCGGACCGGCTGGTTGATCCCGTGGTGGCCGAACTTCAGCTTCGCCGTCCGCCCGCCCGCCGCCTGCCCTAGGATCTGGTGGCCGAGGCAGATGCCGAAGATGGGAACCTTTCCCAGGATCGTCCGGACCGCCGTCACGATATAGGGCAGGGCCGCCGGATCACCGGGCCCGTTGGACAGGAGGACGCCGTCGGGCCGCAGGGCAAGAATGTCATCTCCCGTTGAAGCCGCCGGAAGGACGAGGACCTCGCATCCCCTCTGTTCCAGATTCCGGAGGATGTTGAACTTGACGCCGCAGTCCAGGACGACGACACGCCGCTGCGCCTGCGGCGCCGGCCCCGGAGCCTGAACTTTCCCGGGTGAACCGTTCACCCACAGGTACGGTTCCCGGCAGGTGACCGTCTTGACGAGGTCCCGGCCGACGAGCCCCGGATAGGCCCGGACGCGTTCAAGGAGCTGGTCGATGTCCTCTGTCTCCGCGGAGAGGACGCCCCGCATGGCGCCCGACAGACGGATACGGCGGGTCAGCGCCCGGGTGTCGATCCCCTCCACCCCGAGTTTGTCATGGTCTTCCAGAAACGCCTTCAGATCCTGGCGGGAGCGCCAGTTGCAGGGCGGGTCCTGATATTCCCGGACGATGAACCCTTCCAGATGGATTCCGGCCGATTCCATATCCTCCGAGTTGATCCCGGTGTTGCCGATGAGCGGGCAGGTCATCAGGACGATCTGCCCCTTGTAGGAGGGATCGGTCAGGATTTCCTGGTAGCCGGTCATGCCCGTGTTGAAGACGACCTCGCCCAGAACCTCGCCCTTCCCGGCAAAGGCATCCCCCCGGTAAACGCTCCCATCCTCCAAGACCAGCAGGGCCTGTTTTCGTCCCTTCCCAAACATCACGTCACCGCTCTTTTTTGAAACATCCCACGAAGAGCATCACGAAAAAAGTCAACTTTACGACTCTTTGCGAAGGCATCAAAGAAAAAGGGAGTTATCAGAAAGATTCCCTCGCGTAAAGGAAAAATCCGAACAACTCCCCTCCTCGAATGGGGACACGATGCGGCATCGTGTCCCCATATGCCTTACAGCATCGGCAGGTATCGGTCGATTTCGTACTGGCTCACGTGGATGCGGAAACGATCCCACTCCACCTTCTTGTTCTCGACGAACTTCTCGAAAACGTGATCCCCGAGGGTGTCGCGAACGAGCTTGCTCCCCTGCACGGCGACCAGCGCCTCGTAGAGGCTCCCGGGCAGCGAGGTGATCCCGGCTTTCGCGCGCGCCTTCTCGTCCATCTCGAAGATGTCCTCTTCCACCGGCTCGGGCAGCGGATAGGCCTTTTCGACCCCCCTCATCCCGGCGGCCAGCATCACGGCAAAGGCCAGATACGGGTTGCAGGCCGGATCAGGCGAACGGTACTCCATCCGGGTCGCTTTTTCCTTCCCGGGTTTGTACATCGGGACGCGGACCATCGCGGAGCGGTTCCTTCTCGCCCAGGAGACGTAAACCGGAGCCTCGTAGCCGGGAACCAGCCGCTTGTAGGAGTTGATCCACTGGTTGCAAATCGCGGTGATCTCCGGGGCATGGGTCATGATGCCGGCGATGTAGTGCTTGGCCATCTTCGAGAGGTTGTACTTGTCGCGGCCATCGAAGAAGCAGTTCTTGGACCCCTTGAAGATCGACTGATGGACGTGCATGCCGCTCCCGTTCTGTCCGAAGACCGGCTTCGGCATGAAAGTCGCGTAGACGCCGTTCTGCCTGGCGATCTCTTTGACCGCAGTGCGGTAGGTCATAACCTTGTCGGCCATCGCGAGGGCCTCGTCATAGCGCAGGTCGATCTCGTGCTGGCTCGGGGCCACCTCGTGGTGGCTGTACTCCACCCGGATCCCCATATCCTGAAGGGCAAAGATCGTCTGGCGGCGCAGGTCGGTCGCGCGGTCTACGGGGAGGCCGTCGAAGTAACCGCCCATGTCGAGAAATTCGGGGGCCTTGTCGGAGGCGAAATAGAAGAACTCGAGTTCCGGTCCGACATAGAAGGTGTAGCCCTGATCGTTGATTTTCTTAAGGGTCCTCTTCAACACATAGCGGGGGTCGCCCTCATAGGGGGTGCCGTCGGGATTCTGAATGTCGCAGATCATCCGCGCGACCGGCCGGTCCGAGGGCCGCCAGGGAATCACCTGGAAGGTGGAGGGATCGGGCATGGCAATCATGTCGCTCTCCTCGATCCGGCAGAAGCCGGCGATGGAGGAACCGTCGAACCCCATCCCCTCTTCCATCCCCTCTTCCAGCTCGTTTGGGGTGATGCTGAAAATTTTCTGCACCCCGAGGACGTCGGTAAACCAGAATTGAATGAAACTGACGTTTTTCTCCTTGACGACTTTCAACACATCCTTCTTGGTTTTCAATTCGTACATGGCCATATCCTTTCTTGGTACAAAATTGTTCTCATTTGGGTGGAATATCCCTCTCTCCGAACGGGTATTTAGCAACACCTGTGCCAAAGATCATTTATTCCAGCGGCTCGTTTTCAGTGAGACGCCAGATCCCGCAGGGGCATGCCCCTGCGCAGAACCCGCAGCCGATACAGCGGTCCGCATCCACGACATATTCATAAACCCCTTCTTCCCCCTCCTTCCGGGAGATCGCGTTCTGCGGACAGACGGTCTCGCAGAGGCCGCAGTCGCGGCAGGCGCCGCAGGAGGCGCAGCCGGCGGCGCAGGAGAGGGGATCCTCGAAACGGGGCAGCCGCGGATCATAATACTCGATTTTCACCCGGTCCGGATCGATGGCCGGAAGCTGATCACAGGTCTCTTCGCGACCCCGGAGCATGTCGTCGATCGCCCGGGCCGCCGTCCGGCCGGCGCCGATCGCCTCGGTGAGAAGCCCCAACCGGACAGCGTCGCCGATCGCGAACACCTTCGGATCGCTGCTTCGGTAATTCCCATCGACGGCGACGAACCCCTTTGCGGTTTTGATCTCCTCCGGGAGAAAATCGAGGTCGGGCTGATCGCCGACGGCCAGGATCACCGTGTCCGCCGGGAGAACCTCACCGTCCTTGAGCTCCACGGCCGTCTCCGTGATGACCTTCGTGAAGCGGGGCCAGAGAAATTTTGCGCCCGCGGCCTCCGCATGCCTTCGCTCTACACCGAAGGAGGCCGGCGCCTGGATGTCGATCAGCGTAACGGATGCGGCGCCGAGCCTGACCGCCTCCGCGGCGGCGTCGCAGCCGACATTTCCCGCCCCGATGATGACAACGTTTTTCCCCACCTTCGCCTGATCGAGCCTGCTTTCACGGAGGAAATCGAGGGCCGCAACCACCCGCTCATGTCCGGGGATGGGGATCATCCGCGGTTTCTGCGCCCCCACGGCGATCACAACGGCGTCGAATTTCTCATGCAGCACTGCAAATTCCTCTGCGGTCAGGGGGTGTTTCAAATGCTTGTGCGGGATCTCGCTCTCCAGACGCCTCAGTTCATGGTCCAGAACCTCGTCCGGGATCCGGCTCCGCGGGATCGTCGCCGTGATCTTCCCGCCGAGTCGTTTGCGCACGTCGTGGATGACCGGCTCGTGGCCCTGCATCCGGAGCTGCCATGCAACCGACAATCCCGCCGCCCCGCCGCCGATGACGGCGATCTTCCTGCCGGTGGCCGCGGACGGGACGGGAACAGCCGCATTGAGGCTGGCCCGGCCCAGGAGCGCCGTATCGACCGAGGGAAGGTCGGCCTTTTGCCGGGTGCAGCTCTGCATGCAGAGATTGGGACACAGATAGCCGCAGACCGTGGCCGGGAAGGGGGTGTACGAAAGCGCCAGATCCACGGCATCCTGCATCTTTCCTTTGCGGATCAGTTCCCACCGTTTCCGGACGGGGATTCCCGTCGGACAGTGGGCTTGGCACGGCGGAAGGTACTTCTCGTTCTCCCAGAAGGGAACAAAACGGCGCATCTTCCCTGTTGTGATCAGTTGAATGGGGCTGCGGTCCTGATCGGTCAGATCGCCGATCATCCCGCCTGTCCCCAGTTCCTTATCCCAAGTTTCCGCATGGAAACGGTGTATATCCCTGGCTGGCGCATTCTTTTCATAGGGCTTCCGGGCCACAAGGAGCTGCCAGGCGGCGCGGTCTTCCGTCAGAACGGACAGGAGGTCGGGCTGCCCGATCGCCTCCAGAAAATCCGCCATCCGCAAGACGAGCCAACGCCACTCCTCGTCGTCCGGTGTGGTCAGGCGGGCGTCATTTTCGCTGTAGCCCTGGTGTGGTCCGCGGAAGAAGATCTTTCCCCCCACCATGCCGACGCAGGGACGGTAGCCCAGGATGTTGTCCGCCTGTTGCGGTTCATGGCCGCAGATCACCGCCACGCCGCCGGCCATGAACTCCGCGAAGGAATCGCCGGCGCCGCCCAGGACCCAGAGTTCCGGCGGATCGAAGCGCGGGTTCTGCTTGGTGATCGTCATTCCCCGCGCCCCGATGTTCCCCGCAACAAAGATCTTTCCCTGGGCCATGGCGTTGCCCACCCCATTGGTGGCGTTGCCGCGGATGATGATCTGGGCGCCGGCGTTGAGCCAGCCCACGTCGTCGGAGGCGGGTCCGACCACGTCGATCAGCGTGTTGGGGAACCCCATCGCGCCGACCCGCTGGCCGGACGTCCCGAGAACGCGCACCGAGACCGTTTCCTTCCCCGCTCGCCAGAGCCGTCCGCCGATCCCGTGCTGGCCCTGGGCAATGATCTCGATGTGCCGGTACCCGTCGATGACGGCTTTCTGGATGCGCTCTTCGAGAACGCGCGACTCCATGCGGATCCCTTTTTCCGATCCGGGAATCACGATGGTGGGTTTTAGTAACATAAAAACTCCATATCTATCTCTGCGCGGCGGGTCCTTGCGCCCCCGCCCGCCATTATCATGAAATACGGACCCCTGTCGGCCTACATTGCATAACGGATTCCGAGACGCTCCGCCGCATGCCTGTCGGAGATCCCGAGTGCGTCGGACATGCCAATCGGCAGCGATGTGGAACGTCCCAGAGGGGCCACGATCTTCTTGAGTTCCGTATCGAAACTCATGACCGTATCGATAAGGCGCTCGGCGACCTTCTCCGGATCGAGCCGCCGGTAGAGGCGCGGATCCTGGGAGGTGATCCCCTTGGGGCACATGCCGATGTTGCAGATGTTGCAGCGGTCCCGCTCGGAACCGAGGCACCCCGCCGTCGCCTGCATGATGTACTTGCCCGCCTGGATGCCGCTGGCCCCCAGCATGATCAGGGCGGCCGCGTTGGCCGCGAGGTTTCCGTGCTTCCCGACGCCGCCGCCGGCGAAGATCGGGATCTCGTTCTGCTTGCCGATCTTCACGAGGTTCAGGTAGGCGTCGCGGACGATGCTCGCGATGGGATGGCCCATGTGGTCCATCGAGACGTTGTAGGCCGCGCCCGTGCCGCCGTCCTCGCCGTCCATCGCCAGGGCCGCCGCATAGGGGTTGCGGGTCAGGTTGTTCAAGACCGCCAGCGCCGTCGAGGTCGCCGAGATCTTCGGATAGACCGGGACCCTGAAGCCCCAGGCCATCGACATGGACTGGATCATCTTGGCGACCGCCTCCTCGATGGAGTACTTTGTCTGATGCGTGGGCGGGCTGGGGAGATTGACCCCCGTGGGCACGCCGCGGATGGCCGCGATCAGCTTGTTGACCTTGTACCACATCAGCAGCCCCCCGTCGCCGGGCTTGGCCCCCTGGCCGTATTTGATCTCGATGGCGCAGGGGTCCTCTTTCATCTCCGGGAGGGCGTGGATGATCTCATCCCACCCGAAGTAGCCGCTGGCGATCTGGAGGATGATGTACTTGAGGAAGCGCGACCGCAGGAGCCGGGGCGGACAGCCGCCCTCGCCGGTGGCAAAGCGGACCGGCATCCCCAGCTCTTCATTCAGATAGGCCACCCCCATCTGTAGCCCTTCCCACATCGTGGGGGAGAGGGCCCCGAAGGACATGCCGCCCAGGATCAGCGGGTAGATCTCCCGGACCGGCGGTACGGCCCCTCCCTCCCGGGTGACCCGGAGGGCCTCTTCGGGCGGCAGGATCCTGCCCAGGAGCGTCCGCAGTTCGAATTCATGGCGGCCGGCGTCCAGCGCGGGATCGGTCAGCATGGAGATGCGGACGAACTTAATGGCATCCAGCAGGCTTTCCGGCGCATTTCGGCGCCCGCCGCGCTGCCGCGGGGTGCCCCCCTGGTTGATGTGGAACCGGAGCTTGTCCGGCTCATCGTTGTGAATCGGCATGATCGCGTGGTTGGGGCAGACCATGTCGCACATCCCGCAGCCGATGCAGGCGTGCGCGACGTCCGTCCGCTGGCGGATCCCATGGTAGATGCCGAAGACATTCCCCGGTTTTTCCGTGAGCCCCAGCGGGACCTGCAGGACCCTTTTGCGGTGGACGCCCAGTTCGATCGCCTGTACGGGGCAGACCGCGGTGCAGCGGCCGCAGAGGGTGCATTTCTCCTTGCTCCAGAGGAGCTGCCAGGGCAGATCCTTTGTGCTTAGTGTAGACGGCTTAAGCTGTCCATCTGGCTCCATCGCCCGACCTCCTGACGTTCCGGTCCGACAAAAACCGTATCATATTTCATCGGTTGAAAATCCCTGCTCCTGTCGCGCGCCGGAATGGCGGCGTCCAGTCCGCACATCTCGGAAGAGAAGGCGAACATGCCGGTATTGCCGCCGACCACCCCGGGACGGAGTTTCTTGCTGTCCTGCAGCATGAAGAGGGTCTTGTCGGGCAGGCAGCCCATGACGCAGTTCGGGCCGTCGACGATCAGCGGGCGGCAGCTCTGCTTGAGCATCCTCAGCCAGGGGCCGTTCGGATGACGAAGGAGTTCCTCATCTTTGAGCGGCGTGACGATGTGCTTGTAGGTCTCCAGATCGAGCTGCAGCCGCTTGGTGGTATAATGGAGGATATGGGTGAAGACTTCCGAATCCGACTGGTAGCCGACGTAACCCGGCTCTTTGCGCGACATCAGGAACTCCCGGATCGGCACAAAGGCGGTATTCTCGCCGTTGGTCATCGTCGCCATCCCCTGAATGAAGAAGGGGTGGCAGGCGTAGATGTCGATCGCGTAATTGGTGTTCTGCCGTCCCTGGGCCAGGATGGTCCGCGCCTGGAGCTCCTTGCGGTTCAGACCGAGGTATTCCGCCACGACCATCGGATCGCCAATTTCCTTGATCATGATCACATCCGGCCAGAAACTGAAGACGATCATCGAACCGTCCTGGCGCCCCATTTCCTGGAGCTGAATGCGGCACATCATCAGGCGGCGCTGGACCTCCTCTTCGGGAAGGTTTTCCCAGTCCGGGGGGTATTCGTAGACGCGGATCAGGTAGTTGTCCCGCCGCGGCGTCCCCGCAGGGGGACGCTTCGTCGGCCGGAAGGAGAGCTTGTATTTTGTCATGAAATCCATGTCCATCATGTATCGGTCGAGGGCCTTGATCCCCGTGTTAGAGAAGATTCCGGAGAGAATCGGTCCCCCGTGGAATTGTTCGAAGTCTCCGCCCAGATCGGTGAGAAAAAGGCCCACGCCTGACCCGTCATGACCTTCTTTCATGACGTCGAGGGCGCGGATCGCGACCATCGGGGAGAGGGGATCTTTACTCGTTATCGAAAATAATCTGCACATACTCATCCATCCTTTCTGCTTATCGGACCTGCGGTGTTTTCCCGCACAAAAGCCTAAAGGACAATATACTGCTACTATCATGCCAATGCAATAACGGAAATCGCCGGCGGGAATGGGCACTGCAAATGCGAGGTGCATCGCAGCGGAGTCCGGCAGCGGGGAAAAGGCCGGATCTGGGGAAATAAAAATGTCCTCTTTCCGGAAAAAAGAACAAATTTGTAACGGGGGATGACCATTATCTGGAAAACCTTTTCTCAAAGCGAAAAAAGAAAGCGCAGTCAGGCAATATCTTCGATCTCCCTCATCGGATCCCGAAGAAGGGGAAGCGCGCCATTTTACCTACTATACATCGAAATGCAGCGATGGCGGGCAATCGGGCAATTTCTTCCGCAGTAAGGGGCTGCCGGGAGCATGTGCAGGGGCGGTACGCGAACCGCCCCTGCCGTCCCGGGCGCAGACAGGCAGGAGTGTATCTTTGCTACAGGCCAAAGCTCGGTACTGCGACCCGAAGCGTTTAATGGTATCCTTCCAGGGACCCCGTGGGCAGAATCCACTTGAAATTTTCGGGGAAGAGGGTCCGGTGCTGTCCATCGACATCCAGCATCAGCCGGTTCTCCTCGCGACGAAGTCCGAGAGCGAAAATCTCTTCCAACTTAAGGAGGCGCTCTGAGATCTCCCCCCATTTTTTCTCATCCACCGGGTGAGCCTTGCTGCCCTGGTACTGGGCTTCCTGAAGCTTCCCGTGGGGGTCGAAGAAGATCACCTCGCCGGCGGATGCGCCAGCCAGGATCTTGGCCCCGCTGTAAGGTGATCCCAGAGTGTGCAGGGCCCCATCCGGCTGCCGGTAAAGCCCCAGCAGGATCACCGACCCGCCCATCAAGGCCTGGCAGAGGTGCTCGACAGCGGTGCCCACCAGGTTCACCTGCAGGCCGGGGCCGCGCGGATCGCTCACGGCACAGACCCAGCCGCGGTCTACGACATTGCCGAGGATGTTGAACTCACCGCCCTTGGCAGAAAACCCCGTCACCTTCCCCACGTCGCCGTGGATTTCCAGTACGCCCGAATGGCTGACCATCCCCGTGAAGTTCTGGGCGTGTGCGTGCACCCGCACCCGGGCTCCCATGTTGAAGGCCCCGCAGTATTCGCCGGGGCTGCCGTAGACATCGATCAGGGTGTCGGTGGTGGAACCGCGCCCGATCCCCATGCCGATCCCGCGCTGGCCCTGCGTCCGGTACACAATGAATTTCCGCCAGCCCAGATTGTGGGCCTGGTCGAGGAAGGGGGAGAGGACCTCCGAAGGATCGATTCCTTCGGGCCGAAACCCCCGGGCGTCAACCACCAGGGTCTGTTCATTCTTCACAGGCCGTTCCAACTTGGCGGCATTCTCCAGGGTCACGCGGATCATGCCGTTGCCGTTCCGGGTATGATCCAGACGATCCAGCGCGTCGTTGATGCTTTCCCGCAGGATATGGGATAGGACCCCTCTGTCCTTCTTCCCCGTGTTCCAGCCGGGTAGATGGTCGCCGATTCGGGTCAGGTGTTCGACGGCTTGGCCGACCGGGAAGCACTCCGTGATCCTCTCGATGGCCTTTCTGAAATCATCGAACCCCCACTGCGGCAGGCGTTCACGGATGGCTGCGACGGGATTGGAATCCATCTCCCCTTCCGGGATGCCTGCTGCGGCCGGCACGCTCTGCGCCGCCGGATATTCACCGTGAGGGATCTGGATGGCCTTGCCGAATTTATCCCGAACCTCGTGGCCGGTAATCTTCCCCTCTTCGTCATAGAAGACCCGGCTGACCATACCGGTCTTCACCGTAAAGTTCAGACCCGGCGAGGTGCTGCGGACGATCCCCAAACGGTAGAGCTCTTCCATTCCCGCATCGCACCCCTGCTTCTCCGAGCAGATGATGGAAACGAAACTGTCGCCGTCGTCATAGAGCAGAGCCACATTGGGACGTAAAAATGACGGGTCGATGATATCGAGCCGTTCGATCACCCGGCGATTGGGGTCGATGCGGCCGCAGAGGTACTGGTACGGCCCGTCGGGCGCGCTTTCCAGCTCCACCTCCTGCACGCGCTCATAACGGTCCCGGATCTCCGGAGCAAGCTGTGTCAGGTTCCACCCGGTGGTGGGGGAGAATGACTCCACCAGCGTGTCGAAGGGGTAATGCAGATACTGGCTGAGCACGTGAAGCTTGAGGGCGGCCACGGCGGTATCGGTCTGGGCCAGCGGCGTCAGATTGAACTG
>JAPLJY010000011.1 GCA_026388345.1 Deltaproteobacteria bacterium
CGCTGCATCTATGAATGCCGCGGCCGCGGCGGCTGCGACATGATGTGCGCCCGCTATGTGGAGTACGTCCTTGAGAAGGAGGGGGATATCGCTGCGGTGATCGCCGAACCGATCCGGAGCACCCCCTACATCCCGAAGCCCGAATACTGGCAGATCATTCGGAAGGCCTGCGACCGCCACGGGGCGCTCCTGATCTTCGACGAGATCCCCCACGCCCTCGGAAGGACGGGCCGGATGTTCACCTGTGAAAACTTCGATGTGGTCCCCGACATGCTGGTGATCGGCAAAGGGCTGGGCGGCGGCGTCTTCCCGCTGGCGGCCCTGATCGCCCGCGAAGGTCTTGATGTGGCCAAAAACCGCGCCCTGGGCCACTACACCCACGAGAAAAGCCCCGTCGCCTGCGCCGCGGCGCTGGCGACGATCCGCTTCATCGAGGAAAACCGCCTGGCGGAACATTCCCGAGAACTGGGCGAGTACGCCCTCGGACGGATGGCACAAATGATGGAGCACCATCCGCTGATCGGCGACGTCCGGGGCCTCGGGCTCTTCCTTGGCATCGAACTGGTGAAAAACCGGACCACCGGCGAGCGGGCCATAGAGGAGGCGGAGGCGGTGATGTACGCGGCCCTCAGCCGCGGACTCAGTTTCAAGCTCTCGATGGGAAACATCCTGACGCTGACGCCGGCCCTGACGATCACCCGGAAGGAGATGGACCAGGCGCTGGACATCATCGAGGCATGTCTGAGCGAGGTCGAACAGGGCTGCTGACAGGCTGAAACGCCCATCTGCTGCGTTTCCCTCATCCTTCGCCGTTCAACGTACCGGACAGTACGCCTCACGGCTCAGGATTTTGGAGGCCTTGCATCCGGGCATCCCGTATCCTGTACGGGACAAGCTTTTGAACAGCCTGCTGATGCCGTCCGTCGGTATCCCGGATAAAAAACAGGCGCATGCCGCGGCACGCGCCTGTTTACTTTCATTCATGCTGGAACTTGCTGGAAATGTCCTGAAACAGAACGGCTACCCGAGGATGATCATTACCTGTTCCGTCTCGACCGTGTCATTGGCCTTGACTTTGATCTCCTTTACGGTCCCGTCGGCGGGTGCGTAAATCGGATTTTCCATCTTCATGGCCTCGAGCATGACGAGCTCGTCGTCTTCCTTCACCTGATCGCCGACCTTGACCAGAACATCCAGGATCTTTCCCGGCATTGGGGCTTTCACCTCTACACTCATTCCCTTTACCTCCGTTATATTATGATGAACCTCTTTCTGTCTGCAGCCTCCGTCCCGCTGCAACCCTTATGCACCCCTATTCCCAATCGCCGGCGGAGCATTGTCCCTCCGGACGACGAGCCTTGACCTGAGCATATGGAGGGATTCTTTATACTCCCTTGCCCCTTCTGTCAAGACGAAAGTGCAGGGACCATCCGTACCCGTTTCCCCCTCGCTATTCGGTCGCCCGGATCAGACGGTAGACATAATCCAGATCGGCCGTAATTTTATCGTTTTGCTCCTTGGCTTCCGGCTTCATCCTCCACTCCGGGGAGAGCTCCGAGAGCGCCTTCTCGATCTGCCAGCGGTGTTCAAACGTTCTCCCCCACAGTTTCTGTAACGCCCTCTTCTGATCATCCTTGAGGGTGGATCCGTTGGCCCGGTTGACAGACTGGCTCGTCACCATCGTCCGATCGATCTCCGTCGCCGCCATGACGACGTTCATCTCGCGGACGTTCAGGATCTCCCGCTGGGATATGGCCTTCTGAAACTCAGAGGCGTTGGGATAGGTCTTCTTCTGGAGATCCGCCAGATGATCCGTCCGGATCCCCGCCGCCCGGATCCGCTGCTCCGCCTCCGCCGATACCTGGTACTCGACGGGGATGTAGGTCTTCTGCTGAAAGACGTTCTGGAGGATGAACAGGGAGATGAAGCTGATCAGGATGGCGACGATCGGCGTCGCCATCCACGCCCCGGTGATCTCTGCGAGCATCCGCCAGCGGATCCCCCTCCCCCCCTTGATCAGGCCGATCCCGATGACCGAACCCACGATCGCCTGGGAACTGGAGACGGGGACCAGCGGAAAGGCCGGTAGGCCGTGGCCGAGGAGAAAGGTCTGCAGGTCCC
>JAPLJY010000004.1 GCA_026388345.1 Deltaproteobacteria bacterium
GTATCCTTTCACCGGCCCCGGTTCGTAAAACAGCTTGAATCTTCCGACGGACATGTCATAAAGGTATTCGTACCGGAGCAGCAGACCGATTTTGTCTTTTCCGTTTTTGCCGAGGGGTAGGGCTTCCTGGGAGAAATCATCCTGCTCACCATGTTCCTTTTCCTGATCCTCTGGGGACTGAAAATCATCACCCGCTCCAAGGACTACCCGGGGGCGCTGATCGCCTTCGGAATCACCATGCTGATCTTCTGGGAGGTCTTCATCAACATCGGCATGGTCCTGGGAATCCTTCCCGTGGTGGGGATTCCGCTGCCGTTTCTCAGCTACGGCGGTTCGTCGATGGTGGTCCTGATGACGGCCGTCGGTCTGCTGATGAATATCAGCGTTCGCAGGTTCATTCTGCAATCATCGTGAAAAGCGATCCGAAAGGAGTAACGCCATGCTGGGGAAAAAGAAAAGTGATGACGAAGAGGTCAGGGCCTTTTTGGGAAAAGGCGCCGAATTCACCGGCAAGCTGATGTTCAACGGTTCGGTACGGATCGACGGCGATTTCAAGGGCGCCATCTTCGGCAGCGGCATGCTGGTGATCGGCGAAGGCGCCGAGATTGAGGCCGACATTCGCGTGGACGCCGTCATGATCAGCGGCGACGTGCGCGGGCAAATCGACGTCAAGAAAAAAATCCGGATCTACTCGACCGGCAAGGTGACTGGCGACCTGAACACGCCGGTCTTTGCCGTCGAGGAGGGGGCCTTCTTCGAAGGAACCTGCCATATGACGCGCAGCGAAGCCGAGGTCCATACCCTCCCTCTGGAACAGACCGCGGCCGGGGATAAGGGATGAGACGGTCATGGAGGGGTGAAAAGATTTCCGCTTGACCAGATCCGGATATTATGGGAAGAGAGCCCTTTTAGAGCTGCTAGGGTACTGTGAGCGGGACCGCGGCATGGACATGGATACAAACCGATATGAGCCAAATGCATGCAGACTCATAACCTGAAATTACCGAAAAATTATCGAGATACATCGAGCGATTTTTATATCAAGGTGGGGATCGGGCTGATCGCCTTCCTCGTCATTCTCAATCTCCTCCTCCTGACCCTTTTTATCAAGGAGACGAAAAACAGCGGAAAGGCCTTGGGGATTCTTCAAGAGACCAGCAAGAGTCTTGTCCTCCTCCAGGATTCGCTTGGCAGGACGGATATGCAGAAGGCCTTTGTTCATCTTGCGGATGCCAGACGTCAGATAGCAGCCGCTTTGCCGCCGGCGCCCGTCGCACCGCCTGCAAAGATCGTAACCGAACCCATACCCCCGCCGGTGAAAACGGTTGCCGAATCCAAGGGCGAACCGGTGAAACCGCCGGTTGTTGCACAGAAGCCTGCCGCAGAACCGGTGAAGCAGCTGGTTGTTGCGCAGAAGCCTGCCGCCGTACCGGTGAAAACGGCTCAGCTTTCGATACCGGCCGGCGAAATGCCTGCGCCCCTTGGCTGGGCGGTAGCAGGCGAGTATGCGCTCATTTGCGAGAAGGAAAGCAAACTCCTCCATCTGTTCAAATTCCAGGATGAACGGTTTGCGCTCGTCAAATCCTATCCCTGCATCATCGGGGCGAACGGGACGAACAAGAAAAAGGCCGGGGATCATGCGACGCCCAAGGGGAGCTATTTTACGCTGCGCTACACGCCGGGGAGCGCCCTGCAGGAAATTTACGGAGAAGGGGCCTTCATCCTGAACTATCCCAATTTCCTCGATCGCAGGGAGCGCAAGGACGGCGGAGGAATCTGGATCCACGGACATGTTCCCGGCAAGGTGATCGGTGCGGGAGACCTCGTGAATACGAAAGGCTGCATCGCCGTCTCCAATGACAGCATCAAGGAGCTCAAAAACCTGCTCCATCCCAGCGGCGACAGCGTTTCCATCGTTGACAAAGTCATATTCGTCAAAGAGAGCAGCCGGAAGGAATCGCTTCAGGAGATCCGCAACTTCATGGATGCCTGGCGGCAGGCGTGGGAGAGCGGCGACACGGGGAAATATCTGCGTTACTACTCAAAGGATTTCATCAACAGTGACGGGATGGATTTTGCCGCCTTCAGGCGTCACAAGGAGCGGGTAAATAGCGGCAAGAAGTTCATCCGTGTGCAGGTGGAACAAATAGCCATCGTCTTCCCC
>JAPLJY010000161.1 GCA_026388345.1 Deltaproteobacteria bacterium
GTCTGGGTGTCCGCCGAACTGGCCAAAAAGATACGCTTCTTCGGGGATTTCAAGCACGATGGGGACATCGTCAGGGTGATCGGAGCGTTCAATGCGGCCTGCAGGGAGCACGGGGGAGACATGGACATCCACGCTTCGTCCCTGGAGATCATCCGGCCCGGCCATCCGGTGCATCATGCGGTGAATATGCAAAGGGGAATGATCGCCGTTTTGCTCTTTGTCGTCGCCGCTCTGTTATACGGGATTCGCCGGATAGCGGTGCGCCGCCGGATATGATAGAATTAAAGTTGCTGATACGCGCGTTTTATAAAGGGAAAGGGCGGACCATTTCGTCCGCGGGAGGTTAACCGATGCTGGATCTCGTTTATATCGTTGTCGCAGTTGTTTTTTTCGGTCTCTGTCTGGGTTTCGCCAGGGCCTGCGGGAGGTTTTGACCATGTGGGAAATCATCGTCGGTCTGATTGCGATGGCCCTGATTGTCTATCTTCTCGTGGCCGTCATCCAGCCCGAGAAATTTTAGGGAGGCTGCATGATGAAGGATATTTACGGATGGCTGCAACTGGCCCTGTTTATCGGCCTCCTGGCACTTCTGACGAAGCCTATGGGGCTCTACCTCGTCCGCGTCCTGGACCCGGCGGCCCGGACCTTTCTCGATCCGGTGGTGAAACCCCTGGAACGTCTGATCTACAGGCTTCTCGGGATCGACCCGGGAAGGGAACAGGGCTGGAGGCAGTACACCACCTCCCTGGTCTTCTTCAGCCTTGCGGGGCTTCTGTTCACCTATGCCATCCTGCGCCTCCAGCATCTGCTGCCGCTCAACCCACAGGGATTCGGCCCGATGAGCCCCGACCTGGCCTTCAACACGGCGGTCAGTTTCACGACGAATACGAACTGGCAGAGCTACGGCGGAGAGGCGACTCTTTCCTATTTTTCGCAGATGGTGGGACTCGCCTTTCACAACTTCGTCTCCGCAGCGACCGGGATCGCCGTCGCGGCGGCCCTCGCGCGGGGGATCGCCCGGCGGACCGCCAAGACGATCGGCTCCTTCTGGCCCGACCTTATCCGGGTGAACCTCTACCTGCTTTTACCCTTAAGCCTTGTCTATGCCGTTTTCCTGATCTCCCAGGGGGCGATCCAGAACTTCAAGCCGTACGAGATGGCCCGTCTGGTCGAACCCTACACGGTTCAGACCCCGCAGCAGAATAGTCTCGGCAAACCGCTCCTGGACGCCGCCGGCCGCCCCGTCATGGCGGAAAAGCGGGTGGAAACCCAGGTAATCGCCCAGGGGCCCCTGGCCTCCCAGGCGGCGATCAAGATGCTGGGGACCAACGGCGGCGGGTTCATGAACGCCAACGCCGCCCATCCCTATGAAAATCCGACGCCGCTGGCCAATTTCATCCAGATCCTCTCGATTTTCCTCATTCCATCGGGCCTGACTTGGTATTTCGGCCGGACGGTGGGAAACCGGCGCCACGGCTGGACCATCTGGGGCGCCATGGCCGTCCTCTTCCTGGCCGGTGTTCTGGTCTGCTGGCAGGCCGAGGCGTTGGGAAATCCGCGTCTGACCGCCCTGGGGCTCGATCCGGCGGGCGGGAACATGGAGGGCAAGGAGGTCCGCTTCGGGATCTTTGCCTCCGTCCTCTTTGCCACGGTGACGACGGACGCCTCCTGCGGAGCGGTGAATGCCATGCACGACTCGTTCACCGCGCTGGGGGGGTTGGTGCCCCTGGTCAATATCCAACTGGGCGAGGTTGTTTTCGGCGGTGTCGGTGCGGGTCTCTACGGGATGCTGATCTTCGTGGTCCTGACCGTTTTTCTGGCGGGGTTGATGGTGGGGCGCACCCCGGAGTACCTTGGCAAGAAGATCGAAGCCTATGACGTTAAGGTGAGCGTCCTGGCCGTGCTCATCTTGTGCATCAGCATCCTGGGATTCGGGGCCTGGGCCGCAGTGAGCGCCTGGGGAAGGGCAGGGCTGGCCAATGCCGGGCCGCACGGACTCTCCGAGATCCTCTACGCCTATTCGTCGGCGGTCGGGAACAACGGGAGCGCCTTCGCGGGCCTGAACGCCAACACCCCCTGGATGAACACGACCCTGGGGCTCGCCATGCTGTTGGGGCGTTTCTTCGTGATCATCCCCGTTCTTGCGCTCGCCGGTAGCTTGGCGGGGAAGAAGCAGATTCCGCCGCATGCGGGGAGCTTCCCTGTCTCCGGTCCGACCTTCCTCGTCCTTCTGGTTGGGACCGTGCTGATCGTGGGAGCTCTGACCTTTCTGCCGGTCCTGGCCCTGGGGCCGATCGTGGAGCACTTTATCTTGGCAGGATCGGGTGCGCTTTATTGAAAAATATCGTTATCTTTGGCTGATAGCGCGATGAATGCATCCGCATTGAGGAAAGAGGATTGATCCTATGCCCGTTGAACGCCGTTCCCTGTTTGACCGCCGCATCGTTGCCAAGGCTGCGGCGGCATCGTTCGAAAAACTGAATCCCCGCGGTATGGCGAAAAACCCCGTCATGTTCGTCACCGAGGTCGGCGCCCTGGTCACGACCGTGGGGCTTATTCTCCGTTCGCCGGGCGAGTCGCTCTCCTTCGGCATCCAGGTCGCCGCCTGGCTCTGGTTCACGGTGCTCTTCGCCAATTTCGCGGAGGCGATGGCCGAAGGACGTGGTAAGGCCCAGGCCGACGCCCTTCGCAAGTCCCGAACCCGGACCGTTGCCAATCGCCTGCTGGCTAACGGTTCCGTCGAGCGGGTTCCGGCGGAGGCGCTCAAGCGGGGAGATGTCTTACTGGTTTCCGCCGGGGAGATCATTCCCGCAGACGGGGAGATCATCGAAGGCGTGGCTACGGTAGACGAATCGGCGATAACGGGAGAGTCCGCCCCGGTCATCCGGGAGGCCGGCGGCGACCGGAGCGCCGTCACGGGGGGGACCCGGGTGCTCTCGGACCGGATCCGGGTCGCGGTGACGGCCGACCCCGGGGAGAGCTTCATGGACCGGATGATCGGCCTTGTGGAGGGGGCAAGTCGCCAGAAGACCCCCAACGAGATCGCCCTGACGATCCTTTTAGCCGCCCTCACGGTGATCTTTCTCGCCGTCATCCTCACCCTGAAGCTCTTCGGGCTCTACTCGGGCCTCTCCTTTTCCGTGACCGTTCTGGTGGCCCTGCTGGTCTGCCTCATCCCCACGACGATCGGCGGGCTTCTGAGCGCGATCGGCATCGCGGGGATCGACCGCCTGGTCCAGAAGAACGTCCTTGCGATGAGTGGCCGTGCCGTGGAGGCCGCGGGCGATGTTGACGTCCTGCTCCTGGACAAGACGGGAACGATCACCCTCGGCAACCGCCAAGCGACGGAGTTCATCCCCGCCCCAGGCGTGAGTGTGCAGGAGTTGGCCGACGCAGCGCAGCTCTCGTCGCTGGCCGACGAGACGCCGGAGGGCCGCAGCATCGTCGTTCTTGCCAAGCAGTACGGCCTTCGGGGCCGCGCCATCTCGGAGATGGCCAAGGCGGAATTCATTCCCTTTTCGGCCCACACCCGGATGAGCGGCGTCGATTTCGAGGCGCGGCGGATCCGCAAGGGCGCCACCGATGCCATCCGGGAGTTTACCGGCCGGGACTTTCCGCCGGAGATCGCCGGGGTCATAGACCACGTCTCCCGTTCCGGCGGGACGGCGCTGGTCGTGGCTGAGGAGGGGCGCGTCCTGGGGGTCGTCCATCTGAAGGATATCGTCAAGGGGGGGCTGAAGGACCGCTTCGAACGGTTCCGGGCGATGGGAATCCGGACGGTGATGATCACCGGCGACAACCGCCTTACCGCGGCGGCGATCGCCCGGGAAGCCGGTCTGGATGACTACCTGGCCGAGGCGAAACCCGAGGACAAGCTCGCCCTGATCCGGAGGGAGCAAGCGGCCGGACACCTGGTCGCGATGACCGGCGACGGCACAAACGACGCCCCGGCCCTGGCCCAGGCCGATGTGGGGGTGGCGATGAACACCGGTACGCAGGCGGCCAAGGAGGCGGGCAACATGGTCGATCTCGATTCCAATCCGACGAAGCTTATAGAGATCGTGGAGATCGGCAAGCAGATGCTCATGACCCGGGGGGCGCTCACCACCTTCAGCATCGCCAACGACGTGGCCAAGTACTTTGCCATCATCCCGGCGATGCTGATCGGCTTCTTTCCGGTCATTGCCCCGCTCAACGTCATGGGGCTGGGCTCTCCCGAGAGTGCGATCCTCTCCGCCGTCGTTTTCAACGCTCTGATCATCGTGGCCCTGATCCCCCTCGCCCTCAGGGGGGTGACCTTCCGGCCCCTGGGGGCAGCGTCCCTGCTCAGGCGGAATCTTCTCATCTATGGCCTGGGGGGGCTTGCTGCCCCCTTCGCGGGGATCAAGCTGATCGATCTTCTGATCAATGCCCTGGGGCTGGTGTGAGAATATTTGTTGGATAACCGATGTCTGTTTTATGATAGCATTACCTTGGTCATGCGGAGGATGTTTCACGATGAAGGAGCTTTTCGTGCAGATGCGGATCTCGCTAACGGCGGTCCTGGTGCTGGCAGTCCTGGTTTGCGGGATTTACCCCCTGCTGGTCTGGGCCACCGGCCAAGTGCTCTTCCCCCGCGAGGCCGGCGGGTCGCTCGTCCGGGTCAGCGGCTCTGTCGCCGGTTCGTCCCTCCTCTCCCAGGGATTCGCCGGACCGGCATATTTCCACCCCCGCCCCTCGGCGGCCGGGGCCGGGTATGACGCCTCCTCCTCCGGGGGGAGTAACCTGGGTCCGACCTCCCGGCAGTTGACCGAAACGGTCCGCGCACGCATCGCCGTCTACCGGTCCGAGAACCGCCTGGCACTCGGCGTCCCCGTTCCGGTGGACGCGGTGACGGCGTCGGCCAGCGGCCTGGATCCCCACGTCAGCGTCCCGAACGCATTAATGCAGGCTCGGCGCGTTGCCGAGGCCCGCGGGCTCAGCGAAGAAGCGGTCAGGAGGGGTATTGTGGCCCATACGGAAGGGCGCGATCTGGGGATCCTGGGAGAGCCGAGGGTGAACGTCCTGATGCTGAACCTGGACCTGGACTGAAAAGGATGACACCGATGCCGATGGCGAACGACAGGGTCGATGCCTTTCTGCGGATGATCCGCCGCTCCCGGCGGGGCAGACTCAAGGTGTATCTCGGGTACGCGGCGGGGGTCGGAAAGACCTGGCAGATGCTTCAGGAGGGCCATAGACTCAAGAAGGATGGCATAGACGTGGTCATCGGCCTTCTGGAGACGCATGGACGCGCGGATACGGCCAAACTCGCCGAGGGCATCGAGGTCGTCCCCCGGCGGAGCCAACTCTACCGGGGCATCGCCCTGGAGGAAATGGACGTGGATGCCGTCCTGCGACGCAATCCCCAGGTCGCCCTTGTGGACGAACTGGCCCATACCAATGTCCCGGGGAACCGGAACGCCAAACGGTACGAGGACGTCCAGGACCTGCTTGCGGCCGGAATCCATGTCATCACGACGATGAACGTCCAGCATCTGGAGAGCCTCTACGACACCGTGGAACGGGCCGCCGGGGTGAAGGTGCGGGAACGACTCCCTGACAACGTGCTGGCCGAAGCGGATCAGATCGTCAACGTGGATCTCACGCCGGAGGACCTCCAGGCCCGTCTACGGGAGGGAAAGGTCTACCCGGCCGAAAGGATCGGGACCGCGCTTTCGAATTTCTTCCAAGCCTCGCACCTGGAGAACCTCCGGGAGCTGACCCTCCGGGAGATGGCCGCCCAGATCGATCTGCGGCGGCACGAGACCCCGGTGGATGATGGGACCTTGACCCCGGACCAGATAATGGTCTGCCTGAGCTCCCGGGGACCCAACAGCGAGAAGCTCCTCAGGTACGCCTCACGGCTGGCCGGGAAGCTCAACCGAAACTGGTATGCAGTCTACGTGCAGACCCCGGCCGAGGACGCCACGGTGATCGACAGCAAAACCCAGCGCCTCCTCTCCGGGACGCTGACCCTGGCCAAGGAGCTCGGCGCGATGATCTTCACCTACAAAGGGGAGGATATCGTCGCCACCATCCTCCGTTTTGTCCATGAATACCGGGTCGGCCACATCGTGCTGGGATCTCCCGCGCCCATCCCCTTCTGGAAACGGATCATCGGCCGCAGGAGCATCCCGGAGAGGTTGATGGAAGAGGCCCGGGGGATGACCATCGTCGTCTTGGATACAAGGCCTCACGGGCCGCTTCCTCTCCCACAGGCGCCTGCAGGAGAGGAGGCGATTCCGTCGCCGCCAAACCCGACTTGTCCACCCGAGGAGGAAAGCACGCTTCGACTGAGCCCTTTCCTGAGTGAGGATAGGATCGTCCTGTGGAAAAACCCGGTCGACCGCGATACGATTCTCGAAATGCTCACCCGTGCCGCCTGTCAGGGGAAGGAGCTGCAGGGTGAAGCCCTCCGGGCCGTCCAGGAACGGGAGGCCCAGGGAAGCACGTTCTTCAACGAAGGGGTCGCCTTTCCCCATGCAAGGATGGCCGGACTTGGGGGCGCGCTGGTCGCCCTGGGGCTGACGAGGGGCGGCGTCCCGGATATCGCCGTGGAAAAGCCGGTAGAGTATGTCTTTTTGAGCCTGTCGCCTTTCGAGAAACCGGAGATCCAGGTACAGCTTCTTTCTCTCGCTGCCCGCACCCTCCAGAATCGTCTCCTCTCCCAGTCCCTGCAGTCGGCCGCCGACGCCCGGGAGGCCTATGCCGCCTTGCTGACCTGGGAGGAGTCATCCCCGGCGGGGAGAGAATCGCTACCCGACTCACACGACAAGATCATCGACATCAGCCAAACAATATAGCATCAGCCAGGCGGAAGAGGTTCGTACATGGATGAAATAAATCGAAGCGACCTGAACACTGGGAGAAAGACTCCGAGAATCGGCATGTGGATCGCCATTGCTTTGATCATTACGCTGATGGTGACAATGCTGGCTTTGTACTTTCCCAGATTCCTGGAGCAGGATGCCCGGTATGAAACTGTCTTAGGCAATACGGCAAAGGTCGTCGAAATTACGTCCCGGATGAGAATAAATCTTTTAAAATCGACTGACCTGAAAAAGGATGCGGTAATGGCCATTACCGACGAAGAATCGCAAGTCTTTGCCAAGCTATCTCGAGAGAGTGCCGATGCCGTCGAGCGCGATTACCAGAAACTGAAAGGCCTGATAGATGCGGCGAAAATAGACAAAGAGATGAAGTTGCTGAAAGAATTCAGTGATAATTGGAATCATTTACGGCTAATCGATAGGGAACTGTTATCCCTCGCGGTAGAGAATACCAACATCAAAGCGGCAAATTTATCCTATACCGCAGCCGCTCAGGCCATAGCAAATTTCGAGCGACTCTTATCTGAGTTGATGGATATTCCCACATCCGACGGTGAACGGGCGCAGACGGCAAAGTTAGCCTACCAGACGGCTACCGCTGTATTTATAATTTACAGTCTCGAAGCCCCGCACATCAATGAGGCCCAAGATAAGAAAATGGACGAACTGGAAACCATCATGGGCACGAATGAAAAAAAGGTCCGCAGTGCATTACGCAATCTTTCCCGTCTCACCGACCAGCATGGCGGGATCATATTGAATGACGCTTTGTTGGCCTTCTCGAAATTTATGGAGGTGCATAAGGAAGTGCTCAGATTATCCAGGATGAACACGAATATAAAATCACTGGAACTCTCCCTGGGCCGGAAACGGAAAGTGGCGGCCCAATGTGAGGAGATATTGAATTCTCTCCAGGACACTGTGCAGGACAGGTCATTTAAAGCTACACAGTAGGATGTGCGGCAATGATGTCTGAGTCCCCAATATCTTTCATTGATAACCGCCTCTGCTTCTGATAGATTGCCTCGGTTTAATCCGGGAGTGTGTCCCGGCATCAGACAGAGACGATATGCTGGTATCCATCAACAATCAGAACCCTCAGATGCGGCTGATCCGCAAGGCGGTGGAGATCCTCCGCGGCGGCGGGATCGTTATCTACCCGACCGACACGGTCTATGGGATGGGGTGCGATCTGTTCAACAAGAAAGGGATCGAGCGGATCTACGAGATCCAGCACCGCGACCGGAGGCAGCCTCTGAGCTTCATCTGCGCCGACCTCAAGGACATCAGCCGATACGCGCGGGTCTCCGACGACGCCTACAAGATCATGAAACGTCTCCTTCCCGGGCCCTATACATTCATTCTCGAGGCCTCCCGCGCCGTTCCCAAAATAATCCTCCCCAAGCGGCAGACGACCGGCATCCGGGTCCCCGACAATCGGATCTGCCAGGACCTGGTCGCCGAGATGGGCTCCCCCGTCATCAGCACCAGCGTCAAGAACGGGGAAGGCGAACTTTTGAGCGACCCCAGGATCATCGAGGAGCTCTTCGGCAAGCGGGTGGATATGATCATCGACGGCGGGATCATCGCCGCGACACCATCGAGTGTGGTCAGCCTCCTCGACGAAGGGGTGGAGGTCATCAGAGCAGGAAAAGGCGATGTATCCGCCTTTCAATAAACGCGCGGCGGTCGACGGACCATAAAGCGATGCCGCCGTCCCGGAGAAGACGGCTGTCCCCCATTGCCAGCAACGGGCAGACGGAGTACGGATTCTCCAGCGGCGAGCGGTCCACAGCAGATCGGCGCGGAAGACTGAACGCCTAATTGAAAAGGATCTTTATGAAAAAACAGATGCTGATCAACGCCGTCCACCTTGAGCAGAAACGCATGGCGATCGTGGAAGACGGCAAACTGGTCGAATTCAACATCCAGATGGCCGTAAGGGAGCCGATTACCGGCAACATCTACAAGGGACTCGTGATGAAGGTGGAGCGGGGGCTCCAGGCCGCCTTCGTGAACTACGGCGGCAGGAAGGACGGTTTTCTGCCGCTGCGCGACGTAAGCTCCAACTACTTCACGGAGGGCGCCGGCGGCCGCGACGGCGCGAGATCAACGCTCAAGCCCGGCCAGGAGGTCCTCGTCCAGGTCCTCCGGGAGGTCAGCGAGCGCAAGGGCGCGTTGCTCACCTCCTACATCTCCCTGCCGGGCAGGTACCTGGTGCTTCTGCCGAACAAGGAAAGCAGCGGCATCTCCCGGAAGATCGAGGATGAGGAGGACCGGAAAAGGCTCAAGGAACTCGTCGAACAGCTCCAAACCGAAGACGGGGTAGGGTTCATCGTCCGGACGGCCGGGATGAACCGGACCAAGCAGGAGCTGGCCCGCGACTACCAGCACCTCTCCCGTCTCTGGAAGGAGATCCGGAAGGGGGCCGACGAAACGGCGGCGCCCGCGCTGATCTACCAGGAGAGCGCCTTCGGCGTCCGCTCGTTGCGGGATTACTTCACCACGGACATCGAGGAGATCCTGGTCGACGACCTGGAAACCTTCCGGCAGGTGAGGGCCTACTGCAAGGCCGTCGCCCCCCGGAGTGTCAAGATGATCAAGCTGGACAAGGAAAAGACCCCCCTCTTCGACAAATACCAGCTCGAGGATCAGATCCGCGTGATCTACCAGGACCGCGTGGAGTTGAAGTCCGGCGGCTATCTGATCATCAACCCCACCGAGGCGATGATCACGATCGATGTAAATTCCGGTCGCGGCTCCCACAAGCGGAACGTCGAAGAAACCGCTTACCAGACGAACATGGAGGCGGCGGAGGAGATCGCCCGCCAGCTCCGCCTGCGCGACCTCGGGGGACTCCTCGTCATCGACTTCATCGACATGATGGACGGCAAGCACAACGCAGAGGTGGAAAAGACCTTCAAGAAGGCCATCAGTCTGGACCGGGCAAGGATCCAGCTCTCCCACATCTCCAAGTTCGGCATCCTGGAGCTCTCACGCCAGAAGAAGCAGTCGACGATCCAGGAGATCAGCTACACGCCCTGCCCCTTCTGCCGGGGCCGGGGGGTGCGGCCCTCCCTTGAATACACGGCCCTGACCGCCTACCGGAAGATCGAAACGCAGGCTGTCAAGGGGCTCTCCTCCGTGATCGGCCTGAGCGTCCCCTATGAGGTGGCCGACTACCTCCAGAACCAGAAACGGGCGGAGATCAGCCGACTGGAAAACGACTATGACATGTCGATCCATATCTCGGGAAGTCCCGACATGGCCTGGGATGAATGGAAGATCGAAACGACGAAGCGGGAGACGCCGGTGGCGCCGGAGCAGACCAATCACGTCCGCAAGGCTGCGGAGGAGATAGAGGAACCGGACGAACCGGAGGAACCGGAATCCGGGGAAGCGGAAATACCCGCGCCCGGGGAGATGGAAACACCGAAGCAAGGCGAACCCGTGGAAGGGATGCCAAAGAGGGGGACGCCGAAGCGGGGGGCGCGAAGGAAGGCACCGCCAAAGAAGGCTTTGCCCAAGGAAGAAAAGCCAAGGGAGGAAGAACCCAAGGAGGAAGCGCCCCGGAAGGAAGAATCCCGCAAGGAAGAACCCAGGAAGGAAGAACCCGGGAAAAACGGGGAGTCTCCAGCGGAAAACCACGAACCCGCGCCCGGGACGGCGAAGAAAAAACCCCGCAGGCGATCTCGTCACCGCAGGAAGACGCCGGGGGAAAAACCGGCGGAAACGCCAGCGGACGCGCCGCAGCCGTCTGCGGCAGAACACCGGCCCGAAGCGCCGCCGCGGGAAACGGTTCGGATTACGCCGCCGCGCGCCGCCGTCGAGCCCGCCGCACCGAGGAGCAGCGTATCACCACGCCCTCCGGAGATCGTGAAGGGAAATGCGCCGCCGGAGAATCAGGGCAGGGGAAACGGGAATCTCGAGGACCCGCTGCACCGGCTGAAGAAGGTCTTCGAAGCTCTGGATGACTGATTGACGGACGGGGCATGAGCAATATCATCTATTTCGACAACGCCGCCACTTCCTGGCCGAAGCCGGAGGAGGTCCCGGCGGCCATGACCCGCTACCTTTGCGGGATCGGCGGCAGCCCCGGACGCTCCGGCCACCGCCTCTCCATCGAGGCGGGGCGGATCGTGCTGGATGCGCGGGAGGCGCTGGCGGAACTCTTCGGTGTGGAGGATCCCTTCCGAATCGTCTTCACGAAGAATGCGACCGAGGCGCTGAACCTCGCCCTCCGCGGCCTCCTGAAGGCGGGCGACCATGTCATCACCTCCTCCGTGGAGCACAACTCCGTCATGCGGCCGCTCCGCGCACTGGAAAAGGAGGGAGTGGAACTGTCGGTTCTTCCCTGCTCCATCCGGGGGGAGCTCGATCCCGACGCGATCCGTCCCGCCGTACGCCCAAACACGAAGGCCCTCGTCCTTACCCACGCCGCAAATGTGACGGGGACAATCCTGCCGATCTCCGAGGCCGGCCGGATCGCCCATGAGCACGGGATTATTCTCATCGTCGATGCGGCGCAGACCGCCGGGGCCCTGCCGATCCACGTGAAAGATATGGGCATCGACTTGCTGGCCTTCACGGGCCACAAATCCCTCTTCGGCCCGCCGGGTACAGGCGGACTTTACATCCGGCAGGGGCTGGAGGCGAAAATCCCCCCCCTGATGGCGGGCGGAACGGGCAGCCGCTCCGAATTCGAGGAACAGCCCGATTTTCTTCCGGACAAATACGAGGCCGGAACGCCGAACACGGTCGGTCTCGCGGGGCTTGGCGCCGGCGCCGCCTGGATCCTCGCCCGGGGGATCGGGGCGATCCGCGCCCATGAGGAGGTCCTGATGGGGCGCTTTCTCAACGGTTTGAAGGATATTTCAGGGGTGACCCTATACGGTCCGGGCGATCCGGCGCGTCTGATCGCTTTGGTCTCCTTCAACATCGAAGGCCTGATGCCGTCCGAGGTCGCCCTGGAGCTGGACGAGCGGTTCGCGATCCTGTCGCGCCCGGGGCTCCACTGCGCCCCCGCGGCGCACCGGACCGTCGGGACGTTCCCGCAGGGGACCGTCCGTTTCGGCTTCGGTTTTTTCAACATCGAAAAGGAGATCGACGCCGCCCTTGCGGCGCTCCGGGAACTCGCCCGCGGCCGGTGAGGGGAATGGGGGAACGGAAGATGCGTCTTTGGAGATCGGAAATGGAAAAGATCATCGACACCGCGACGGCCGGTGCGGGAAGGGTAGTCGCCCTGTGAACGGCGGCCCCTGGGAGGTCGTCCTCTTCCGATCTGTCCACCATGCCCTCCGGGCGGAAAAGCTCCTGAAGGAAGCCGGTATTCCCTGCAAGCTGATCCCCATCCCCCGGAACCTCAGCTCGGACTGCGGCGTCTGCCTCCGTTTCGACCCGCCGCTCCGCCCGCGGGTCGAGGAGGCGCTCCGGGGCCGCGCGGAGATGGAGAAGATCCTCCAGTAATAGAAGATCGATCTGTCGATGGGGAAAATGGGTCTCTGGTTGAGCTGCCCACGTGCCATATCAGGGCCAAGTATCCCGATTATTAAAATCGATTTCAGAAGAAGACCACCCGTCAGTTTGCGGAAAACCGGGTCTCCAATCGTTGCTGTAGCATCTCTGTCTGTCTGACTCGTCATCTCCTTCGGCGAATAATATAATCCGGACAGATTACTTGCTAAGAACCGGACATATCATTTGCTAATGACAGGATTATTTCAGGACTGAAAATAATCCTTGACTTTTTTCCTTGAGAAGCTATAACTCATAAACACTATTCAATACGGAATTCCGTTTCGCAATACGGAATGGAGAAATAGAGAGAGGAGTTGGCGGCGAGAAATCTTATTTAAGCAACCGGAGCGGAAGTACAAAACGGGTCAGAGACCCCTGAAGAAGGAGGGTGCAAATGAGAAAAGTGCTATGCGGAATCATCATGATGTTTGCGTTGGCGATCCTCGCGATGCCGGCATTCGCGGCGACGGCGCTCAAGTACGCTACCATCCATGAGCCGACCCACCCGGTGGGCTACACAGCCGAATTCTTCGCCAGCCGGGTGAAGGAGCTGACCAACGGGGAGGTCACCGTCCAGGTGTACCACTCCCGGCAGCTCGGCGATGCCCGGGACAACGTGGAGAACATCCGGAACGGCACCATCGCGTTTACGACGCTTTCCGTCTCGAACCTGAGCCAGGTGCTCCCGGTGCTGGACGTCTGGTCGCTGCCCTTCATTTTCAAGAGCGACGACCACTTTTGGTATGTGTTGAACCACCCCAAGTCCTGGGAGTTCATGAAACAGCTCGAGCCGAAGGGGATCAAGACCATCACCTGGATCACCTCGGGCGCCCGCAACTTCTTCAGCAAGAAGCCCATCCGCAACCCGGCGGACCTGAAGGGGCTGAAGATCCGCGTGATGGCCTCGCCGGTCATGATCAATACCATCAAGGCGTTGGGGGCAAGCGGCGTGCCGACAGCCTGGGGCGAGCTGTACACCGCCCTGCAGACAGGCGTGGT
>JAPLJY010000238.1 GCA_026388345.1 Deltaproteobacteria bacterium
GGACGTGAAGGTCCCGGCGGAGAACCTCATCGGCGGCCTCAACCAGGGGGCGCTCATCTTCGACACAATGATGGTCCCGGAGCGCCTCACCTCGGCCGGCGGCTCCCTCGGAATGGCCCGCGCCGCGCTCGAGGTGGCCGCCCGCTACTCCGACCGGCGGAAGGCCTTCGGCCAGAAGATCCGGAACTTCGAGGGGGTCAGCTTCAAGGTGGCCGACGCGATCACCCAGCTCGACGCCGCCCGGGCGCTGACCCAGGCCGCAGGAAAGAGCGTCGATGCGAATCTGCCGACCGCGCGGCGGATCGTCAGCGAGGCCAAGAAATTCGCGACGGACACGGCCTGGAACGTCTGCAACCTCGCCATGCAGGTGGTCGGCGGCATCGGCTATACGAACGTCTTCCCCATCGAGAAGATGATCCGCGACACCCGCCTCATCCAGATATGGACGGGCACGAACGACATCATGAACCTCCTCATCCAGCACGAGTACTACCGCGAGCTCCTCAAGGACCCGAACCCCGGCCGGATGATCGAGGCGGACGCCGAGGAGGCCGCTCAGAACGACGAAAAGGTCTACGAAGACGAAGAGATGTGGACGAAGGGGTGGTAGGCCACCTGAATCCTATCAGATAGAGGGCCATACCGTACAGGAGAATCGCCAGGGGACCGAAATAGACCAGCACCCGCACCACGGATTGCGTGAAGTAGCCGCCGATGGCCAGAACGCCATAGATCCCCAGGGCGGCAAGATGCCCGAGCACGAGACATGCGGTCGATTTCGACAACAGGCCTTCCCTGCGGGGCGCGCTCCCCTTCCAGAGGAGCACCCCTCCAGGAACGAGGAGATACCAATCGACGGGCCAGAAGACCCACAGATTGGCATTGTGGCGCACCACCGTATGCTCGGAAAAGGCCCAGGCCAGGACCAGGTACAGGCCGAATGACCCGGAGAGCGCCCCCCAGACGGCCAGGGCCAGGCCGAAAATCCGGACGCCCGCCTTCCGGAACGGGCTCTTCAGGTACAGGGCCAGGCCCAGCAGCGTCGGGATTCCCAGAAGCAGCCCCAAGATCACATAGCCGTTCAAAGGCGAATTCACCGGGTCGGGATGAGAGGTCAGGGTCGTCGTGCCGGAGAGAAGCCTTTCGCCCGCCCGCGGCCGGCCGTCGTCGTCATACGCGGGCATCGAGAGCAGATATTCCCGCAGCTTCAGGGGGACAAACAGCTCCTCCCACTGGGAGATGCCGCGGTCGACTTCGCGATTGAGGAGCACGTCCTGGCCCATGGCCAGGAGCGGCGCGGAGGCGTTGTGCTCCATGACCTTGTCCCGGAAGGTGGAGCCGCTTTCCCTCCCCTGGAAGCGCGCGGCTATCCTCCCGCCAAGGGCTCTGTCGATGAAGTCGCGCGGCCTCGTCGAACAGTTGTCGGTAAAAAAGAGATAGCGGTAATAGCGCCGGTCCGGCTGGGCCTCGCGGTTCAGCTCCAGAAGGAGGGCCGCCTTCTGTTTGTCAGTCAGATTGAGCTTCTCTTGCACGAACCACCGCTCTTCGATATCGGAAATCTCGACCTGGACGCCGGTGCCCGAAATATCGAGATTGTAGGGCAGGAGGCCGCGCAGGAACTTCAGGGTGAAACCCGGCGTATCGAAGTCGAATGCCCCCCAGTTGTAGGAGACGTCCAGACGGTTGGAGGGGTCGACGACGCGGATCATCGTGTGGCCGTATTTCGTATAGACGTCGGCGCCGGCCCCGCGCGTGAGAAGATAAATCTCAACCTCGCCGATATTCGCGGGGATGGGCGGGATGAAGCTCGCGCTTGCCCAGGAAAAGGCGGGGTGGGCCAGCAGGAAGAGCAAGGCCCAGAGGCAGGCGCGGCAACAGGCGCGGACCCCCATGCCGCCGGGCAAAATCATCGATGCGGACATCCGGTTACGACCAACCATTCTGTATTCCCGATTCCGACGAACCTGTAAAAAATCCTGACCATCTTCCCTCCGGGAGACTGCGATGCAATTGCACAGACATGAACGGGTAATCTCCGGCGCCATCTTAGAGAGAAATCGGGATGAACGCAACGCGGAATGCGTTTTAGCAGTCCTCAATCACCTACCGCCCTATTCTCCCGAAATCCGGAGAGAAAAACTCTTTGACCGTCGCAATATATTTAATTATATCAAATATATTAACTATGTCGGCGCGCCGACATCCCTCTCCGGGCCGGCAGCGGTCCACGGCCGGCGCCGGGAGCGCTTGACCGGCCCACGCACCCGCGCGTTGCACCCGAATCGCCCGGGGAAAAGATACATAAAATGCAGAGACCGTCGGTTGAATATTAAATGATTAAAGATACTTTAGATACTTCGGCGCGCCGAAGTATCCCATTTATCACGCCCCAATCCAAGCATCGACCCTTCCGGATACTCTCCCTTCTATCGATTATTTATTGCTATACGTAACAAAATGATGGTTGACAGGTCATAGGCACGGGGTCATCATCTAACTGTTTTTCTTATTGAATTATTTGATAAGGAGGCAGAGATGACCAGCAGAAGTTTAGATTTGCATCCGACGAGTATTTCTTCGAGAAGGTTTGCAGTTTCCTCCATTGACTCATTCGAGAGTGCCAGGACAATTTCTATTCCATCGGTTGATCTCCGTTTTGAATCATCCTCTAAAAGCAGTATAGAAGCGCTTCATAAACTTCTGAAACGCCTTGCAGGAATGGAGTTACCAGGAAAGGAGCATGTTGAGGCCTATCTTCGCCATGTATGCCGTCGCAACCGGCGGCCAAATACATTGCGCGGTCTCTGGAACGGCATTGTTCTTTTTCTTGGTATGATAAAGGACAACGGCCAGACATGCATTGAAGAAATCACAAGAAGAGATGTGGAGGGTTTTATTGAGCATGAGCAGGATCGAGGCATAAAGATTACGACGATCAAGACGAAACTTGCTCATGTTCGCGCCTTTCTCCGCTATTTGGTGGAAGAGGGAATTATTTTGCCAGATGTTCTTGGCAGAAGGATACGGTTGCAGTTACCGGATCGGCTACCCAGGGCCATGGATCCTGATGATTTACGGAAGTTGCTATCCATCATTGATCACCCGCGAGATCGGGCCATGGTTCTGGTATTGCTGAGAACAGGGATGCGGATCGGGGAGTTGCTCAATACAAAGGTTATGGATGTAAACCTCAAGGAGCATAGAATTGAGATTTATGAGGCGGAGAAGACACGTTTGGGAAGAGTGGTGTATCTCAGTAAGGATGCTGCCGATGCTTTGCGTGACTGGTTTAAACTGAGAGATGGGCGGAATGAATCCCTCCTCTACTGTCAGGGTAGATCAAGCAGTATGAGTTACAGCACTGCCCGGGGAAAATTTGCAGGGTATCTTGTAAAAGCCGGCCTTACCCATAAGGGATATACGGTCCACACCCTTCGCCATACATTTGCCACCGAGCTTCTTAATGCCGGCATGCGCCTGGAGTGTCTCCAGGTGTTGCTTGGGCATCAGTGTATAGAAGAGACGCGACGCTATGCCCGTCTCACTGATAAAACCCGCGAGGAAGAGTATTTTAAAGCCATCTCCAGGATTGAAAAGGGGAAGAGCAATGACTTTAACCAATGCGATTATCAATTGGAGACGATTCTTAAAGAGGCGGAACTGCTCGCCCAACGCGATTAAAAATTATTTGAATGCCATGAAGAGTTTCGTCGTTTGGCTGGATGTGCCTTTAGAAAGAGTTACCCATGCAACGGTCTCACGCTATATTGATTATCTCATGCGAAAGATGCTGGCGCCAAAGACCATTAACTGTCATCTGAACAGCATCCGCCAATTCTATCATTATTTGCATGAGGAGGAGCAGTGGGCCATCACCAATCCTATCCGAAAGAATCACACACTGAGGATGGCAAGCCCGCCTCCAAGACATTTAAAAGATGATCAGGTCGAGACCTTCTTCAAGGTCTTAAAAGGACACAGGGACCGGGTGATGTTCATGCTGATGCTCAGGTGTGGTCTTCGGGTG
>JAPLJY010000220.1 GCA_026388345.1 Deltaproteobacteria bacterium
CGGGCACGATCAGCCGACAGTAAAGCGACCAAAGTAAGACCGGCAAGCTTTTCACTCCTGAAAACGGGGAGGTTCTCGGAACCTCCCCGTTTTGCTTTTCCCGCTCCGGGCGCGTCATCCGCTCACCAGAATCCCCGCTCCATGCAATTCCCGATAAATTCGAGGGACCTCCGCGGCCCGGTCGTCAGGCAGTCGTAGAGCTGCCTTCCCACATCCGGATAAAGAGGCGTTTCCCCGAGTTTTGCAATCGGAACCCAGGCAATATCGAGGGAATGGGTGTTGCCCGGCCGGATCTTGGGGGTCCCGTGGATCTCGAGGGCCTCGAAGATGATGTGCAGGGTCTGGGGATGCCGCTTGGTGGCGGGCGCCTCGCCGATCATGATGATATCGCCGACTTCGAGCTTGACGCCAAGCTCATCCCGCCACTCGTTCAAGATCGCCTCCCGGAGGGGAGTGTCCTGATCCACGCCGCCGCCCGGCAGGGCGAAGACCTCCTTGCCGCCGTAGACGTACTTCATGCAGAGGATCTCTCCTTCCCTTTCGAATACCGCCGATACCCGTACCCGCATGGCGTCTCCTTTCTCATATTTCCCGTACCTTTTCACAACTTGAAAATCGGATCCCGCTAGCGCGCATTGGACCGGGAGCGCATCCTGCATCAGGGGCGCAATAACAAAAGAACCCTTCCTTGCCGGGAATCCCCGCCCAGGGCGGGGATTCATATTTTTCGGGATACCCTGCCCCCGCAGCGGAGCGCCTGCAAAGACGACTGTTTGAGCGCGAAGCGCGAGTTTCGTCTTTGCAGCGAAGCGAGGAGGAGCAGGGTCGGAAAATGTCCAGCGCGCGGAGGGATCGCCATTTTCAAGGACCTATCGCTGGATGCGCGCCGATCCGCCCTTCGCAAACGCGCGCACCTGATCCGCAGTCGCCATCGTCGTGTCACCCGGGAAGGTCGTCAGAAGCGCCCCGTGCGCCCAACCCAGGTTGACCGCCTCCTGTTCCGGTTCGCCGGCGAGCAGACCGTAGAAAAAGCCGGACGCAAAACCGTCCCCGCCGCCGACCCGGTCGTAAACATCCAATTCACAGATCGGCGAAACGTATGTCTGGCCGTCAATCCAGGCCACCGCACCCCAACTGTGCCGGTTGGTCGAGTGCACCTCGCGCAGCGTCGTCGCGACGACCTTGACCTGCGGGAATTTCTTTGTCACCCGACCGATCATCCCCAGGAAGGCGGTCGGGTCGAGTTTGGATGTTGCCGCGACTTCGGGACCGGGAACGCCAAGCCCCAATTGCAGATCCTCCTCGTTTCCAACGAGGACATCAACATTCTCGACGATGCGTTTGACAATGGACTGCGCGCGCTCCTCGCCGCCCCAGAGGCTCCAAAGTTTCGCGCGATAGTTCAGATCGAACGAGGTCACCGCACCCGCCGCCCTGGCGGCTTTCATCCCTTCAATGATCACTTCGCCGGTGGTTTCCGAGAGCGCCGCAAAGATGCCGCCGCTGTGAAACCAGCGGACGCCGCCTGCAAAGATCGTTTCCCAGTCGAAGTCGCCGACTTTAAGTTGCGCCGCCGCCTCGTTCGCGCGGTTGTAAAACACGACGGGCGCCCGCACGCCCTGCCCACGATCGCTGAAAACCGTCGCCATGTTGGGACCGTTCACCCCGTTGTGTTTGAAGTGTTTGTAGAACGGCTTGACGCCCATTGCCCGAACCCGCTCGGCGATCAGATCGCCGATGGGATAATCGGCCATCGCGGTGACGATGCCGGTCCGCAAACCGAAGCCGTCGGCCAGGTTGGCCGCGCAGTTGAACTCGCCGCCGCTCACGTGAATCGCGCAGTTCGTCGCTTTCCGAAACGGAACGATCCCCGGGTCGAGACGGTGAACCAGACGGTGAACCAGCGCGCCGACGGAGACAAAATCCAGCGCGCCCTCCTGACGGATATTCAGACCGTACTTCATTTTGTTCTCCTTTTGTCGGGGATCACCCCTTCTTCCACACCGTCGAGGTCACGTTGCCGCCGTGGCCGGTCCAATTCGTGTGGAAGTACTCGCCGCGCGGTCTGTCCACGCGCTGGTACGTGTGCGCGCCGAAATAATCGCGCTGCGCCTGGAGCAGATTCGCGGGCAGCGATTCGCGACGGTAGCCGTCGAAAAACGCCAGCGCACTGGACATCGCCGGCGACGGGATGCCTTTCTGAACGGCCTTGGCGACAATGCGCCGCCATGCGGCCTGCGCCGATTCGATCTGCGCCTCAAAGTACGGATCCAGCAACAGATTGGTGAGTTTTGGATTCCTGTCGAACGCCTCCTTGATTCGGCCGAGGAAAGCCGAACGGATGATGCAGCCGCCCCGCCACATGAGCGCAATGCCGCCATAGTTGAGATTCCACCGGTACTCCCTCGCGGCGGCGCGCATCAGCATATAACCCTGGGTGTAGGAGATCAGTTTGGAGGCATAGACCGCCTCTTCCAGATCCCGGATAAAAGCCTTCCTGTCGCCGGCGATCCTGGCCTTGGGTCCCGAAAGCACCCTGGATGCGGCCACGCGCTCGTCCTTCAGCGCGGAGAGCGCCCGTCCCAGCACCGCCTCGACGATCATCGTCAGCGGAATGCCCATATCAAACGCGGAAATGCCGGTCCACTTGCCGGTGCCCTTCTGTTCGGCGGTATCCAGGATCTTGTCCACCAGCGGTTTGCCGTCCTCGTCTTCGTAGGCGAGGATGTCGCGTGTGATCTCGATCAGGTACGAATCGAGCTTGCCCCGGTTCCACCCGGCAAAGACCTCGTGCATCTGAGGCGCCTTCATTCCCAGGCCGTCGCGCATCAACTGGTACGCCTCGCAGATCAACTGCATGTCGCCGTACTCGATGCCGTTGTGCACCATTTTGACGTAGTGCCCCGCGCCGTTTTCGCCGACCCAGTCACAGCAGGGCGCGCCATCCACCTTGGCCGCGACCGCCTGGAAAATCGGTTTGACGTGCGGCCACGCGGCGGGCGATCCGCCGGGCATGATCGAAGGGCCAAGGCGCGCGCCCTCCTCGCCGCCCGAGACGCCGGTGCCGATGTAGAGCAAACCTTTCGATTCGACATACGCGGTGCGGCGGATCGAATCATTGTAATTCGAGTTGCCGCCGTCGATGATCACATCGCCTGGTTCCAGAAGCGGGATCAGTTGCCCGATGAAATCGTCCACCGCAGGCCCTGCCTGAACCAGCAGCATCACGCGTCGCGGTCGTTTCAGCAGGCCGACCAGTTCCGCGATGGAATGGGCGCCGATGATCCGGGTGCCCTTTGCGCCTCTGCCGAGGAACTCGTCCACCCGGGAGACCGTGCGGTTGAAGACCGCCACCGTAAATCCATGGTCGTTCATGTTCAACACCAGGTTTTGTCCCATGACCGCCAGGCCGATCAGGCCGATATCTGCTTTTCTCATTTGATTTTTCCTTTCTCTCCTTCTGCTCATGTTCTCATGCATTCCCCGCCAGGCGGTAGAGGGTCTCCCCGGCGTGGTCCACGAAGAGGACACCCTCGGCCTCCCGGTTCCGGTAATCGTCGATCCGGACCTTCGCCGGGTCCAGGTAGCCCAGACCGATCTTCCGGCATGTTTCTTCGGGAATGGCCGTGGCCAGCACCACCTTGACGTCGGGCGTCTCGACGCCGTTTTCATAGCAGCCGGTTCCGCAGACTTGGGTGGAATGGGCCAGGACGCCGCGGGGAACGGTGCAAAGAATCTCCGGATGCGCGAGGAAATAGTCGCGGACGTGGTAGCCGACCTGTTCAAGCTGATCCCCCCAGGTACTGGAGATCTCCCGGACATGGGGCGCGTAGACGATCAGTTCTCCGCCCGGGGCGACGACCTGTTCGAGCTTGTAGACCACCTTGCCGGCAACCCAGATCTCGTCGTACATCACCGGCGCCCGGCCCAGGACGATCCGGAAGGGCCGCTTCTTCTCGACGATGTGGATCGTCGCGGACAGATCCGCGGCGGCGGACCAGGCCTCCAGGACATCGCCGGTGAAGAGGCCGCTCAGGTTCGCCTCGGGGCCCACCACCATGGCCAGCAGGTGGATGGGCAGATCGATCTTCTCCAGAGCCCGATGGATCACCTGCCGGACCGGGTTCTCCTTCCGGCCGATGATCTTCCGGCAGGTGATGAGCGCCGACAGCCAGTGGAAAAAATGGAGGAATTCGCCGCCGGAGATGCCGGGGAACAGGTACTTGGCCCCCCCGGAGAAGCCGACCACCTCGTGGGGGAAGACCGGCCCCAGGATAACGATCTGATCGTAATCGAAGATGCTGCCGTTAATGTCGATCGGCACCCGCTCCTTCAGGAGTCCGCCGGAAATCACCGCCACCTCTTCCTCGGTAAACTCCCCGATCCGTCGAAAGGTCTCGGGCAGGTCCCAGCGGTGGCAGAGAAACGAAGAGCGGCTGAACTTCTCCCGCCGGTCACCCGGGGAGATCCGGTAGAGATCCAGGATCTGCTGTTCTGTCATCACGGGATGGGTTCCCAGCGCGACCATGAAATCGAGCTTTGCCGCCCTTGCTCCGATCACCTCCCCCAGGAGGCGGACCATCATCGGCAGCGGGCAGGTCCGGGTCCCGTCCGGCGTCAAGACCAGAACGCGCTTGTTCTCATACAGACCGGCGGGTGTTCCGGCTTCGATGATTTCCCTAACCTTCTCTTCGGTAAAAGTCATGGCAACTCCTTCACGATTGATGATCTGTGACACACGCCCGCTTGCAGTATGCCGGCGCGGATCTTCGCGCCTTCCCCCGCCCTCCAGCCGCTTTCCTTCAGCTTCGGATCAATCAAACCCGCTCTGGTTCCCGCTTCGTTCATGGGATGTAATCTCCAATTTTCCAAACGCCTTTTTCACGGAAAGCCGGAATCGTCTGTCTGCGGGCGGCGTTAAGCAGTGTGTTGATCGATTTCTTCCGCCTTTTTGCGAAATCGGCAAGCGAGGTTATCATCTCGCCGCGAAGATAGGCAATTCTTTTGTGAAGCGATTCCATCAGGGCCAGTGTTACAATCTTCTCCATCGTTTTTGCATTTTTCGAATCGCGGTATTCACTGAAGGATGCATAATAAATTCGTTTCTCTTTATCCCGAATGATGATGCAAGGGAAACCCGATCGCATGAGCTGGAAATTGATGATCACACGACCCATCCTGCCGTTGCCGTCGCAAAACGGATGGACAGTTTCGAAATCAAGATGGAATTTTGCGATCTTGTCGGCAAAGTAATTATGCTGGTCTGCGGCAAATTCCCGCAGAATCGTCTCCATCATGTGCTCGACGTGTTCCGGGGCCGGAGCTATATGGGTGCCCACGCGGACATATTCGCCCAT
>JAPLJY010000193.1 GCA_026388345.1 Deltaproteobacteria bacterium
ATGTGCAAGCTGATCCGGCGGCATCAGCCGGCCGCAACGATCGTCATCGGCGGCCATATCAGCAACAAGGAGGGCCTCAATGAGCTGATCGATGCGGACCATATCGTGCGCGGGGAGGGGATTCGCTGGTTTCAGCGCTACCTGGATCAGGATGACCGGGGGCCCATCAAGCACCCCCTTGCGATTTCGGGGTTCGGCGGGAGGATGATGGGGATAGAACTCGGCAACCGCCCCGGCGGTACGGCGGCGATCCTGATTCCCTCGGTCGGCTGCCCGGTGGGCTGCAACTTTTGCTCCACCTCCGCTTTGTTTGGCGGGAAGGGAAAGTTCGTCAATTTCTTCGAAACGGGCGATGAACTCTTTGCCGCCATGTGCGACATGGAGAAAAAACTCAAGGTGAAATCCTTTTTCACGCTGGACGAGAATTTTCTCCTCCACAAGAAGCGGGCGCTCCGGCTCCTTGAGCTGATGGAAGAAAACCAAAAAAGCTGGGCCATCTACGTCTTCAGCTCGGCACGTGTTCTGCAATCCTATACGATCGATCAACTGGTGAGACTGGGGATCGGCTGGGTCTGGATGGGGCTGGAAGGCAAGGAGAGCGCCTACGACAAACTTCAAGGGGTAGATACGCGGGCGCTCGTCACCCTGCTGCAGGATCACGGGATCCGCGTCCTGGGTTCATCGATCATCGGCCTCGAAGGCCACAGGCCGGAAAATATGGATGCCATCATCGATTACGCCGTCAGCCACGAGACGGTCTTCCACCAGTTCATGCTCTACACGCCGATTCCGGGCACGCCCCTGTACGAAAAACACAGGCAGGACGGATCGCTCCTGTCGGACACGGAGTTCCCCACCGCCGACGCCCATGGGCAGTACCGTTTCAATTACCGCCACCCGCACATTCGGGACGGCCGGGAAGAAAAGTATCTTCTGGAGGCCTTCGGGCGGGACTTTGCGGTAAACGGCCCGAGTCTGCTCCGGATGATCCGGGTTCTTCTGAACGGTTGGCGGATGTACCGGGAAGATCCCCGCCCGCGCGTCCGGAAACGTGTCGCATGGGAGGTATTCCCCCTGCGATCCACGTATGCCGGCGCCGTCTGGGCCATGAGGAAGTGGTATCGAAACGATCCGCGGCTGGCCGAAAAAGCGGATCGCCTGCTCAAGGATATCTACACCGTCTTCAGCTGGAAAACGCGTATCGCCGCCCCGCTTCTTGGGCGGTTTGCCTGGTTCGCGCTGAAGAAGGAAGAGGCGCGCCTTGCCGCGGGTTGGACCTATGAACCCCGCTGCTTCCATGAGAAGAATGAAGCGGCCGTGGCGCTGGAAAAGGCGCATCCCGCCAGGCTCAAACAGGAAAAAGAAAACATACCGGCCGTTGCCGGCGAACCGGTGGCGACCTTTGGGAAATAGGGTTAAATCGTCGGTGGCCGAAGTTATTTTGATAACCGAAAAACCCCCCAGAGGGGTTGAATCCTCCGGGGGGCTGCGGGATCCACAAATGCCGTTTTGTCCTGCGCTGGAATCACATCTCCATACTGTCGGCCTTCAACGGGTGATGATCACCACTGGGCCCTTCGTTTTTTATGTGTTAGATTCCACTGTCATGAACGAATAACGAGCACCGTAGACCGTTCTTTTGTTTCTTATATCGGCATTTCTGCAAAAAACTTTAATCGATAAATCAATGTGCGTAATCTCACTTCAATCCTTCTGCTGATTGAAGCCTACTCCCATGATCGGCAAAGTCAAGGTATATGATGGTGAGATGAAAGGTCCCGTCCTTTTTTGACTTCTTCGACAAAGGCGGCCGCGCGGCGGGTCAATTCATCCATATTCCCTGCGTCCAGCAGCTTTTGGTTGATCAGACTGCCGCCCACACCCAAGGCAACAGCCCCGTTCCTGATGAACGCTGCAGCCGTGTTCAAATCCACGCCGCCGACCGGCACGATCTGCAACTGCGGCAGCGGAGCCAGCAGCGCCTTGATCAATGCCGGCCCGCCGACTTCGGCAGGGAAGAGCTTGATCATGTCCGCGCCGGCTTCCCAGGCCGCCAGCATCTCCGTCGGTGTGAAACAGCCCGGCATCAAGGGAATGCTGTACCGGTTGCATAACGCAATCACTTCCAGATTGAGCGTCGGGGCGACGACAAAACCCGCGCCGGCCAGGATGGCCGAACGGGCGGTTTCCGGGTCCAGAACGGTGCCTGCCCCAAACAGCACCTCCTGCCCGTACCGCTTGGCGGCTTCAGCAATC
>JAPLJY010000272.1 GCA_026388345.1 Deltaproteobacteria bacterium
CATGGATTTCTGGGAATACACCCGCGACCGGACGCCCCCCTTTGCGGCCGCACGGGAGGCGTACGATTCACTCGCCGCCGAATACGACGTGATCGTGCTCGAAGGGGCGGGGAGCCCGGCCGAGGTCAACCTGAAGAAACGGGACATCGTGAACATGAACATGGCCCTCTACGCGGAGGCGCCGGTCCTGATCGTCGGCGACATCGACCGCGGGGGCGTCTACGCCTCGTTCATCGGGACGATGGAGTGCCTCACGGAACGGGAACGGGCGCTGGTGAAGGGTTTCGTCGTAAACCGCTTCCGGGGACAGGAGGCGTTCCTCGCGGATGCCCACGAGTACATCCTTGGCCGGACGGGACGCCCCGTCCTCGGCGTCGTTCCGTACCTGCGCGACCTGGGCCTCCCCGAGGAGGACTCCGTAAGCTTCAAGGACGGTCTGATCGACGGCCGCACCCCCGAAGGCGAGCATGTCGATGTCGCCGTGATCGATCTTGCCCACATCTCGAACTTCACCGACTTCGACCCGTTCCGGATCGAGCCGGACGTGCGCCTGCGGGTGGTACGGCGCCCGGAGGAGCTGGGCGTTCCGGACGCCGTGATCCTCCCGGGGAGCAAGAACGTGATCGGTGATCTGAGCGATCTTCAGGCGGGCGGCATGGCGGAGCGGATCCTCGCCCTCGCCCGGGGGGGGGTAACGGAGATCATCGGGATCTGCGGCGGCTTCCAGATCCTGGGCCGGGAGATCGCCGACCCGTTCGGGATCGAGTCCGCCGCGGGCCGGACTCTGGTGGGGCTCGGACTCCTCCCCGTCCGGACGGAGCTCGCCCGGGAGAAGACCCTGATGCGCGCCGCCGCCCGGCACCTCGCCTCGGGCTGCGAGGTCCGCGGCTACGAGATTCACCACGGCCTGACCGACGGCGGCGGCCTCGCCCCACTGATCCGGCGGGAGGACGGCGAAAGTATCGGCATCGGGACGGAGACGGGCCTCCTCTGGGGGACTTACCTCCACGGGATCTTCGACGCGGACGGCTTCCGCCGCTGGTTCATCGACCGCCTCCGGAAAAGAAGGGGCCTCGCCCCCCTCGGCCGGATCGCCGCCGTTTACGACCTGGAGCCTGCCCTCGACCGCCTGGCGGATGTCGTCAGAAAGAGCCTGAATATGGACGAGATTTACCGGATTATGAGGCTTTAATTCATGTCCCATTTTTTTGATTATTCTTTCAGCCTGGGGCGGCTTCGCAAAAGGCTCCAGAGGCAAGGCACACAAGGCCGGAGAAGTGCGGCGTACTTTTACGTACGCCCCAACGACGAGGGACGCGGTGCAACGCAGCATACGGGCCTTTTCCGGAGCCGCACCCGATGAAACTGGAGACCCAGATCATAATCGCTCTTCTGCTCGATCTTGCCTTGGGGGATCCCCGGTGGATGCCCCACCCGGTCCGCCTCATCGGCCAGCTGATCACGACTTTGGAGGGGCCGGCCCGACGGGCGATTCCGGATGTCCGTCTCGCGGGTAGCCTGACCGCGCTTACCGTGATCCTGACGGCGGCCCTGGGAACGGCCGCGCTGATCGGGATCGCGGAAGGACTCCACCCCCTCCTCGGGGACGCTGTTTCCATATTCCTTCTCTACATGACGTTCGCGGCGCGGGACCTTGCCGACCACAGCGGCGCCGTGTGGCGGGCGCTCGACGAAGGCAACCTGACGGAGGCACGGCGTCTCGTCTCGTGGCTGGTCGGCCGCGACACGGAACGGCTGACCGAACCGGAGATCGTCCGGGCGGCCGTGGAGAGCGTCGCCGAGAACACGGTGGACGGGATCATCGCCCCGCTCTTCTTCGCGGCGCTCGGCGGACCGGCGGCGGCAATGGCCTACAAGGCGGCAAGCACGCTCGATTCGATGATCGGGTACCGCAGCGAGCGCTACATCGATTTCGGCCGGACCGCGGCGAAGATCGACGACGGGGCGAACTGGATTCCCGCGCGCCTGGCGGCGCCGATCATCGCCGCGGCCGCGGCATTCACGGGGCAGCGGGCGGCCGACGCCCGGCGGATCGCCCGGCGCGATGGAAGGAAGCACATGAGCCCGAATGCGGGGATCGCGGAGGCGGCTTTCGCCGGGGCCCTGGGGATCCGCCTGGGGGGTATGATGGAACGGCGGGGGGAACCGGTGGATCTGCCGAGCTTAGGCGACCCGATCATGCCGCTCGTGCGCGGTCACATCCTTGCCGCGAACCGCATGATGTTTGCAGCGACGGGGATCGCCGCCGTGGTTTTTCTCGCGGCGCGCTGGGGAATCGATGCGGTCCTGAAAATGTGGTAAAAGGGGGGGAACAGCCATTCTTGACAGCACAAATATGGGAAGGAGGCTAATCCGATGGGGGTCGCAGGCAGGATCCTGATATTTACCGGCGACGGGAAGGGAAAGACGACGGCCGCTCTGGGAATGGTCCTCCGCGCGCACGGACACGGCATCCCGGTCGCGATGATCCAGTTCGTCAAGTCCGATACGGAAACCGGCGAGTTCGCCGCGTTGAAAAGGATGGCCGGCGTCGAGATCGTCGTGACGGGCCTCGGTTTCGTCCCGCGCCCGACCGATCCGCGCTTCGCGGATCACCGCCGGGCAGCGGAAGAAGGTCTCCGGATCGCCGCGGAGGCGGCCTTATCGGGACGCTACGGACTGGTCGTCCTCGACGAGGTCTGCACCGCCGTCGCCCTGAAACTGCTCGCCGAGGAGGCTGTCCTAACGGCCCTCCGCGAGGCGGCCCCCGATTGCACCGTTGTGCTGACCGGCCGGGGCGCCACGGAGGGGCTGATCGATGCCGCCGACACGGTTTCCGAAATCCGCTCAGTGAAACACGGGTTCGATCACGGCCGGAAGGCCCAAAAAGGGGTGGAATTCTGATGGTCCGAACTCCTTCGCTCGTCATCGCCGGAACGTACAGCGGGGCGGGAAAGACCTCCTTTACCCTGGCGCTCACCCGCGCGATCACCCGCCGGGGGCTGAAGGTCCAGACCTTCAAAGTGGGTCCGGACTTCCTCGACCCGACCTACCTCGCCCTCGCCTCCGGACGCCACTGCTACAACCTCGACGGCTGGATGGCCGGAACGGACCATTGCCGCCGTCTCTTCGCGCGGGCCGCGGCGGACGCCGACTGCGCCCTCGTCGAGGGGGTGATGGGGCTCTTTGACGGGGCGGATGCGGAAAGCGCGGAGGGGAGCACGGCGGAGATCGCCCGCCTCCTGGACGCCCCCGTTGTCCTCGTCGCGAACGTCCACGGGATGGGCCGGAGTTTCGCCGCCCTGGTCCAGGGCTACACGACCTTCGAGGAGGGGCTCCGTTTTGCCGGGGTCGTCGCGAACCATTGCGGCTCGGAGCGCCACGCCGCATGGCTTTCCGACTCTCTCCGGGCGGCCGGCCTGCCGCCACTTCTGGGGGCGATCCCCCGCGGGGCCTTTCCGGAGCTCGCCTCCCGCCACCTCGGTCTCGTCACCGCCGACCGAGGGCAACTCCCGGAATCCCTCCTCGAAGCCCTCGCCGACGCGCTGGAGCGGAACCTGTCGCTGGAGACGCTCTTCCCGGAAATGCCGACGAAAACGACCAAAACGACCGCTCCTCTCGATCCCGGAGAACGGCGCGATGCGCCCGATTTCCGCCAAATGGCGCTATTCCCCGAACCGAACGCGGCAGAAATACTCGAACAGCCGCTCGTTTCCCCCGTCATCGGAGAGTGGAAACCCGCCCCTGTGCAGGGCCGCCTGCGCCTCGGCGTCGCACTGGATGCCGCCTTCCACTTCTACTATCCGGATCTCTTCGACGCCTTGGCGGCGGCGGGGTGCGATGTCGTCTTCTTCTCTCCCCTCGCGGACCGCCGCCTGCCGGAGAGGCTCTCCGGCCTCTACCTCGGCGGAGGCTATCCGGAGCTCCACGCGGCGGAGCTCGCCGCAAACGGGGAGATGCTCGCCGCGATCCTCGCTTACGCGACCTCCGGACGGCCCCTCTACGCCGAGTGCGGCGGGCTCATGTACCTTTCCCGGGGGATCGAGGCAGACGACCGCTTTTACCCCCTCGCCGGCGTCCTCCCCGCCCGCACGCGAATGCTCCCTGCGAGGAAGGCGCTCGGCTACGTGGAGGCAGCCCTGACGGATGACTCCCTCTGGGGCCGCCGCGGCGACGTTCTGCGGGGCCACGAATTCCACTATTCGGAGCTGATCGACGACCCCATCTCCGACCCGGCCTGGCGGAAGGTTTATTCCCTCCGGCGCCGCCGCGCGGATGCGGTCGAAACCGAAGGATATCAAAACGGGGCGATCCTCGCGAGCTATACGCACCTCCACTACGCCTCCCGGCCTGCGGCGATCGCCCGTTTTCTTAAACGATGCGGAGGTTCGCCATGAACGAGACCA
>JAPLJY010000234.1 GCA_026388345.1 Deltaproteobacteria bacterium
GATCGCGAGCATCGTCTTGACCGCCTCGGTCTTCGGCATCATGCGGAGGGTCAGCTTCGTGACCATTCCGAGCGTCCCCTCCGAACCGACCATCAGGCCGGTCAGATCGAATCCGGGATTGTCGAGCGACTTGCCGCCGACTTCGATCACCTCGCCGTCATAGAGGACGACCTCGGCCCCGAGGACATGGTTGCTCGTCACGCCGTACTTGAAGCAGTGGGCGCCGCCGGCGTTCTCGCCCAGGTTGCCGGCAATCGTGGTCGCTTTTTCGCTGGAGGGGTCCGGGTGATAGAGATAACCGTATTTGCCGATCGCCCCTTTGATGTCCAGAGTGATCGCCCCCGGCTCCACCACGACCCGTTGATTTTCCACATCGATTTCAAGGATCCGGTTCATCCGCGTAAACAGCAGCGCGATTCCGCCCCGGGTAGGGGAGCTGCCGCCGCTGAGATTCGTCCCGGCGCCGCGGGCCACGACCGGTATCCCGTTCTCACGTGCAAATTTGACCACTTTTGACACCTCCTCCGTGGAGGCGGGCATCACGATGCAGTCGGGCCTTCCCCGGTTGAGGGAGGCGTCATATCCATAGAGCTGGAGCTCCATTTCGGATGTCATGACATCCTCTTTGCCGACGATTTCCGCCAGCTCCTGGATCATCTTTTCCCGTTCCATAACGTACTCCTTTCAACGCGACCGACCGGGTCTTTTGCCTAAAGACGAACCGGCGGTTCTTCAAAAAAAAGGCGAAGCAACCCGGAATTCCGGGATTGCTTCGCCTTTGGTGACTTCAGTGTTTCAATCTGCTCTTCATGAACTTGAGTGCTCACAAAAACTATTTCTTGTTCCGCAGGGCCTCCATGTCGGAAATTTCCTTCATGGTCGACAGGATCTGCCGGGCATTGTCATAGACCGGGGTATCGACCATCTTGCCCTTGAAGGAAACGGCCGCGGCACCCTTCGCGATCCCCTCTTCCTCGAAGATCTTCACGACGCCGGTCGCCCACTCGATATCATCCGCGGACGGCATGTAAAGCTTGTGGGAGGGTTCGATCTGGCTCGGATGGATCAGCATTCTACCCTCATAGCCCATCTGGCGGCCCTGCATGACGCTCGCCTCGAAGGCCTCGACGTTCTTGAAATCGACAAACGGGCAGTCGATGGCAACACAGCCGGCGGCGCGCGCAGCCACGGCGGTGTAGAAACGGCCGTAGGTCTGCTCGACGGCTTCGGAGGTCAACTTCACCCTCATGTCCTTCGTGTAGTCCACGGCGCCGAAGATCAGGGAGTTGACACGCTTGCTGGCGGTTGCGGAGGCATAGGCGTTGACCATGCCTTTGGCCGTTTCGATCAGAAGCTGAATGGCGATGCTGCCCACCTTGAGGCCTCTTCTGCGCTCTAACTCTTCCAGTTTCCAGTCGAGGCGCTTCACGTTGTCCGCCTCACCGGTCTTGGCCAGACAGACGCCGGACAGACCTTCATGGACAATCGCCTCGAGGTCATCGTTCGTCATCAGGGTTTCCCAGTTGTTGATACGGGAATAGATCTTGGATCCGCCGGTGCCGGCGTATTTCAGGTTCTCGCGGACGCACTCGCGGGCCTTCGCCTTTTCGGCGGGGGGAACGGAGTCCTCCAGG
>JAPLJY010000348.1 GCA_026388345.1 Deltaproteobacteria bacterium
ACCTTCCGGATCCCCCGGAAGGCGGTGGTCAAGGCGAATCTCGAATATACGATATAAATGACGCCGGGTATTGTATCCGGCGTTGACCGAATGCTAACGGAGGGTGTTAAATGTTTCCGGAACTGAAACGGCTGATCGAACAGATGGGCAAGGATCGCGGGATAGACAGGGAGATTATCGTCAAGGCCCTGGAGGATGCCATGCTGACGGCGGCCCGCAAGAAGTTGGGACCCGATGTCGAGTTGGAGGCCCGTTACAACGAGGAGGTCGGTGAGATCGAGGTCTTCCAGTTCAAGACGGTGATGGAGAAGGTTTTGGATCCTGAAACCCAGATCTCCCTGACGGAGGCAAGACGCTCGCTGGATGAGGAGGCGGAACCGGGTGACAGCCTGGGGATCAAGATCGAAACCAGCACCTTCGGCCGGATCGCCGTTCAGACCGCCAAACAAATCATCATCCAGCGCGTGAAGGATGCGGAGCGGGACAACATCTATGATGAGTATCACACCAAGAAAGGCGAACTCTCCAATGGTTTCGTCCAGCGGTTCGAAGGTGGAAACATCATCGTGAATCTGGGGCGCGCCGAAGGGATCATCCCCGTTTCGGAACAGATATTCAAGGAATCCTACAAACGCGGAGAGCGGATTCGGGCCTTTATCTGCGAGGTCAAGAAGATCACGAAGGGTCCCCAGATCATCCTCTCCCGGACCCATCCCGGTTTTCTTAAGGCCCTCTTCGATGTGGAGGTCCCCGAAATCTCGGAGGGGTTGATTGAAATCGTCAACGTGTCGCGGGAACCAGGGAAGCGCTCCAAGATCTCCGTCAAGACCCGGGACAAGGATATCGACCCGGTGGGCGCCTGCGTCGGCATGCGGGGGACGCGTGTCCAGAGCGTTGTCCAGGAACTCCGGGGTGAGAAGATCGATATCGTCCCCTATTCGGAGGATCAGGCCAAGTATGTCTGCAGCGCCCTCTCCCCGGCGAAGGTGAACCGGGTTTTTGTCGATGAAGAAAACCGGGCGATGGAGGTTATCGTTCCCGATGATCAGCTCTCCCTGGCCATCGGGAAAAACGGGCAGAATGTTCGTCTGGCCGTGAAATTGACCGGGTGGAAGATCGATGTCAAGAGTGAATCCACGGCCGCTGCGAAGGCGGACGAGGGGTGCAAGGCCCTCATGAAAATCCCGGGAATCGGCGAAGCCACGGCAGAGCGTCTGTTCAAGGTGGGCTTGAAGAGCCTGGCGATGCTGGCTGCGGCCGATTCCGAACAACTGGCGGCGATTCCGGGTGTGGGCGAGAAAACCGCCGCGATCTGGATCCAGGAGGCGGGAAAGATGATCGACCAGGAGATCGGCGGGCAGAAGGTTGTTCCGGCTTAGGATGTCGTCAATTTGGATGGGGGAGCGTGTTCTGGCATGACGAAAAAAAGAGTTTACGAACTGGCGAAGGATTTGGGGCTGGATAACAAGGAACTGATCTCTCGCTTGGAAAAGATCGGTATTGCGGTCAAATCCCACTCGAGCACGCTTGAAGACGGCGATATGGAGCGCATTCAGGTGGAGTTGCTTTCTCCTGAACCGCGCGAGGTGGTTGAAAAGAGAATCAAGTCCACGGTGATCCGGCGGAGGGCGGTCCGCCCGGCGATTGAGGAGGGCAGCCCGGAGGAGGTCGCCGCCGCGCCGGAGACGAAGGAGGAACCTCCTGCTGACGTGACGCCGCGCGCGGAGGCGGCTCCCGTGGAACCGGTCCCCAAGATTCCTCCCCGGGAAGCCCCGGTGAGAACGTCCATCTATCGGGAATCCCCTGTCGGCAGCACCATTCTTAGGCCCGTGGCGCCCCCGGTGCCTTCCCGGAAACCGGTAACGGCCGGGGAGCCTGTCTCAGCGCCCGCGGCCGGAGAGGCGGCGCCCAAACCGGCGGCCGTGCCCATGGAGCCGGAGGCGAAGCCGGCGATTGCCAAACCGGAAGCCCCGATGGTGGGACAGAGGGAAGAATCCCCAAAGAAACCGGTTCCCGAAACCATTCAGAAGGCCCCGGAGCCGGAGAGGAAGCCCCTGTCCGTCCAACCCCCGGCATCCCGCGACATCAAGCGTCCTTCCCCGGAGCAGGAGAGACCCCCCCAGACGCCCCTGGAAACGCCGAGACCGGCGGCGGGGGGGCGGAAAGAATTTTCCCGAAGACCAGATATGAGGATCGTCAAGGATGTCGGGGGCGCCGTTCCTCTTCCTCCCCGTACGGAAAAGTCCGGCCGGCAGCCGGATGCGGAGAAACCGAGGAAGAAGGGCGGAAAAGCGCCCGTCGAGGTCCTGATGGGCGAAGCGCCGTTGCGCAAGAAGGCCCTGGTCAAAAAAATGGTTGACCGGAAGGGTCGGCAGATCGATGTCGATCAGCAGGATCGGCAGTCGAAATGGCGGGAAGAGAAGAAGGCGGCGCCGGTCAAGATGAAGAAGACCCTGATCACCACGCCGAAGGCGATCAAGAGGAGGATCCGTGTGGACGAGGCGATCAGTGTCGGAGAACTGGCCAAGAGGATGGGCATCAAGGCGTCCGAGGTGATCAACAAGCTGATGGGCCTGGGCCTGATGGTGACCATCAACCAGCCTATCGATTGCGATACCGCCACGCTGATTGCCGCCGATTTCGGCTACCAGATAGAGGCGGCGCAGAATGAGCGCGACGAGACCGTGCAGAGAACCGAGACTTCTCAGGAGAACCTGAAGCCCCGGGCGCCAGTCGTGACGATCATGGGTCACGTGGATCACGGCAAGACGTCTCTGCTGGATGCGATCCGGGAGACGAATGTGATCGACGGCGAAGCGGGCGGGATCACCCAGGCCATCGGCGCCTACCATGTTCACCTCAGGGGGAGGGATATCGTCTTCCTGGATACGCCGGGTCATGAGGCCTTCACCGCCATGAGGGCGAGGGGAGCCCAGGTGACGGATATCGTTGTCCTGGTTGTCGCCGCCGACGACGGCGTCATGGGCCAGACCGTGGAGGCGATCAACCATGCACGGGTGGCCGGGGTTCCCATCATCGTAGCCATCAACAAGATCGACAAACCGGGCGCTGATCCGGGCAAGATTCGTCAGGCCCTGACCGAATACAATCTGCTGTCGGAGGAGTGGGGAGGCGAGACCATCTTCTGCGAGGTCTCGGCGAAGAAGAAACAGGGGATCGAGGAACTCTTGGAGATGATCCTCCTCCAGGCCGATGTCATGGAACTTAAGGCCGATCCCGACCGGCCCGCCCGCGGCGTTGTCATCGAGGCGAAACTGGACCGGGGCCGGGGGCCGGTGGCGACCGTCCTGATCCAGGAGGGTACGCTCCGCGAAGGGGACGCCTTTGTCTCCAGGACGGAATTCGGCCGGGTCCGGGCGATGATCAACGATCAAGGCCGGCGGATCGGCGAGGCAGGACCGTCCATGCCGGTGGAGGTGATCGGGTTCTCGCGGGTTCCCCAGGCAAGCTCGGAATTCATCTGCGTCGAGGATGAGAAAAAGGCCCGCAGCATCGGCGAATACTGGATCCGGAAGGAAAGGGAGAAGGAGCTTTCCGCTTCCTCCAAGATCACGCTGGAACAGCTCTACCAGCGGATGAAGGAGGGGGTCAAGGATCTCAACGTCATTCTCAAGGCCGACGTCCAGGGTTCCATCGAGGCCCTGATCGACGCCCTGAACAAGCTCTCCACGGAGGAAATCAAGCTGAAGATCATC
>JAPLJY010000071.1 GCA_026388345.1 Deltaproteobacteria bacterium
TTTGTCGGCTCGTCGAGAAGCAGCACGTCCGGATTGCCGTAGAGGGCCCGGGCGAGAAGCACGCGCACCTTGTCCCCCCCGTCGAGCTCCTTCATCTTCCTTGGGCAAAGCGATTCGGGGATGCCGAGACCTTTGAGGAGCACCGCCGCCTCGGACTCGGCCTCATATCCGTTCATCTCGGCGAATTCCGCCTCCAGTTCCGCGGAGCGGACCCCGTCCTCTTCCGAGAACTCGGGTTTGGCGTAGATCGCCTCTCGCGCGGCCATCACCTCGTAGAGCCTTTTGTGCCCCATGATGACGGTGTCGATGACCGTCTCCTCGTCGAACGCAAACTGGTCCTGACTGAGCACCGAGATCCTTTCCCGGGGGCCGATGGCTACCTCGCCCTTGTCCTGCTCCACATCGCCGGAGAGGATCTTCAGAAAGGTCGATTTCCCCGAACCGTTGGCGCCGATAACGCCATAGCAGTTCCCCGGCGTGAACTTGATATTGACCTCTTTGAACAGCACTTTCCTGCCGTAGGCAAGGGTGACGTTGGTTACGTTGATCATGCTTCCATTCCTTTTTATTACTCCGGCAACCATAAATGCCAATACTGTCATTCCCGCGAAAGCGGGAATCCAGAACAGGACCGGATGCCGGATTAACTCCTCGCACAAATAAAAAAACCACGGGGGTGATCCCCGTGGTTCACATGTCGGCGGCTCACATACACCATTGCCCTCCCGACGGCAACCTTTATTTTGTGGATATCTTTTGAAACAGCGTTCGTAGCGGTGTGAATCCCAACGGGATGAAGAATTTCCGGTTCAGCCGGTTGATGCGTACTTCTTCCTGAAAGAGAGCATCCGCCAGTTTTATCGGGTATCCAACCTTTCGAAACGTAATTATCATTCCTATCAAATCTTGCGTCTCGCCAAAATCTTGTGTCAAAATCTTGTTGACATGAAAGACCCCTTTTCCTATGATCATCCCACGCAAAACAACTTCTTATCCAAGAAAGGGGAAGTCCATGAATGTACTTAGCAAGCTGATCCAGATGGTTGCCTTGTCTGCGCTCATCCTGGCCGCAGCAGGCGCCGCGAATGCCGCAACCTATGTCTATGTAACAAACGCCGAAGACGGTAACATCGGGGTGTACACGATGGAGGGCGACGGCACGCTGAAGCCGGGGGAACGCGTCGAGGCGGGCAAGCTCGTGATGCCGATGAGCGTCAGCCCGGACAAGCGCTACCTCTACGCCGCCGTCCGCACGAAGCCCTTCACGGTGGTCACCTATGCGATCGATCGCAAGACGGGCGCGCTGAAGCAGCTCTCGAAGGCGCCGCTCGCCGACAGCATGCCATACATTAAAACGGACAAGACCGGGAAGTACCTTCTCAGTGCGTCCTATGGCGGCCACAAGGTCAGCGTCAACGCCATCGGCAAGAACGGCAAGGTGTCCGATCCGCTGCAGGTGATCCCCACGGCCACCAATGCGCACTCCATCATCATCGACAAAACCAACCGCTACGTCTACGTACCGCACCTCGGCACCGACCAGATCTTCCAGTTCCGCTTCGACGCGAAGACCGGCAAGCTGACGGCGAACACGCCGCCGATCGTCCAGATGAAGACCGGGACCGGCCCGCGTCACATCATCATCTCCGGTGACAACAAGTTCGCGTACCTGTTGAGCGAGCTGGCGGGAACGATCACCGCCCTGTCGCTCGACCAGAAGACGGGCCTGCTCAGCTATGTGAGCGAGGCATCGGTTCTGCCGCCGGACAGCAAGCTCCGACGGGGCGTGCCGCGCGTCCCAGCCGGGGAGGGTGAGACGCCGCGCGACGTGTCGAACGACATCTGGGCCTCCGACCTGCACCTGACACCCGACGGCAAGTACCTGTACGCCGCGGAGCGCACCACCAGCACGATCGGCGCATTCAGCGTCGACGCGGCCAGCGGCAAGCTCACCTATCTTGCGAGCACGCCGACCGAGAAGCAGCCGCGCGGCTTCCGCATCGATCCCAAGGGCAAGTTCATGGTCGTCAGCGGCGAGCTGTCGGAGACGATCTCGGTCTACGCGATCGAGGCGGGCGGCGCGCTCAAGCTGTTGCAGAAGTACCCGACGGGCAAGGACTCGAACTGGGTGGAGATCGTCAGTTTCGACTAAAGCGCGCGAGCCAATGCGAAATGGGCGCTTCTGCGGCGATCGCGCTCTTCGTATCGGCCCGGCCCGTGGTGACGGTGTCGATGCCCCGCTTTCGACGCGCAAGAGGATGGGCGAGCGGGAGCTCGGCACCCTCGCCGCGGGTGATGTGCAACGGGATAGCTCCTCCCTCCAGCTCGGCAAGCACCGGGCATTCGTTAACGCCTTCGAAGACCAAACTAAGTCGCAGCGGATTGGTTCAACGATCTTTTAAATGAGTTTTATCATGAGACTGGCTTAGCTCATATTTTATTGACGGGCAAGTTTCCATAGGGACAGGCAAAGTATATCTGAACAGAAAACAAGTTGTCAAGATTTTGCACCTTTCAAACCGTATTCAGTGATCTGTCCCTATTAGCCTCATTGAAGCTTTGTAGATACCGTTCTTGTACGCCGGCAAAGGGGTAACGGTCAAATCACTTGTAAAAGTATTGCGCGCCCCGGGTTGGGCCGAGTGGATTGACTCTCTGGCGCCGGCGGTCTCCATCAGTTCTTTGCAAATGCTGAAACCCAAACCGTCACGGCAGCGGGCTTCCCATCGCGGCAGATGTTAAGAATTCCTTAACAACTGAATCGGACTGGAGCTCCCCTCCCCGGAGTCAATCGATACAGCGGAAACGAAGACTACCCCCCCTCAGGCGTGCGCCTCGTCCCAGTTCCGGCCAGCCGCGACCTCCACACGGAGGGGCACATCAAGCTTCAGCACCCCCTCCATCTCCTCGCGGACGAGGGCCATCAGGACCTCTCTCTCGAAAACGGGCGCCTCGAAGACCAGCTCGTCGTGCACCTGCATGATCATCGCAGCCGCGAGATTCTCCGCCGCGAGCCGCCGATGGATCCGGACCATCGCGACCTTGATGAGGTCTGCCGCCGTGCCCTGGATGGGGGCGTTGATCGCCATCCGTTCGGCGAACTGCCGGACGGGGGCTTGGGGGCTGTGAATCTCCGGCAGATACCGCCGCCTTTTGAAGAGCGTCGTCACATAGCCGTCCCGTCTTGCCTGCGTAAGGAGGCCGTCGAGGTAGTCCCGGACCCCCCGGTATCGTTGAAAATAGCTGTCAATGTAGGCCTGGGCAAGCTTCTGCGTGATCCCAAGCTCCTTCGCAAGGCCGAAGGCGCTCATTCCGTAAAGTACGCCGAAATTGATCACCTTCGCCTGGCGCCGCATGTCGGGATTGACCATCTCGGGGAAGACGCCGAAGACGTCGGAGGCGGTCCGGCTGTGGATGTCCTCGCCGGCGGCGAAGGCCGCGAGCAGAGCCTCATCCCCCGAGAGGTGGGCGAGAACCCTCAGTTCGATCTGGGAGTAGTCGGCGGAGACGATCTCCCAGCCGGGGGGTGCGATGAACGCCTGGCGGATCCGTTTCCCTTCGAGGGTCCGGATGGGGATGTTCTGGAGATTCGGGTTGCTGCTGGAGAGCCTCCCCGTCGCCGCCACGGTCTGATTGTAGGTGGTGTGGACCCTGCCCGTCCGGGGATGGACCAGTTCCGGCAGCGCGTCGATGTAGGTCGATTTGAGCTTGGCCATCCCGCGGTAGGCAAGAATCTCTGCGGGGAGTTCGTGACTTAGCGCAAGAGAGGTTAGCACATCCACATCCGTGGAGTAACCCTCCTTGGTCTTCCGGCCCCGCGGCAGCCCCAGTTTTTCGAAAAGGATGGTCTGGAGCTGCTTGGGGGAACTGACGTTGAATTTTTCCCCCGCCAGGCGGTGGATCTTCTCCTCCGAAAGGGCCAGGAGCTGTTCGATCTCCAGCGACATCGACTTGAGCAGCGTGAGATCGAGAAGCACCCCGTGACGTTCCATCGCGGCAAGGACCGAAACGAGGGGCATTTCCACATCGCGGCAGAGCGCCTCCATGTCCGCCGCAGCGATCTTTTGCTCCAGCTCCGCGGCCAGCGCAAGGACGACGTCTGCGCGGCGGCAGGCGTAGTCCGCCGTTTTCCCGACGGGAACACCGGCAAAGGGAACCATCTTCGCCCCGCTCCCGACGATCTCCTTTTCGGCGGGGATCTGACGGCCGAGGTGGTCGAGGACCATTTCGGCCAGGTCGTAGCCGTGACGCGCGGGATTCAGCAGGTAGGAGGCGACCATCGTGTCGCAGCCGAGGCCCCGGAGCGGAACGCCGACTCCGGAAAGCCGGGGCGGGACGCCAACACTAGAAAGAAGGATCAGCGCGGTCTTCAGATCATGGCCGTGCTTGGGAACCGCCGGGTCGGAAAGGAAGGGTCCCAAGGTTTCGAACACCTTGCCGGCAGCAAGCTGCGCCCCGGCTTCCTCGTGCAAGAGCGGGATGTAATACGCCTCCCCCAGGGCGGTGCCGATGGCGATCCCGACGAGAGAGGCCCGCATCGCCTCCGGTGACGAGGGAATCAGGTCGATCGAAAACGACGTCGCCCCCCGCAGGCTTCCCGCGAGCGCCTCCAACTCCTCCGGCGTCCGGACGATCCGGTAATCCCCGGCCGCCTCCTCCCCCCGGATCTTCAGCTCCTGGAGCAGCGACGAGAATTCGAACTCCCTGAAGAGCGACATCAGAAGCTCCCGGTCGGGCTCCCGACGGCGGCAGGCCTCCAGATCGAAGTCGAACACCGCGTCCGTCCGGATCGTAGCCAGTTCAAGGCTCAGCCTTGCCTGATCCGCATTTCGCAGAATCGCCTCGCGGCTCTTCAGGTTGTGGATCTGCTCGGGATGGGCAAGGATCGCCGCGATGCTGCCGAACTGCTCGATCAGCCTCTCTGCCCCCTTCGGGCCGATGCCAGGGACGCCGGGGATGTTGTCAGAGGCGTCCCCCATGAGCCCCAGGATCTCCACAACCTGCTCCGGCCCGACGCCGAAGCGCTCCTTCACGGCCGCGATGTCGTAGGTCTTCTCCTTCATCGTATCGACCATCAGGATCTCGTCGGAGACAAGCTGCATCATGTCCTTGTCCCCGGAGACGATCACGACCGCCATTCCCGCCGCCGCCTGCCTGCGGGCGATCGTCCCGATAATATCGTCGGCCTCGATCCCCTGCTGCTCCAGGACGGGGATCGAAAACCCGCGGACGATCTCCTTGACAAACGGGATCTGGGGGATCAGGGTGTCGGGGGTAGCCTTCCGGGTGGCCTTGTAGCCGTCGTAGGCCTCGTGGCGGAAGGTGGGCCCCTTGACGTCGAAGGCGACGGCGATGTAGTCGGGCTCCTGGTCGCGCAGGAGCTTCATCAACATGTTCGTGAAGCCGTAGATCGCATTCGTGGGGAAGCCCTTCGAGTTGGAGAGCTCACGGATCGCGTAGAAGGCCCGGAACAGGTAATTGCTCCCATCGACGAGAACGAACTTGGGACATTTCATTTCTGACATCATACCTCCTACCTTTCGCCCCCCTACACCTCGAAGCGCGCGTTGATCTTGAAGGTCCGGGTCGCGCGAAGACTCAGGATGTCGTCGATTCCCGTCTCCTGTTTGATCCCCGCCAGGGCAGCCGCAAGCTCTTCCTCGCCGGGGGCGATCAGCGTGAACCAGATGTTGTATTCGTCGTCCCGCCGGTAATTGTGCGTCACGCCGGGACAGGCGTTGACGATCTCCACGAATTTCCGGACCTTCTCTTCGGGAACGCGGGCGGCGCAGAGGGTGCTCGCAAAACCGAGCTTCCGGAGGTCGAAGACCGCCCCGATCCGCCGGATGATCCCCTCCTCCTTCAGCCTCCCGATCCGTTCCAGAACCTCCGTCTCACTAATCCCGAGCCGGGCGGCCACCTCCGCAAAAGGCTCCGCCGTGATCGGGAAATCCTGCTGGATGAGGTTCAGAAGCTTCCGGTCGATATCGTCCATACCCGTACCTGCTGCGTTTCCTCTCGTATCGATGATCAACCGCCTGTTCCCCGCCGGAGTCCTTGCCGGTCCTTTCCCGGTTCATAAACGCAGAACGGTTCCTCGGCGAGGTAGTCCCCCGTCGTCTCGTAGGCCCGTGCCCGGCAGCCGCCGCAGACCCGGATGAATTCGCAGCGGCCGCATTTACCTTTGTAACGGCCGAGGTCCCGGAGATCCTGAAAAATGGCGGATTCGTTCCAGATCTCCGCAAAGCCCCGATCGGTGATCCGGCCGCAGTCGAGCTCCAGGTAGCCGCAGGGCTGAACCTGTCCCCGGTGGGAGATGAAACAGAAGGCGCTCCCCCCGAGGCAGCCGCGGGTCATCGCATGGAGCGGCTGTCCCCCCTCCCCCGCCGTCGGCGGATGACCGGCCGACGCGCTGGCGGTCGCCGGTCTGGTCGCCTTTCCGGCCTCCCCGTGTCGTTCCTTGCGCCGCTGGTGGAAAATCCGGTAGTAATGCGGCGCGCAGGTCGCCTTGAGCTGAATCGCGCAGGAGAGTCCCTCCTCATAAAACCAGTTCAGCGTCTCCTCGTAATCCAGCGGCGTGATTGCCTGATCGGCCATCTCCTTGGCCCGCCCCGTGGGGACGAGCAGGAAGATGTGGTGCGCGGCGGCCCCGAGGCGGTGGGCGAGATCGTGGATCTCCCGGATCTGCGCAAGGTTCGCCTGGGTGATTGTCGTGTTGATCTGGAACTCCAGGCCCGCCTGCCTCATCGCCGCAATCCCCGCCATCGCGCCTGCGAAGGCGCCGGGCACGCCGCGGAAGGCATCGTGACTTTCCGCTTCCGGGCCGTCGATGCTGATGCTGACCCGCCGGATCCCCGACCGGATCAGTTTCGCCGCGACCTCCCCGGTCATCAGGGTCCCGTTCGTCGCGAGGACCATCCGGAGCCCGTTTTGGTCCCCATAGGCGGCGATCTCATAGATGTCGGGGCGCAGCAGCGGTTCGCCGCCCGTCAGGATGATGACCGGTTTGCCCACGGCCGCGATCTGATCCAGCAGTTGCCGGCATTTGTTCGTATCCAGCTCCCCCTCGTAGGGTCCGCGGACAGCCGAGGCGCGGCAATGGCCGCAGGCGAGGTTGCAGCTCCGCGTCACCTCCCAGGCGACCATCCGGAGTGTGTGGGGCAAAATCCGGGATTTTTTTCCGATCATCTCTTTGTCATTCCCGCTCTTTTTTGTCTCGATCTCTTTGTCATTCCCGCGAAAGCGGGAATCCATCAACGATCACAGAATACAGATCTTTCCAATCCGGGTTATTCTTTTCAATAAGATCGATCTTCCACTGTCTTTTCCATTTCTTTATATTCTTTTCTCTTTGGATTGCAGCACGAATATCTTCACATGCTTCAAAGTAGACGAGATTCTTTACACGGTATTTTTTTGTAAAACCACCCACAAGATTATTCTTGTGCTCGTAAACCCTCCTAATCAGATCATTCGTTACTCCAACATACAGGGTGCCATTCTTTTTACTTGCCAGAATATAGACATAATATTGTTGCATTGCTTCATTGGATTCCTGCTTTCGCAGGAATGACCATAAAAGAATCTATTTTCCTAAAATTTGCGCCGCCTCGGGGGCAAAATAGGTGATGATCATGTCCGCCCCGGCGCGCCGGATCGCCGTCAGGGATTCCAGCATCGCCCGTTCCCCGTCGATCCACCCCATCTGCGCCGCCGCCTTGACCATCGCGAATTCGCCGCTGACGTTGTAGGCAGCAAGGGGCAGATCGAACTCCTCCTTTGCCCGGCGGATGACATCCAGATAGGCCAGGGCGGGCTTCACCATGATGATGTCCGCCCCCTCCTGAACGTCGAGGGTGATCTCCCGCATGGCCTCGTCGCTGTTGGCCGGATCCATCTGGTATGCCCTCCGGTCGCCGAAGGCCGGGGCGCTCTCCGCCGCCTCCCGGAACGGGCCGTAGAAGCAGGAGGCGTACTTTGCCGAGTAGGCCATGATCGGAACGGCATCGAAGCCTGCCTCGTCGAGCCCCTCGCGGAGCGCTCCGATCTGGCCGTCCATCATTGCGGACGGGGCGACCATGTCCGCGCCCGCCCTGGCATGGGATACGGCCTGCTCCGCCAGGACCTCCAGGGTCAAGTCGTTTGCCACCTCGCCCTTCTCGATCATCCCGCAGTGGCCATGACTCATATACTCGCAAAGACAGACGTCGGTGATGACGAGGATGTCGGGAACTTTTTCCTTGATCTCCCGGACCGCCCGCTGGATGACCCCGTCCTTCGCGAGCGCCCCGGTGGCGATCTCGTCTTTCTTCTCGGGGATGCCGAAGAGCAGGACCGCAGGGATCCCCAGCTCCTTCATCCGCGCCGCCTCCCGGACGATGTGATCGACCGACATCTGAAAGTTCCCCGGCATGGAGGTGATCGGTTTCTTTACTTTCGCACCCGGCACCACGAACAGAGGATAGATCAAGTTGTCCACCGAGAGCCTCGTCTCCCGGATCATCCTCCGGAAATTCTCGTTCTTCCTCAGCCTCCGCGGCCGGTAATCAGGAAATTGCATGATGTGCCTCCTTTTCTTGAAAATATCGGGTTCATTCCGTTCTTGTGTGCTTTCTGATTGGGAAAGGTATGTCTCTACAAGATGACCTCTCTCTTGCACCTACGAAGCAACAAGCACGGTGATGAAATATTTTGAGGATTTGCAATTGTAATGATTTTTATAGCTAATATTTACAATTTATCATGAAAATCCTTTGGAGAAATAATCTTCATCTTCTCATCGCTCAATTGGGCTGAAAGAGTCTTATTACGGAGAAGTTTGCCATCCATAGTAAGAAAAATGTCTGCTCCGGCTTTTATTGCTGAATCAATATGAATAAAATCACCAAATTTTTCACGCCTTATTTTTTTTATATCATTTGCACACTTGATCCTTTTCGCGACAATTTTTCGTGCACCAGATGATTGTGCTTTCCCAATCTCCGGAAAGTTTTCGATTGGCAGTTCTTGATCATGATCTACCATGCAAATACTAATACCAAAAGATGGGACTTTTTTAACATTGTATTTACTTATAAATTGATCAATTGATCTTTCTTTATCAGAAGATCTTTCGAGATCATTCATTGCTGAAATCATAAATTCGACACTTAATTCAGAAGCCTTATCTAAAATTTTGCCTATAGCATGTAAATTCTCAAGATTGGATTTTGTATAACCCACAGATGAACATCCTCTTATTTTAAATTTTATCCATTCGTCAATAATACATTGATCTAAATAAATCTTCATTTGAACTACTTAATCCTTATCTTTCTTAATAAATCTGGCGCATTCTTGTCACCCATTCGTGCTGCTGTTTCCAAGTCATCAATTGCTTTGTCATGTTGATTTAAATTCTCATATATATCAGATCGCAAGCAGTATGTATTAGTATCTGTCGGATTAAGTTCAATAGCCTTGCTATAATCTATCAATGCCTCTTTCAATGCTTCTTCGTCACAACACACAGCTTTATATTTATAACCTTTCGCGTGATAAAGAAGTCCTCTTCCTGTGTATGCCTGGGCATTTGATGGATCTAACTCGATAGCCTTATTAAAATCCTCAAATGCTTTATCTCTTAATTGAAGAATGTGATTCATCTTTCCTCGCTGTACATATGAACCTGCCCATTGAGGATCGAGTTCGATTGCTTTATTTATATCTTTAAGGGAGTAATTAAAATTGACTGTTGGATCAATATTGTTCAAGGATAACTGGAATCTACAGGCACTTCGACCAATGTATGCACCGGCATGGTGTGGATCTAATTCAATAACCTTATCAAAATCGCTTATGGCACCGCCGTAATTATTTAAAAATTTTGCATAGATAGTTCCACGATTGAAGTATGAGGTTGGCTCGAAAGGGAGAAGTTCTATAGTTTTGCTAAAAAAGAATATTGCCTCTTCATAATTGCCCGATATGGAAGATGCGTATCCTTTCTCAAACAAGTCTGTAGCGCTCATCTCCTTCACGGCTTTATTATATCTGTCAATCTTCATCTTATCTGTTTTTGTCAATTCTAATTCATTACTCAACCTCTTGATCTCGTTCGAAAGTTCCTCTGCTTTTTTTCTAATATCCTCTAATTCTTTTGTTTTTTCACGGTCTTTTCTTAAATTATCAAGGGCCGCTATAACACCCTTAGGGTCAGCGCTTATCTTCGCTCTCAAGTGATATTTCAGATTATTCCCATCCCAGCTTTCATCAACTATTTCGGTTCTAACGATACCTGCCGTCAATATGACAATCTGGTCTTTAGTTAGTCGAAAATTTTTCACCTCTGTCTTACTCTCAAGATAAGTCCCAAGTTCCTCTAACAGAATTCGCTTAACTTGCTCTAACGCCAATGTCCTGTAGGATACCTTGCTATCATATTCGCTTGCCTGATAGGTGTATTCCTTGATGAAGGTTTTGATTTCAGCAAATGTGAGAACGGGAATAAATAACAGAAACAAAAAAGAAAAAAGGACGACTCTTGCCAGTGTTGATGCCATAGATTATCTCCTTTTTATAAACCGATGGCATTTTATACATCAACCCTGAATCATCTGCAATGTATGTTATCGATTTCCGATTGAAAGGACGCAAGAAATTGCCGGCTTTGGGGAAAAACATTTCAGAGGAAGTTGTCAGGGTAATATTATAAATCGTTTGGCTCCAAACCAGTATGCTTCGCTATTCTGGTGAGCATGCGGGGTCCAATTTCTTCTCCGTCATGAAAAGCAAATACAAAATCCTGGTATCCCGGACGAGACAAGGTACGGTGTGATCCGGACTGACGCTTGATAATCCATCCGATAGAAATAAGTGCCGAAAGTAACTTTTTGGCTTTGACAGATCGCCACTGGGTCATACGGCCGCAAATGCAATGCTGATTGGCATCGGACCACACTCTGCCATTTCAAGGCGTTCTGCCAGAACACGTAAAGCAAGAGTCTCGGCTTTCTTCATTGCCTCATCGGAAGTTGTTCCGTACGCCATAACTCCATGTAACTCAGGTACTTCGGCAATCCAACGGCCATCTTCTTCACGTTCGTATTCGATGTTATAATGCATTGCCAACCTCCACATAGGTCGCGATTGTGATCTATGATACATTATTTTCGAGAATAACGAAAGAGCGACGTCTACCTTTTACCTTTTACCTGACCCGTCGCCGGCGATCTCCGCGTCGGTCAGGAAGCAGGCCGGGTCGGGGGACCAGATCTCCCCCGTCACCGCCTCGGCGCGGGCGCGGAAATTCCCGCCGCAGACGGAAAGCCAGCGGCAGGCCGTACAGCGCCCTTGCACGTGCGGCCGCTTGTCTTTGAGTTTCGCCAGCAGCGGATTGTCCATGTCCGTCCAGATCGCGCTGAACGGGCGTTTCCGGACGTTCCCGAAGGAGATCCCCCGCCAGAACTGGTCGGGATGAACCTCGCCGTCCCAACTGATGCAGCCGATCCCATGGCCGGAGCTGTTCCCCTCGTTCATCTGCAGGAGTTCCAGGACCTCCGCCGCCCGCTTCGGGTCTTCCCGGAGCAGCCGGAGATATATGTACGGACCGTCGGCGTGGTTGTCCACGGTGAGGATCTCCTTGCCGATCCCGCGGGCAAAGAGGTCCCGCGTCCGGTCCAGGATCAGGTCCAGGAGCGCACGCGTCTCCGCGTGGGAGAGGTCCTCCGCCACCAGATTCGAGCCGCGGCCGGAGTAAACGAGGTGGTAGAAGCAGCAGCGCGGGATGTTCTCGGTCTCGAGCAGGTCGAAGATCGCCGGGACGTCGGCTGCATTGTGGCGGTTGATCGTGAAGCGGACGCCGACCTTGATCCCCATATCCCGGCAGATCCGGAGCCCCTTCATCGCCGCCGTGAAGGCCCCGGGGACGCCCCGGAACCGGTCATGCGTCGCCTCGGTCCCGTCGAGGCTCACACCGACATACGAGAGGCCGATCTCACGGAAGATTCGGGCCTTCTCTTCCGTAATGAGCATCCCGTTTGTCGAGATGACCGCCCGCATGCCGCAGTCAACGGCGAACTGCGCCAGTTCGGGCAGGTCGGCGCGCATCAGCGGCTCGCCGCCGGAGAAGAGGAGGACCGGCGCGCCGAAGGCGGCCAGGTCCGCGATCATCGTCTTGGCCTCCGCAGTCGTTAGCTCGTCCGGGTAATCGATATTCCGCGAGCCGGCGTAGCAGTGGATGCATTTCAGGTTGCACCGCCGCGTCATGTTCCAGACGACGACCGGCTTCTTGTCCTTCGAGAACTGGAGCAGGTGGGACGGGAGCTTGCCCGACTCCCGCCGGTACCGGAGGACGTCCCCCGGCTCCACCGCCCCGCAGTAGAGCTTCGAGATTCCGATCATGCCGTCCCCTTCGCCCCCTGCCGTTCGAAATAGGCCGCGATCGCATCCACCAGTTCGGGGATCGTGTAGCGCTCCTGGAGGATGTCCACGGTCAGGCCCGCCTTTTTAGCCGCGGCAGCGGTCACCGGGCCGATCGTCGCGATCCGGACCTTGGACGGAAGACGGAAACCGGGCCCCATGATTTCCAGGAATTGGGTCACTGTCGAAGGGCTCGTGAAGGTGATCACGTCCACCTTTCCCCCGGCGAAAAGGGGCAGGAGTTCAGCGGCGTCACGGTCCGAACGGAGGGTCCGGTAGACCGCCACGACCTCGACTTCAGCACCCATTTTCTGGAGGCCTTCGGGGATGACGTCCCGTGCCTCCTCCGCTCGGGGGAGGAGGACCCGGCAACCCCGGAGATTCTCGCCGGCAAAGGCTCGGACGACCCCCTCCGAGATGAACTCCTCCGGGACGAGATCCACGCGGATTCCCAGCGCCTCGACCGCGGCGGCCGTCGCCGGGCCGATCGTCGCGATCCGGATCCCCTTGAGGTCCCGGATGTCCCGGCCCCCTTCCGGGAGTCGCCGGAAGAAAGAGGAGACGCCGTTCGCGCTCGTGAAGACGATCCAGTGGTAGGTTTCGAGTCGGTTGAGCGCCTGATCGAGCGGCTCCCAGGTCTCGGGCGGGGCAATCCGGATGACCGGGAAAGGGATCACCCGCGCCCCTTCCGCCCGGAGGAGTTCCGCAAATTCTTCGGCCTGCGCCTCAGGCCGCGTGATGACGATCCCCCGGCCGAAGAGGGGTTTCGTCTCGAACCAGTTCATCGCCTCCCGGAGACCGACCACGCCCCCGACGACGAGGATGGAGGGCGGGGCGAAACGGCGCTCGCCGGCCTTCCGGGCAATGTCCCCGAGGGTCCCGGTCAGCGTCTCCTGCTCCGGCGTCGTCCCCCGGCGGATCAGCGCCGCCGGCGTCGCCGCGTCTTTCCCGCAGCGGATCAGGTTCTCTGCGATCGCCGCGAGGTTCTTCACCCCCATCAGAAAGACGAGGGTTCCGATCCCGGCAAGCGCCGGCCAATCCATGTCGCTTTTTCCCTTCGTCGGATCCTCGTGGCCCGTGACAAATGCGACGGTCGAGGTGTGGCTCCGGTGGGTGAGCGGGATCCCCGCATAGGCGGGAACCGCGATGGCGGACGTCACGCCGGGAACGACCTCGAAGGGAATGCCGGCCTCCCGGAGGACCTCCGCCTCCTCGCCGCCGCGGCCGAAGATGAAGGGGTCGCCGCCCTTCAACCTGGCCACCACCGCCCCCCGCCCGGCCTCCTCGACGAGGCGCCGGTTTATCTCATCCTGGGAAAGGGCGTGATCGCCCCCCTGCTTGCCGGCGTAGATCCGGAGGGCCTTTTCTCCGGCGTGGCGCAAGATCTCTGGGTTGACCAGATGGTCGTAAATGATCACCTCCGCCTCCCGGATGCACTCCGCCCCGCGGAGGGTGATCAGACCCGGATCGCCGGGCCCGGCGCCGATGATGTAAACCCTGCCCTGTTTTATCATAAATAATTCCCTAAGTTACGTACTTTGGAAATCTGATCCCGGAAGCGCGCATTGGAGATTTCTCGGGGTTCCCTGACCCCGCAGCATAGTGTCCGCAAAGACGACTGTTTGAGCGCGAAGCGCGAGTTTCGTCTTTGCAGCTTTGGAATAGGGGGACACGATGCGGCATCGTGTCCCCCTATTCCAAAGCTTGCGGAGGGATCACGATTTTCAGAGGCCCCACATCCTCTCCTTCCGATCGTTACGCCGGCCCATTGCAGACCTCATCGAGCAGCGCCCGGCCGCCATTCGCCAGGATCCGCACCGCCAGACCTGCTCCGAGCGCAGCGAACGCCGCGGCGGGCCCCGTCACCCGATCACGGACGACCACCCGTCCGTCGAGGCTCCCGACCAGCCCTTCCAAGACGATCTCACCGCCGCTCTTCTTCGCAAAACCGGCAATCGGAAGCTGGCAACCGCCCCCCAGTCCCTTCAGGAACGCCCTCTCGGCGCCGACCTCGCAGAAGGTCACAGAATCGTTGAGGAAGGCTACCGCATCGCGGCAACGGGCATCGCCCCGCCGGGTCTCGATGCCGAGGGCTCCTTGGCCGACGGCCGGGAGCATAACCTCCACGGGGAGAAACTGTGAAACCCGTGCAACCCACCCCATCCGCCGGAGCCCCGCCGCGGCGACGATCACGCCGTCGAGCCCCTCGGTCTCTAACTTCCGGATCCGCGTGTCGAGGTTACCCCGCAGGGGAACGATCTCCAGCCCCGGCATCCGGTTCCGGAGCTGGACCCCCCGCCTCAGCGAGCCGGTCCCGATCCGCGCCCCGCGGGGCATCTCGTCCAACTTCGTTTCCCCGCGCGAGATCAGGACATCCCGGGGATCCTCCCGGAGCGGCATGACCGCGATTTCCAGCGCCTCCGGCAGCTCGGCGGGGACGTCCTTCATGCTGTGGACGGCCATATCGATGTCACCCCGGAGGAGCGCCTCCTCGATCTCCTTGATGAAGACCCCTTTCCCGCCGATTTGGGCCAGGGGAACGTCCTGCAGAATATCTCCCTTCGTCCGGATGGTGACAAGCTCCACGACAAACCCGGGATGGCGTTCCCGGATCCGGACCGCGATCCACGCAGACTGCGTCAGCGCCAGGGCGCTCCCCCTCGTTCCGATCCTGAGTATCTTCTGAATGGTATCCCCCTTGTCCCCCACTCTACCGCTTTTTGGGGACACGATGCGGCATCGTGTCCCCAACCGTCACAGATGCAAGGCCCCCGAAATCCTTAAACCGTGAGGCGTACTGACGGGTACGTTGAACGGAGAAGGATGAGGGAAACGCTGCAGATGAGCGTTTCAGCCTTTTACAACTTGAACAGTCTCCGGACGGCCGCCACGTATGGCAGCTCATCCTTCTCGATGCTCTCCTCCTTGAGACCGGCAATCGGATCGTGGAGGATCTTGTTGATGACGGAGGCGGCCAGTCCCTCGATCCGCGACCGCTCCTCCGCAGACAGCCCCCCCAGCCAGTGGGCGGATCTTTCCAACTCCCCACGGACGATTCCCTCCATTTTTCCGCGCAGCGCGACGATCGTCGGCACGACGGCTAGGGCGTTGAACCACGCCTCGAAGACCGCGACCTCCTCCGCAACGATCCCTTCCGCCTTCTGCGCCTCCACAAGCCGGGTCTCACGGTTTGCGTCGACCACATCCTGCAGGTCGTCGATGTTGTAGAGGTAGACGTTGTCGATCTCCCCCGCCGCGGGATCGATGTCCCGGGGAACGGCGATGTCGATCAAAAACAGCAGGCGGTTCCGCCGCCGCCGGAGGGCCGCGGCGACCATCTCCGCCGTGACCACATACCCCGGGGCGCCGGTCGAGGCGATCACAATATCCACCTCCGGCAGAACCTCGGGAAGCCGGTCGAACGCCACGGGCGCCCCCTGGAACGCCTCCGCCATCTCCTCGGCCCGGGCGTAGGTCCGGTTCGCGATCAGGATGCGCTCCACCCCCTGGCGCAGCAGGTGGCGGGCGGCCAGTTCCGACATCTCGCCGGCCCCGACCAGGAGGATCGTCTTCCCGTGAAGGCCGCCGAAGATCTTCTTCGCCAGCTCCACTGCAGCGTAACTGACCGACACGGCGTTGCCGGCGATCCCCGTCTCCGTCCGGACCCGCTTCGCCGTCCGGAGGGAGTGGTGGACAAGACGGTTCAGAAGGACGCCTGTCGCGCGATGATCGACCGCCCGGCGATAGGCCTCCTTCACCTGTCCCAGGATCTGCGGCTCCCCCATGACCAGGGAATCGAGGCTCGCCGCGACCCGGAAGAGGTGGCGGACCGCCTCCCGGTCCCGGTGGACGTAGAGGCAGCGTGAAAGCTCCGCGGCATCGAGGTTCCCCTGCCGGAAAATGAACTCCATCAGCCGCTCCACCGCCGCCTCGCCGTCCGCGACGCGGGCGAGAACCTCCACACGGTTGCAGGTGGAAAGAACGAGAACCTCCCGGACCTCCGGAATGCCGAGGAGTTCAGCAAGGGCGGGGCCGCCGTCCCCGCAGGAGAGCTGGAGCCGCTCCCGGATCTCGACCGGGGCCGTCTTATGGTTCATGCCGATGAGGACGATACGCATGGGTTCACTCAAAAGCGGTGGAGCGTTCCGAAGAACGGCAGCCCGGCGATCAGCAGGACGAGGAGGAGGACGAATACGGCCAGGGACCAGCGTGCCGCCGTGCGCCCCCGCCACCCGATGGCCAGCCGCTGGTGGAGGAGAAAGGCATAGCATCCCCAGGCCAGAAGCGTCCAGACCTGTTTTGGATCCCACTGCCAGTGGCTCCCCCAGACGATCCGCGCCCAGAGCGAACCGGCGAGGACCCCCAGGGTCAGGAGAGGAACCCCCCAGAGAAGGCAGAGGTGGTTGATCCGGTCCAGATCGCCGAGCGGGGGGAGCAGACGGCTCATGCCACCCGCCTTCTTCCGCCGGATGAGGCCGTCCTGGATCAGATACATGAGGCCGGCGCAGGAGGCGACGGCGAAGAGGGCCTCGCCCGCCACGGAGAGGATCACGTGGGCCGTGACCAGCGACCCGCGCAACATCGGGGGCGCATTCACCACCCCCCCCAGACCGACGGATGCAACGACCATGAACAGGCAGATCACAGGGGAGACGAATGCCCCGAGGATCCGCGTTTTCGTCTTCAACTGGAGGGCGAGATAAGCGGCCGCCATGACCCAGGCGAAAAGGGAAAGGGCGTCGTGGATGCCGATCATCGGCTTCTCCCCCTCCGGAAACCACAGCACGGCGAAAGAGAAGGTGTGGACGACCAGGGCCGCGAACATGAACCCCGCGGCAAAGCGCGCCGGAAAAACCCGCTTACCCCAGAGCGAGGCGCCGTAGAGAAGGGCGGAGGCAAAATAAACGGCCAGGGCCGTCTTGAACAGGATAGCGCCCATCACCCCTTCCCCTCCTCCATCTCCACCCCCGTCAGCCTACGGATCATCTCCTTCACCTTCGTCCAGTCTTTCCGCCGGATATCGTCCAGGATTTCCGACCGGACAACGGCCGCGAAACGTTCCCGGTTCTCGGCGGAGGAACGTCCCGCGGCGATCATCTTTTCCCGGAGCTTTCCCAGAATTTCAAGCAGGACGGCGTATTCCGCTCCGTAGGCCTCTTCCAGCTCCTCCCGGACTTTCCTCGCCAGGGCGGGGCTCTTCCCGCCGGTAGAGACGGCGATCACGAGGTCGCCCCGTTCAACGACGGAGGGGAGGATAAAATCGCACCGGGCGGGATCGTCAACGATGTTAACCGGAATCCCCCGGGCACGGGCATTCTTCGCAATCCGCCCGTTGACGGTCTCATCGTCCGTCGCGCCGATCACGAGGGAGGCGCCTGAGAGATGGGCCTCCTCATAATCGGCCTCGCGGTGGACGATCCGCCCCTCCCCCTTCCACGCCGCGAGGATCGGCGTCAGCGCTTTCCCGACGACCTCCACGCGGGCGCCGCAGGCGAGAAGCCTCTCGACCTTGCGCTCGGCCACGTTTCCGCCGCCGACGACGACGCAACGTTTCCCGGAGATGTCCAGGCACAGGGGGTAATATCTCACCGTCGCTCCTTTAAGGTCCCGCTTCTAAGGTCCCGCTTCCGCATCACCACGGATCTCACTGAAAAACATCCATTTGTGCAATGCGTGCTGACGCTACCATGACGGCCCCCAAAATTCAAGCCGCTTGAAATATCCGGATGGAAAGGTTATAGATGTCCGATCGAGAAAGGAGGCGCGGAACATGTCGGAACAGCATGGCAAAGCGGGGGAGAAGAAGGGCGACTGGCTGAAGATCGAGCTTTTCGCCCCGATGGAAATGATCGACGCCCTGACCAACTTCGTGACGGAGATCGGCGCCCAGGGGGCCTTCCAGGAGTCCCTGGAACCGCAATCCCCCAACGATTTCCCCGAGGCCGCCTCCGGGGAGATCATGAAGGCCTTCCTTCCCTGCGACGTCCGCCTGGAACAGAGGCTCGCCGCGCTTCAGACCTACATCGACAGCCTGG
>JAPLJY010000037.1 GCA_026388345.1 Deltaproteobacteria bacterium
TGCCGGGTGCGATGCCCACCAGCATAAAGACGAGGTGAACGAAATAGCGTGCCCAGACAATCAGCGGAACGGCAAAGAAAGCGGTCAGATACTTCGAGAACGTATCCAGTACGGCGAAGAGGAAGGTCGCGATCAATATGAAGATGATGCCATAAAGTCTATGTTGCACGATGAGTTGAAATCCATAAGTTGAAATAGAAACGGGCACTGTCGATTATCTTGCCGGCGGCGAGGCCGACCTGGCCGCAGCCCTGAACAACAATATGGTCGGCGGTAATGTCGTACAGTTGTACGGCGGCAAGTAGCGCTCCGAACGGTGGCCGGTGCCGTGATTTCGGCGGCGAGCAGTTCTCCGCTGACAAGGCATTGCTTTTTCGCGGAGAAAACATAGGACAAGACGACCTTGTCTGTCAATGGGAAACTGGCCGCACAATATCCGGATATGACATTCGCGATAGGGGATGAACTCAATGGATTAAATTACGGGAGGTCAAATGCCGCCGGGGTATGAAAAGATGCCTGAAAGCGGATCTGCTCAACGTATCAAGCGCTTCCGGTTTGTGGAGGCTCTACGGTCCGTCGGAGCAATTGGGCAAGGGGGAGAGTGACAAGGACGACTGCGGCCAAAAGGGCCAGTGTCACAGGCACCCCGGCCGCGTCTGAGAGAAGGCCGAACAGGGGCGGCGCCAACGCGCCCGAGCCGATACCGATCGTGTAGAACAGACCATAGACACGCGCCGTGCGCTCCGGCACCACCAGTTCCGCCACCGTGCCGTACAGGACTGATGAGGTGCCGTTCAGCGCGATCCCCAGAACCGGGAGGAGGACCAACGATGGCGTCACGGGCAGCGCCAGCAGCACGAGGATGCCCAGGCCCGTCGCGGCTTCGGTGACGAGGACCGTCCGGATGATGCCCAGACGCTCGGCCAGAATTCCACAGACGAATTTTCCTGCTGCTCCCCCAGCAAAAGTCAGACCCAGGGCAAGCCCGATCAGATTCATCCCTGCGCCCTTGCTGAGCAGGAGGAACGGCAAGTACGTGAGGAAGACGGTTCGCGACCCGTTGTCAATACCGTGAATAATAGAGAGCAGCGAGAAGCCCCGCGCGTTCCGGATTCCCCACCCACTGGCCTTGCGCCCGGCTGCACGGCTCGCCTGAACTTCTCCGCGGGCCGGTGCCAGCGATGCGAGGACAAAAAAAATGGCAACCGCGGTGGCGAAAACAACCAGTCCCATACCCTGCGCGGCCCAGCGCCAACCCGCCCAGGCCGTGAAGAAGGCCACGCAGGCCGGCCACGTCACTTTGCCCAGATCGCCGGAGAAGTTATAGATGCCGAGGGCAGCCCGCCGCGGACCCTCCTCGTAAGCCCGGGAGACCAGCGAAGACGACAACGGATGCTGTGTGCCCGACCCGAGGCCGCCGATCACCAGAAAAACGAGGAGTGAAGCGAAACTTCCCGCCGTGCCAAGGCACAGAAAACCGGCCGCCGTGAACAACGTCCCGGCTGCCAGAACGCGCGGTTCGCCCCAGTGTTCGGCCAGGAATCCCGCCGGAATCTGGAAGAGGGCCAATGCGCCGGAATATCCGGTCCGCAGGAGGCCAACTTGAGCAAACGAGAGGGAGAACTCACGCGCCCAGACCGGAAAGAGCAGATACAGGAGATCGGAGCAGCCGTCGTGCAGGAAGTGGATGAAGCAGCTCGCGGCGAGCGTCGCGCGAGGCCGGCGTTGGTTCATGTGTGCGATTCTTTCTTATAAGGCATGGCTTTTGGGAGGGTGGAGTATAAAACGACCGATTTTGTGTGTCAATGGAAAACTGGCTACTGATTACCACTCATAGTCGCGCATATTTCTTAAGTCTCATCGACTGAAGACTACAAGGAAGAAGCTCTCATTCTTCATTAAATTTGCCATCTCTCCTAATTTTGCTGCATTCACGAAGCAAGCATATGGCTACTTCGCGGTTGCCTCTGGCCCTATCGTGAAGAATACACTTCATTGGTTAAATGATTCTTCAAACTGCTTGATAATCGCCATAATCTCGTCAAAGGGCGGCGGTTCTTCGAAAAACATTTCCATGCGCATTGCCTCGTAATCCCGCTTCCAGTAGCTCAAATGCTCCGGAGAGGGCATTAGGCGCAGTGTCCCCTTGCGTAGCGTATCGTAATTCACCCAACTGACCCTGAAAAAGATCTGCCGGTGCCGGGCGACGCGACTGAACAATTCCGGATCGGTCGTAGCCTGCGCAGCAATCCCTTTTCGGATCAGGCACCAGAGGTCATAGTAATGACGGGAAAGCCTGGCCCGACGCGGCTTGTCGGCAGGGCGAAAACTCTCCTCGTGCAAGAGCATCGCCTTTTCCCAGAAAGTCCGTTCGGCTGCCAGTGTTTTCAGGGCAAAGACGCTTTCCGTGAGCAGATCGGGAAACGCCTCCGCCAGATAGGGTTGGATGATCGGATTTTCGACGGGTTCCGTTTCCGAGCGGGCGCCCAATTCGATTTTGACGACCGGCCGCACATAAGCAACGCTGCCGGCAAAGACGGACGGATAGTGAAAAAGCAGCGTCTGCCGATCCGGGTCTTCCTCTGCGTCCGCAGGCGTCAGCCGCCAATCCATGCCATCGGGGAGCATTTCACGAAATCGGTTCTCCAGTGATGGTCCAAGATCCGCCTCAATACGACGGCTGCATTCCTTGATCAGCCGCTTTTGCTGTTTCCTGCTGAGGGTGTCGCCACCGAAACCGAGGTACTCACGGTCGATGACCACGTCAATATCCTCTGAAAACCGGGAGATCAACCGCCAGCCTTTGGATAGAGACGTCCCGCCTTTGAAGGTCAGGTGTTCCCCCCATTGCGGCAAACCGAAAAGTTCCCTCAGTGTCCAGCAGACCCAGAAATCCTTTTCCATACTCGCCGGAGTCAGGCCGAGTCGCTGTTGTCCCTCTTCACAGAGAAGGCGGCGACGATCGGCCGGAAGGCGCAAAAAGGCATCCATGCGGTCATTTCCCCTCTGGCCCGGCAACACGCCGCACAATGGCGGCGATCCATGCCGGGGCGTAGCGAATGTCCTGGAGGAGTTGCTTTTTGTCGTCATCGGACAACCGCTTTTGCAGACGGTTCACAACGGCGTCATCCATATGTCGTTGACCGATATGGCGCAGGGCCTGGATGACCAGACCGGAGATCCGCCCAGCGGTTGCCATGGCGCGGGGAGTCGTGTGCTGGAAGATAATGACCTGCCTGCCGATCTGCACGCGGCGTCCCGGTCCGTCCGTCAGGAAAACGATCTTCATCGGCACCTGATCGGAGAGCCCCAGCAGGTTGGCGGCATAGCCCCCGGAGGGCTGCAAAAGGATGTTATCCCGCCCCCTCAGCGCCTTGACGATGGCGTCCGTCGTCGGGGAAAGGAGACCGAGATCCGGATCTGTGCGCGGGTAATCGTACAATCCGCGGGCCAGGCGGCGCAGCGTTCCTTTTTTCACCAGACGGTGCAGCGCCAGATCCACCGCCTGCCGGCTCCCCAGGTCGAGAAAAAAACCTGGGGTGACAACGCAACCCTTCCCATTCCCATATATACGACTTAACATTTTTGAATCAATGCTTTGCATGACAGATCCATATCATATTTTGTAAGGAAAAATAGCATCTTTTTCTTACAAAAACAAGCGTGCCTTACGATAGTTGTACAGGATACAGAATTTCACGGTTCAGTTCGGTTTGTACGCCTCTTCCCGCCGCGAACCTGACACGGCCGCCGTACGGATTTAGTCACCTCGAACCAGCGCACCTTTTGACCTTCATTCCGGCCGGCCTTGTGCATGATTGAGGATTATCCGCAACCCTCCTCCAGAATCGTATCGATTATCTCCTGTTCCGGCATCCGGTCTTGAACGTGGAGGCCGAGCCTCATCAACTGCTCACAGTTCGGGTAGGTCATTTTCTTGAGATCCGTGGCGTTGACCTGCGTATGCCCACTAAACAGACGAAAGTGGCGGTCGAAAAGCGAGGAGTTGAGATACAGGGCCAATCCCTTGGCCATCTGTTCCGGCAGGCCCTTTCCCCCGGCATGAAAGTAATTCAGGTGGTTTTCAAAACCGACGAGGGACGAAGCAATCCTCCGGGGATCGTATATGGCCGCCACGACGCGCCGCCTCTCCTCCTTCGACGAGAACCGTTTTGTGAGCACATAATAGCCCGCCGCCACCAGCAAATCCTGCGTTTCCTCGGAAAGCGCGATGGCGTTGGCCTTTTTCCCGGAAAGCGTGGGCCACTTTACGAAACCGTCCTGGAAATGGCAAGCGTAAACGAGGGGCGCCGTGTCCTCTTCCGGCTGCGGGCGCAGATGCTCCCGCGCACGAAAATCGACGACGCGGCCCGTGGAAACGTCTAGGCCGAGATCATGGAGCGTCGCCGTAAAGCACCGCATCCTTTCCACGATCCTGTCATCCGCCTGATTCATGACCAAGTGAATAAAGGCATCCCGGTCTTTCGGCCGGATCACTTGATCATAGGGGATGGAGCGGACCGTTGCCCTTTCGAAATCGAGACCTTCGGAGGATGAAACGATGATCCGTTCCGGATTCTTTTCCTCCCGGATGGCATGATAGATGACGTTTTCCTGAAGGACATCGTCATCGCCGAAGGCCTTCTTGCGGGACTCGAAGACGTGGATTCGCCGCAGGCTCATCATTTCAAGGAGGGCAAAACGGAACCGGCGGAAATAGGGGCCGTTGCAGAAACTCCGGGGGGTTATGGCCGACAGTTCACCGCCGGGTGAGAGCATACGCGCCGCCAGCCAGACGAATGCCGCATACAGGTTTGATACCTCCATGCCGGCGGCATTGAGCCGTTTGCGCGTGGCCGATTGACCGTTGATCTTCTTGTAGGGCGGATTGAGGATGGCATGGGTGAACCGCTCGCCCGGTCCGGCAAACAGTCCGTCTTCCGACCGGGCGATGGCGGCGGCGACAAAATCTTCCGCCCGGATCTCCCCGTGAAAGGCGATCCCCGCCTTTCCGCAGGCAGTTTCACAATGCGCCATCGTTTCAGTCAATTCCGGCAGAATGCGCCTGTCATTTTCATAAGCGGTCACCTCAATGGAAAGAGGCCGCCTCATTTCCGAAACCAACCTCTCCACATAGGCCGAAAAGAGCACGCCCGCCCCTGCCCCGGCATCGAGAATCCTGACATGATCCAACCGGTTCGGCGCAAACAGCGACGCCATGAAGCGGGCAATCGCGACCGGTGTCAGAAACTGTCCGATGTCCGCGCGTTCGGCCCGCTGCGTGCGGCCGTTCACGGCCCGGCGAACATGATCGAGGATATTTAAATATTGTTCCGTCATTAGCCTATCGGGTAAATTGAACCAAGATAATGAAACGGCACCATTTTCACCTCTTTGACAAAGGGTGTCCAGGGGGTTTTTTCTCCTTCGCTACGGCATCATCCTTCCTTTTTACAGCTACCTTGTCAATGGAATTATGCTGCATGGCAATTAGGGGGACATCAGGCAGGTTAGGATTTCGACATCATGCTCATCTGATTTTGGGTGCCCCTCTTTCTGGTTGGCTAAATGAATTGAGACTTGACTGACTTACACCTACCTACTATTGGTAATCATAACACGACAGAAATTCACCATTACTAATTGAAACTACGTGCCTTTTCACCCATGTGATGTTGATGCTTTCGTGTAATCCTTTAGAACTCGTCAGGAATATAGAACAGGTCGGTACTGGTTATCGAAACAATGGACTCCTCAAGAGGAGGAAGAAGCAACTTCAGTCGTTCTATAACCGAAGCATGATCGTCCTTCGGACATTGAAGGTAAACCCTACGTAGATTTTTCCCTAATTGTTTAAAAATAAAATCATCTACTTTTCTATTGAAATATGGGAAAGAATATCCAATTACAACAAGTACAGATACCTCTTCCATGTATGAATGATTTGTTGTTGAGTTCTCCCATGCAAAACAAATGTCAGGTCCCGGCCACCCGAGAGGCTTTTCCATATATTCTTTATATAAACCTATGGCTGCCTTCCATCCCGCATCAGGCGTTGCATCCCAAACTGAATGAAACCATTTATCAGTGTTACCAGGGAATTCCCGCCCGCAACATCCATTGATTCTACGGATCTGCCGATTATTAGTTATTTTCTGCTCAACTGCGTCTTTATCCCCACAGAATCCATAAAAAGCCTTTTCTAATTGTGTATCATAATTCCAAGTGAGAATGCGAAGCTTCTGCGGAAGGCTAATATTCACATTATCATCAAACTCAGCGACCGAAGCGAGAAACGAATCGTAGCGCAAATCAACATTTTTCTGTGCCTGCTCTGCAATGAGATAGGCAGAAAGTGTGGCTTTAAGCTTTCGAAGCGTGTCTCGTTCCTTCCGGAAATAGAGTTTTTTAGCAAACGTATCAACTGACGCGTGGTGAGAGGATTCCTCCGCCAACCACTCAATAGCTATGGCCAACTCCTTACGAGCGTCTCCCCATACTGGATCTGTCGAAGGAAGATCGGACTCATCAAGATCGGTCAAGTGTGGCCCAACCATTCTAAGTTTTTTTGCGAATTCAGTTAGGCGTTCAGCAAATTGTGAGGCCAATGGCAAAGCATTGCAACTTGCCCCGGCACCCAACAGATATAAAAAAACATCTTCGCCTCTCATTAAATTACCTCATAACATGCCATAATTCTTATCTTAATCTGCACATGATTCAGTTCAATTTTCTTGGACCTGAAAAATATAGGCTTGGAACATGGCATTTCATAATATTAAAGGGTGACGGAATAGTTCTTAGTTTCTGGATATTATAAGGATTTGGGAAAACATACGGTTCGAAAATGTTTTCTAACATATCCGTACCGGACTCAAAAACAAAGAGCATATCAGTGTTGGTAAAAACGCGTTTGCTCCATATCCCATCGTCTGAAAGCCGTTCATAAAAAGGCCCACTCGCGGCTGATTCAAAAACCTCAGTTCCGTAAAGGACTTGCTGCAATGTATCAAGTGATAGTAATATATTAAAATCATAGGTCATTACGACAAAGTTGAATATATTATCATCACTCACCGGGGATTGCTTATTTGCCTGCTTAATCTTTTGCCGGAATTGTTCTCGAATTCGATCGCTGTTTACTTCTGACAATAATCCATCATGAGTACCGCCGATATGTTCAACGCCAATAGATCCTTCTCCTTTACTCACATATAAAACCCTTACCCAAGCATAACAGTCATCTCCAATCATGAAAGAATCTTTCTCACCGTTTCTAAGCTCCGCCGCCCTAGAAGAAATCCAGTCAATGGCATTATTCTGCTCTTTTTGCTCTAAATTATCAGATAACCATATTTCTATTACATTGCTTGTTAACGGAGTAATTCTGTTATTGATTTCACTGATGATTTTTTTCTTGGTTGTTTCATTTAGTACTTGCATCAGTGTTTTCACTTCGGCATGGAAAAGTTTACCGTCGAGATGGAATCTAAAGTCGGGTGATGGAAGAATATCAGGAGGTTCGTATTCTATGTCCGTGGCACCATTGATTGAGAGGAACCACCTGCATATGAAAATCTCGAAGAGGAATGGTCTTAAAGTGTAACCATTTCGGTTGGATAAAAAATTTTCTACAAGTTTCCTAAATCCTTTATTTGCCAAGTCGATAAGTTGTAAATTTAGGAGATCGGCTCTTTCCAGTATACCCGGAAAATCGGCGGCGATTTGTTTTATTCTTGCGTTATACGGCATTTGGCTATGTTCTCTAACGTGTAGATTGGCTTCTGCTTTTCAAATTCATTTGCATCGCCGTGGTTAACGCATACCCTATTGATTTCAACATGAAAGGGCGCACTCCTCTCAAGATTACCGAATGCTCTCTTTCAGGAGGAAGAAGCTGCCAACATGGGCGTTCACAGTCGGCGCGGCTTTGTGCCGTACCGTACTACACCGTGTTCGGCATCCGCTTCTTCGTCTTTTTCCGGAAGAATCGTTGACAAGTCATTCTCAACGTCAAGACCATATCGAACCGCCATCTGCGCGATGTGGATTCCGAACTCACCTCGCATTTGCCCGAGTGCGTCCATGAACACCCAGCTTGCCCAGTGGCCGTGCCGGTTCGCAAAGGGAATCACCTCCCGATCTTTCTCCTGCACGCAAGTCAGAAACTTGCGGCACGCGGCGCGCATTTCCCGCAGGTGTGCCCTCAGAGCATCGGATAGGTGTGCACCACCAAGTTCTGCCGTCAGGAAGTGCCGAATCTCAATGACTGATTGTACACAATGATCCGGAATCTCGACCTCACTTGGAACATATAGAACACGGCGGTCTTCAAGGGCGGTTATGACTCGTCTCGCGATCACGACTTCGGATTCGGGGGGATTCCATGAGGCGCCAAAGATCGGACAACTGATACCCGTTAGTCTCAACGCAATCTCTTTGAACTTCATTCCTTTATCTCCTGCCCGAACGAGAGCGTTGAGGCGCGCGGTTAACCGCTGCGCCTCCGACGCTTGGTTAGGTAATCAGCTCCCTAATCAGGATTCCAAATTGTTCTTCAAGAAACGCCACCGTTTCGGGCTGCCCATCAAGAGAGGCTCGTACATGTGTTGTCGTGTATAGCTTGGGCGTTGATCTCCATTTTGCCTCTTCCCTTGGGACTGTCTTCAACCAATCCACAATGCAGACGTATTCCGACAGATCGTTACTGTCACTGTGGTCGTTCATGTTTTTGCAACGAAGTCGCAGATCAAGCAATGGCCTACCCTCAATCCGAGCATCGCGAATCATCTGTGCTTTTCTCGTGATTCGGCCAATACCAACGAAGCCACGTTTCTTGAGATAGGCAGCGAAGACGTCTCCGGGATTGAATCCAAGCATGGCATCTCGCCACCTGGTGCCTTGGCCAGCGGAGATAAATCCGAACTCGATGTAGTCTTCCCAGGTCCTATGAGGACCTTCCCCCACATTGTAGTAGTAAAGACCGTTTCGAAAGTCGAATCCCGACAATTCCTTGTGGAGTGTATTGTGAGGACGAAACTTATCGGCGAAGTGACCCGATGAAATGTTGGTCGTCCATTTACCCAGTTTCCACAACAGAGTCTTCTCAATCAGTAAGGCTTCGTTCTCGGTGAGGTTGCGGGAAATTACCCGGATGATAGGAGATAAACCCTCTCGTTTGATACTTGCAATACGCTTTGCCTTGGCCGAGTCCGAAGTGTCCTTGAGGTGAGCGTCCTTACGCGATCCCGTACCTTTGCCGTAGTAAAATTCTTCGTAGTTGCGAGGGTCAATGTAAACGTACACATAGAAATCGCTCATATTTACCTCTTGCCTAACACCGGGCATCACTGCAAATCAGTTCATCCGTACCACGCGGATGATGTTATCGTCGGTGCCGTTGAGCGCCATCCGGCAGGTCGGTCACATCCCGAAAACGCCCCTATCTCGAAGTCATATCGGTGCACTGATACGACTTATCTATACGATGTCATTAAGAGTCTACCGACAGCTCCGATCATTTTCAAGTCGGTTTTTTCTTGTTTTTCACCGCCCGGGTGATGGCCGCTTCGAGGGTATCTTTCATGGAGGTCATGGTCTCGATGAGCATGGCCCGGTCCTCCGCGGAGAAGTCGGGAAATTCCAGGTCGCCGATTTTACTCGCCATCATGGCGATGCTGTTGACGATGGCCTCCGCCCTGGTCCGCTTCCGTTGTGTCGGAGCAGCGGCATCCGCGGTCTCCTTGGCGGCGGCTTTGGCCTGCTGATCCCGGTATTTCCTGAACTGGGTCAGCATACTCCGCTCCTGCTTCTTCCGGGCAATCACGACGAGAACGTTCTTCGGAACGGCGGGGTCCTGGCGGCATTCGTCCCGGATCTCCTTGGGTAGCCTGTTGAGGGAGAGGGACTCCGAGATGGTAGGCTGGGATTTGCCGATGATGGTCGCCAGTTGATCCTGCTGGTAGGCGTGGTCGTCCATGAGGCGCTGGAGGGCCTCGGCCTCCTCCACGGGGTTGAGGTCCTGGCGGAGGAGGTTCTCCACGAGGGCAATCTCGGCATAGTTTGCGCCGTCGATGAAGACGGCCGGGACTGTGGCAAGACCCGCCTTGCGCGCCGCGGCGCAGCGCCTCTCGCCGGCAACGGTGTAGACAAGGCCCGTCGCCGGGTCCTGCCGGCAGACGACGGGCTGGATGATCCCCATCTGGCTGACCGAGGCGGTCAGCTCCTCGAGGGCCACGGGGTCCATGTACTTGCGGGGTTGCGTGGGGTCGGGCTGAAGCTCGGCCAGGGGTACCATGTAGAGTTGATTTTTAACGTACGTCGCCATGATCAGTTCCTCCTTTCCAAAATGAAAGAAAAACCTGTTGAAGACGCGGCCGGCCGGCGCCGGGCGTCTGCCCTGCGCTGCGATCCGGATTCCGGTATCAACTTTAAGCCCCGAAGGGCGCGGCGACAAAGGATGTGAGCGAACACGTACAGAGGCGGCGTGCAAACACTGGAGATTTCAGGTTGGTTCGTTTGAAAGACGATACCGAAAAACCGGGAGGATATCAAGAAAAACTTCCATGCCTGCCCTGCGGGAGAGAAACGAGGGTATGGAGAAAACATCGGAACCGCGGAGCGGTTTTGTGTTATAAACGCGGGACCGGCGGTATCCCGTATTTTCAGTACGAAAGAGGCGATGGCCTGTTCCGGGAGACTTATCCGAAGAACGAAATCGGCAAACCCTGAGGGGCGCAATCTTGACGAACCGCGAATGCCGCATCTCCGTGATCATCCCTGTGTTCCGCGAACAGGCCGTGATCAACGAAACGATCGAATCCGTCCGCCGTCTGAGGGGCGGGGACGCTGCTGAGATCATCGTGGTCGATGGACAGGCGGAAGGGGAAACCTTTGCCGCGATACGGGACGCCGCCGTGCGGAAGGTTCCCTCCGAAAAAGGCCGGGGCGGACAGCTCAACCGGGGCACGGCCGTGGCCGCCGGCGATGTTCTGCTCTTCCTCCATGCCGACACCGTTCTGCCACCCGCCGCTTTCGAAAGGATCGCCGAAGCGATGCGGGATGAGGGCTGCGCCGGCGGCGCCTTCGATCTGCGCATCGATTCCCCGGGGGCGGGCTTCCGGGTGATCGAAACGGTTGCCAACTTGCGCTCGCGCCTGACGAGAATCCCCTACGGCGACCAGGCGATCTTCATCCGGGCCTCCTGTTTTCGGACCCTCGGAGGGTTCAAGGAGATCCCGATCATGGAGGACGTGGACCTCATGCGGCGGATCAAACGGAATGGGGGGAGGATCGTCATTTTCCGGGAGCCGGTGACCACCTCGGCGCGCCGCTGGGAAAAAGAGGGGCTGGTGTTCGGCACGCTGCGAAACTGGTTTCTGATGGCCCTCTATCTCTGCGGCGTCGCGCCGGAGCGGCTCGCCCGGTTTTATCGATAGCGCCTCTGCTTTAATCCCCATCCCCGCCTCAGGGCAGACCGGGACCGCCGTCCTCCGGTTTACGCCCCCGGAGACGGCGCCTGGCCATGTTCACCAGAAAAATCAGGATTACCGCCGCTGCGGCGGCCACCGCGATGAGCGGCCAGGGAATCCGCCCCGGGGAGAGACCGCTGACAACGGCATCGACGCCGACCACGTAGAGAACCGTTCCGGGAAGCATGCAGAGCCAGGACCAGAGGAGATAGGTCCGGAAGGGAATCGCGGTCAGGCCGAAGCCGTAATTGAGAAGATTGAAGGGAAAAATGGGGACGAGACGGGTGATGGCCACCACGACCGCCCCGTGTTCTTTCGTCATGCGGTCCAGTTTCCGGAAGGTTTCATTGCCGGAGAACCGCCGGACCATCCTCTCCCGGGCGGCGTATCGGGCGACCAGAAAGGCGAGACCCGCCCCCGCCGTGGAGGCGATGCTGACCAGGATCACGCCGGTCACCGATCCGAAGAGGGCCGCCCCGGTGATGGTAAAGGGGAGAGCCGGCAGGGCCGCGACCACCGCAATGATATACACCAGAATGAATACCAGCGGCGCCAGCGAACCAACCCCCCGAATCCATTCCTTCAGATCGCCCAGCCGCTCTGCGACCCCCAGAAAGCGCAACAGCACAACGGCGGAAACGACGACAGCGATCAGCAGGACCGGCCGCCAAATCCCCGATTTTTTCGCCGCTTCGGAGGGATTTTCTTCCATGTCACACCCCTTCTCTTCAATGCGCCCTTGCGTGATCCGTAAGTTCTAATCTAACAGATCCGCAAGCCGCAAGGGAAGACGTTTTATGCAACCCCCTCTTTTTTCCGGATAGGGGGATGTCGGATCATTCCTTTGAAAGATATCCTCCTTTGAAAGAACGATTGACAAATCTCCCTTCCTTACCTATCATCCAAAGTAAGAAATAAATAGTGAGGTTTGATTTATGCTATCAACGGTTACCACCAAGGGTCAGGTAACAATCCCCAAGCCGATCCGGGACGCGCTGGGAATCGGCCCCAACGACCGGATCGCCTTCATCCGGGAAGGCGATAGGGTTCTCCTTCAACCCCTCCGGACGCTGAAGGCCTTCCGGGGCGCAATAAAAGCGAAGAGTTCAGAAACTTTCGACGAAGAGCGGTCCCGGGCCAAAAACGCCGTCGCCGAAAGGGTCAAAGGGGAAAGCGAATGAAGAGCTGCTTCGTCGATACCAATCTCTTCGTTCGCTACCTCACCGATGACGATACGGAAAAGGCCGACCGCGTGGAGGCGCTGTTGGGCGAGGCGTCCGAAGGAAGGGTGCGGCTCGTCACGGCTGATTTGGTGCTTGTGGAACTCATCTGGGTTCTGGAATCGTCATACGATTTGAAACCTGGAGGGATCGCCCCCATGATCCGTTCCATCCTGGCGACGCCGGGAATGGAGGTGATCAACGGCGCCCTCCTGGCCAGGGCGCTGGATCATTATGAGGGCAAGAGCGTGGACATCGTTGACGGCTATATCGCCGCCCTGATGGAAAAGCTGAACATCACCGACGTCTATTCCTTCGACCGGAAGCACCTCTCGCGCCTGAAAAGCCTGAAACGGATCGAACCGTGAGGATCAATCCCGTGACCGAACGCCTGTCCGCCGGACCCGGCGGACGGCAGCCACTCTGATCTACCCCGGTTCACCCGGAATTTTTTCTTTGATCTCTGCTGTTGGTCTTTCCTGCTGGTCTTTCCTTGACAACTTGTCACGATGTGCTATCATTCCAATCATCATGGGAGGTTAAAGGCGCATGCAGAATGTCACGATCGGCGAATTCAAGGCCCGCTTTTCCGATCTCCTGAACCTGGTGAAACAGGGGGAAGAGATCGTGATCAGCTATGGCCGCAGAAAGGAAAAGGTGGCCGTCGTTATCCCTTACCGGCATGAGGGCAACGGAAAGGAGGCACGGAATATCGGCATCCTGAAAGGGAAAGGGGCATATGAAATCAAGGACGGCTTCAAGATGACGGAGGAGGAATTTCTGTCCCGATGAAATATCTCCTGGATACTCACACCTTCCTCTGGACGGTCTTTGAACCCGAAAAGCTCGGAATCAAGGCAAAAGCGCTCATCACGAACCGGGAGCATGCGATCCTGGTCAGTCTCGTTTCCTTCTGGGAGATTTCACTGAAATATTCTCTCGGCAAATTGCGCCTGGAGAACGTTTCTCCGGCGGAATTCCCGGCCATCGCCAAAACGATGGATCTGGAGATCCTGGGGATCGACGCGGAGGATGTCTCGACATTCCATGAGCTTCCGCTTATCGGCCATCGCGATCCCTTCGACCGGCTCATCATCCGCCAGGCAATCCGCCGGAAAATCCCCGTCATCACAAAAGACGAAGATTTCAAACTCTACAAAACACAAGGCCTGCGCATCGTGTGGTGAAATCAGAAACGAACGAATCCGGAGGCGACGCGGATGATTTTTCCCGATACGGGTTTCCACCTGATTTTTCTTGAGCACGAAACCGCCATCCGCATCGGGTGCTTCCTGGTCATCTTCGCCGTCATCGCGATCGCAGAAATCGCCGCCCCCCGGCGTCCGCTGACCGTGAAGAGGTCCCTGCGCTGGTTCGGAAATCTGTCGGTTCATCTGCTGAATGGCGCCGTCTCCCGCCTTGGCTTTCCCCTCCTCCCCGTCGGCATGGCCATCCTTTGGGCAGAGAAAGGATGGGGCCTGTTGAACATCGCCCCGCTCCCGGAAGCGGCGGCCATCATCTTGACCATTCCGGCGCTCGATCTGGTCATCTATGCCCAGCACATGCTGTTTCACCGGGTTCATTTTTTCTGGCGGCTCCACCGGATGCACCACACGGACATGGACCTCGATCTCACCTCGGCGCTCCGTTTCCATCCGCTGGAAATCGTAATCTCCCTGCTGATCAAGATGGCCGCGGTCGCCCTCCTCGGCCCCCCCGCCCTTGCCGTCTTGATCTTTGAGATCCTTCTCAACGGCATGGCCATGTTCAACCACGGCAACCTCCGGATCCCCGCACGGCCGGACAGCCTCCTCCGGGGGATCGTGGTGACCCCCGACATGCACCGCGTTCACCATTCCGTTCTTCTCGGGGAGTCCAACCGCAACTTCGGCTTCAACCTCTCCTGGTGGGACCGTCTCTTCCGAACGTATCAGGCGCAACCGGCGGCGGGCCATGAGGGCATGACCATAGGCCTCACGGGCTTCCGGGATGTCCGGTACGCCCGATTCTGGAAGATGATCATGATCCCGCTGGAAAAGGGGTGACGGGGCATGCCGCTGAATTCCCCGCCAAAATCGCACCGATGTCTGATGGTCTTTGTCCGCCATCCCGAGCCGGGCAAGGTCAAGACCAGACTGGCCAAGGCGTATGACGATCAGTTCGCGGCGGAACTATACGGATATTTCGTGGACGATCTGTTGGAGGCGCTGAAACGGGGAAGCTACCGGTTGGAAATCGCCTTCACGCCGGCCGAAAAGGGGTTGGAGATCAGACGGCGATTCGGCGGCCGATTCTCTTACACCCCCCAGGAAGGCGAAGGGCTGGGAGAGCGCATTGAAAAGGCCTTCCGCTCCTGCTTTGCGAAGGGATTCGCTACGGCCATCCTCATCGGGAGCGACTTCCCGGATTTGACCGCGGAGGTCATCGAACAGGCCTTCCACGCGCTGGAGAACGGGCATGATGCCGTTCTCGGACCCGCGTTCGACGGCGGTTATTATCTGATCGGCTTTCGCTCCGCAGCGTTCGATCCCGGTATTTTCAAGGAGATGCCCTGGGGGGAGAGCACCGTCTGTGAAAAAACCTTGAACCGTCTCCATGCCCGGGGATATCGGATCAGCCTTGCGCCGGCATGGCATGATATCGATACGGGAGAGGACCTTGCGGCCCTCCAGGCCAGGCACGCAAACAGCCCCTTCAACCGTTCGCGGACCATGGCCTTCCTGCGGAAAAGATCGGGCGGTTTCATTTAGCAGGGTGTCGAAAAACACCCCGATAGATGCAGTGAAACCTTTGCACAGCTTGGGAATCGGATCCCGGAAGCGCGCATTGGCGATTTTTCGGGGCACCCTGCCCCCGCAGCAAAGCGCCCGCAAAGACGATTGTTTGAGCGCTTTAGCGCGAGTTTCGTCTTTGCAGCGAAGCGAGGAGGTGCAGGGTCGAAACAATATCCAGCGCGCGGAGGGATCACGATTTTCAAAGGTCTCGCAGTCTCCTACGCCTCAGGCGGCGTACAGGCCCGCCCCTTGAGATTGAACAGGAACTTCAGTATCCCTTTTGTCTTTTCACCGAATAGCTTCTCGGAAAAGGGACGGCCGGAGACCCGTTTGGAAATCTCCGACAACGTCGGGTAGAGATGGACGGCGCCGGCCATCGTGGAGAGCTTCACGCCGCCGTTCATCATCATGACCCACTCGTGGATCAGCTCCCCGGCCTGATGGCCGATGATCTGGCATCCCAGAAACTTTCCCTGAGGACTCAGCAGCAGCTTGATCTTGCCCCCGGTTTCACCTTCGGCCAGGGCCCGGTCGTTCTGGTCGAAGGGCTCCTCGATCACCCGGTAATCGACGCCCGCCTTTTTGGCCCGTTTCTCGTTGAGGCCGATGCTGGCCACCTCCGGGTCCGTATAGGTGCACCAGCCGATCCTGCCGTAGTCGGCCTTCCGGGGGAGATGGAGGACTGCGTTCGTCAGTGCGATCCCCGCCTCGTACCCGGCGACATGGGTAAACGGCAACTGGCCGTTGACATCGCCGCAGGCATAAATATGGCGGATATTGGTTCGCATCCGCGGATCGGTCGGGATGCCGCGGGGGGTGTAGCTCACACCCGCCGCATCGAGCCCGAGACCATCAATGTTGGGCCTTCGCCCCGCGGCCACGAAGAGCGCATCCGCGTCCAGAACATCCGGACCGTTTCCGCCGGCCCCGGCAACCGTCAGCCGGATGGCGGCGCCGTTGCGCTCTGCCCGGAGCGCCTTCGTCCCCGTATGGATCCGGACGCTTTCCGATTCCAGCCGGTTCTTCAGGATGTCCGCCAGATCGGCATCCTCCGGACCCAGGATCTGATCCATGAACTCCACGACGGTGACCGCAGAGCCGAGACGGCCGAAGGCCTGGGCGATTTCCAGGCCGATGGGCCCTCCCCCCAGCACGATCAGGCGGGACGGCAGCGTCCTCTGGCTGAAGACCGTTTCGTTGGTCCAGCAGGGAACATCCGAGATCCCTTCGATCGGCGGAATGACCGGGCCGGAGCCCGTCGCGATGATCCAGTTTCTGGCGGCGATCCTTTTCCCGTCCACCTCCACCGCATGGTCATCCAGGAATTTCGGTTCCCCGAACCGGATTTCCGCCCCCAGAGAGCAAAAGCGCTCCGGCGAATCATGCTGCTGGATCCGGTCGATGACCGCCTGCACCCGGTCCATGACGGCGCCCAGGTCCACGGGGGGCAATGGCGACTCCGGCAGGCCGAATGCCCTTGCCCGGCCCATCAGGGAGCGCACCTCCGCCGTCCGGATCAGGGTTTTCGAAGGGACGCACCCGAAGTGCAGACAATCGCCGCCGAGTCTTGCCGCTTTTTCGATGAGGATCGTTCGGGCCCCGAACCGGGCGCCCCCGGCGGCGGCTGTGAGTCCCGCCGCGCCCCCGCCGATGATCCCGAGATCGTAATCGTAGGCCGGCATGCCCTTTCCCTCCTTCAAGAATGACGCCGCCCGAACTCCGGCGGTGATGCCTGTCCGTAAATTATCCCGGCATTGCAAGATATACAGAAGCGGCCCGCGTGAGTCAAGAAAAGGCGTTTCTGCGGATGCATGCACTAAATAACCGGATTCGGGAAGCATCCTCCCCCTTGACGCTGAAGGATCGGGTGCATATCTTGCGGGAAAGGGTTTGCACCCTGTGTGCGGCCGGTCGAACCGGCCGCCGGGATCCGGATGCAGGACCGGGGCGGTTCTTGAAAACAGGAGTCGGGCATGGATTACATCAAGATCAGATTCGTGGACAGTCCGGAGGGCATCGAGACCGAATTCCGCCGGAGCGTTGAGGAGATGCTGCGCGCAGCCCAGCCGCGGTTCACACTTTCCCGCCAGCGGTGGCGGCCTCAGATCGACATCTATGAAACCCGTGAGGAGATCGTCGTCATCGCCGAGATCGCCGGCGTCCCGCGGGAGGAGATTGATCTGGAGATCGGCCCCCGCACGGTGAAGATCTCCGGCACGAGGGAAGGCGGAGCGCGGGAAGAGGGCGCCCGCTATCGTCTCGCCGAGATCCCCTGCGGCCGTTTCGAGCGGGATCTCGCACTTCCCGTTCTGATCGATACGGAAACCGTGAAGGCGTACTGTCGGGACGGCCTCCTGGAGATCCGTCTTGCCAAGCGCCCTCTGGACCGCATTCACAAGATCAACATTCAGGGCAGTTGATTCTGCTTACGATATATTGGAGGTTCCCATGTCACAGAAATCGTCCGAAGAAATGAAAATTGCCAACATCCCGGAGATTCTTCCGGTGCTACCGCTGGCGGACGCCTTTGTCTTTCCGAAGATGCTCTTTCCGCTCGAGGTTTCCGGCGAGACTGCGATCAGCCTGATCGATGAAGCGATGGCGGGCGACCGCCTGATCGGCCTCGTCATGCTCAAGCAGACCAGCGACCCGACGGAAGGGCCGCACAAAATGGAGGATTTCTACGGCATCGGCACGAGCGTCGTGATCCTCCGGATGGCCAAGACCGCCGACAACAAGACCCAGCTCCTCCTCCAGGGGGTCGGCCGGTTCCGCATCGTCGAACTGTTGGAGGGGAAACCCTACCTCCGCGCCCGCGTTGAGAATCTGGAGGACCAGGAGGCCAAGGACATCGAAGTCGAGGCGCTGATGGCGAACCTCGTCGGCCTCTTCGAGCGGATCGTGAAGCTCTCGCCGTTCCTCCCCCAGGAGTTCGGGGCGATGGCCAAGACGGTCTCCGAACCCGGCGTCCTGTCCGATATCATCGCCTCCGTGATCAATTCACCGATCGAGGAGAAACAGAAGCTTCTAAAATCCTCGACGTGAAGGAGCGCCTCCGCGAGGTGACACGGCTCGTCAACCATCAGGTGGAGATCCTCGAACTGTGCAGCAAGATCCAGACCCAGGTGAAGGACGACATGGACAAGAGCCAGCGGGAGTATTATCTCCGCCAGCAGCTTGGCGCGATCCGCAAGGAGTTGGGCGAGACGGACGACGAGAAGGTCGAGGTCGAGGAGTACCGGGCAAAGATCGAAAAGAAGAACCTCCCGGAGGAGGCGAAAAAGGAGGCGCAGCGCGAGCTCGCCCGGCTCTCCAAAATGCATCCCTCCTCGGCGGAATACACCGTCGCGGCGACCTACATCGACTGGATGACCGCGCTTCCCTGGAACGAGGGCACCGAGGACAACCTCGATATCAAAAAGGCCCGGCGCGTGCTAGACGAGGACCACTACGGTCTGGAGAAGGCCAAAAGAAGAATCATCGAATACCTCGCCGTCCGCAAGCTGAAGCCGGACTCGAAGGGACCGATCCTCTGCCTGGCCGGCCCCCCGGGGACGGGCAAGACCTCCCTCGGCCACTCCATCGGCCGCGCGCTGGGTAGGAAGTTCATCCGCATCTCGCTCGGCGGCATCCATGACGAGGCGGAGATCCGCGGCCACCGGAGGACCTACGTCGGGGCGCTCCCCGGCCGAATCATCCAGGGAATCCGGCGGGCGGAATCCAACAACCCCGTCTTCATGCTGGACGAGATCGACAAGGTCGGGAGCGATTTCCGCGGCGATCCCTCGTCGGCGCTTCTTGAGGTCCTCGACCCGGAGCAGAATTTCTCCTTCGCGGACCACTACCTGGACGTCCCGTTCGACCTGTCGCATGTGATGTTCATCACGACGGCAAACAACCTGGAGACGATCCCGCCGGCGCTCCGCGACCGCCTGGAGGTGATCGAGCTGCCCGGTTATACGATCGACGAAAAGATCCGAATTGCCCAGCGCTACCTGGTCCCGCGGCAGACAGAGGCAAACGGCCTGAAAACGGAACAGATCCGGATCACGAAGAGCACGATCAGCCGGATCATCACCGGCTACACCCGGGAGGCGGGGGTACGGAACCTCGAACGGGAGCTCGCCTCGGTCTGCCGGGGGGTGGCAAGCCAGATCGCGGAAGGCGCGATCGACAAGGCGTCCGTCACGGCGCGGGATCTCCACCGGTTCCTCGGCCCCGTCCGGATCACGGGGGAGGCGGCCGCCCGGACCGCGAAACCGGGGGTCGTCATGGGGCTTGCCTGGACGCCGGCTGGCGGGGATGTCCTCTTCGTCGAGGCGACCACCATGAAGGGTAAGGGCGGCCTCACGCTGACCGGGCAGCTCGGCGACGTGATGAAGGAGTCGGCCACCGCAGCGCTCAGCTTCATCCGCGCTAACGCCGAGGCGCTGGGGATCGCGAAGGATTTCTTCGAGGGGACGGACATCCACATCCATGTCCCCTCCGGCGCTACGCCGAAAGACGGGCCGTCGGCGGGGGTGACGATGCTGACCGCGCTGACATCTCTGCTGACAAACCGGACGGTAAAGAAGGACCTCGCGATGACGGGCGAGATCACGCTCCGGGGTCTGGTCCTGCCGATCGGCGGGGTCAAGGAGAAGGTCCTCGCCGCCCACCGGGCCGGCGTAAAGACGATCGTCCTGCCGAAGTGGAACAGGAAGGACCTGGAGGATGTCCCGGCAAAGGTGCGCAGGGAGATCACCTTCCACTTCGTGGACGAGATGATGGAGGTGCTCCGGATCGCCCTGGACAAGGCGCCGGAGTCGGCGAAATAGGGGGGACGCTCAAGACCGACATCCCGAGAGCCCGGAGTGTGGAAACCTTATAAGATTGGCTTCTTTCGGAACCGCGCTACGGGAGATGTATCCGCGCCGGGTTTCCTCTACTCCGGCTTCAGATGTCCCCGGTCTCCTGCTCCACTTCGCTCTCGAAGTCGGCTTGATTCCAGGAGGAATCCTTCAGATATTCCCGGCGGAACGTCTCCGCAATCTGATCGAGAGGAACATCGGCAAATTCTCCGCGATACGCCAGGTACTCCATGTGTCTTTTTCCCTCGAGATCGAACGGGTGATAGATCGAGTCGCTGCGCCCGTCGAAATCAAGGGGCTTCAACCGGAACCGCTCGCAAAGTTCGATATTGAAGGCGGGCGTCGCCTTTACCCAAACCTCCTCAAGGAAAATGGAGGCGTACCCATGCCAGAAGAAGATGTCAGTCTTCATCCGGTCGCGCATCCGTTGAGTGGTCAGGTGGTTCCGCACGTCGGCAAATCCGAGCCGGGCCGGGATTTCCGTGGCCCGGCAGCAGGCCGCCAGCAGGATCGCTTTGGCCACGCACCAGCCGCGGCCGTTTTTCAGCGTGGCGCTTGCCCGGAGCCCTTCAATCGACAGGTCGATGGTGTATGGATCGTATCGGATGCCGTCCCGTACGGCATAATAGAGGCTGACCGCCCGCTCCCTCGGATCGGCGGAATTTCCGGCATTCTTTCCTGCAAAAGCTGCGACAGCCCCACTGTCACAATCGATCGCCAAAGAGGGCTGAAGATAGGGCCGCATCTCTGAATTCATACCCTGTCCCTTTTTTTATAGGGGGCAACCTTTTCTCTTCATCCGGTTCATGCGTGCTTCTGATTTGATAATCTGGTTGAAATGGGCCTTCTATTTCTTGAACACGTTAAAAAGCCTTTCAAGGACAGGTTTCTCGATCTTCGCCAAGGCATCGAACTCACCCGCGTCAAGCCACATTCCTCTGCAGGCTGAACATTCATCTATCTTCATACCCTTGAAACCGATTTCTATAAGATCCATCCCGCACTTCGGACATTTCATAAAGTGCAGTTCTCTCAGTTTCTCTTTTTCCTCTTTCGATGCCTGTTTCTTCTTTCGCTCCTCTATCTGCTTCTTCATCTCCTGTTCTATTCGCGTGAAATACTCATCTTCATGTTCCGTCGGCTTTACCGGCATAGAGACCTCCCGTCTTCGGATTCTATCTCCCTTCCTCCGGGAAGAAGGGAAAGTGCAACCAACGTATTCGTCCCGCCGGACAGAGTTGAGTAGACCGTTTTCTCCCGATACGTCAGGTTGATGTTTGTTTTCTCCGTTTACCGCTTGGTTTCCCGGCGGTGTCACAGCGCTTCAAGCATTACTGTTTGCTCTCTCGCATGGTAGGAGGAAGTTATATGTAACAACGCTCCCACACGAACCGTACCCGAATTTTGCCATTCTCACAAAATAAAAAAAGACGAGAGCCACCTATGCCGTCTTGTCTTTCAACTGGAGTCTATCATTTAACATCCGGTCTATAAGGGTGACAATCACCACGAAGACCCTATGATTCTCTTTTCATTAACATCCAGCAGAATAGACTCAATACGCGCATCGCAGCATCTCGTCGATTATAACATAGTGTTGCTAATCATCAAGGTCAAGGGCATATCACAGACAACGCCCCTCAAATAAGGTCCTACAACTTACAGACATTCCCAGCGGCCGGACCTTTGGCACCACTGACAACATCGAAACTGACCTTATCACCCTCTGCCAATGATTTGAATCCTTCTCCCTGGATTGCGGAATGATGCACAAAAACGTCCTTGCCGCCTTCCTGCTCGATAAAACCAAATCCCTTTGTATCATTAAACCATTTAACTTTTCCTTCTGACATCTTTAGTTCTCCTTTATTGATTCGTCTATTGATTCGTCCTATTTCTTGATAAGAATATCAAGCCCCGCGACACAGGCGCCGGAGACACCGGAGCTGGACTCCTTTTGCCCTGGCATCTTATCCCATCCCCCCTTTTCAATGAAATCGTAGCGTTTATAGCTATCGATCATCCCATATTCTTTAAGCTTTTCTTGACTGTTCGGTTCCTTAATGAATTGGGCGACGCAGATCGCCGCCTGGGTGGCCAAGACCGCCTCGCTGCTCATCTTCTGGTTGGTGCCGGCGGTTACCCAACCACCCCATGCAAACCCAACGATTATTGCGACAATGGCCCCGCAAATCAGTCCCCAAACCCCGTACTTGATCTTTCCTTCCATCTCTGCTTTCATCAATCATGCCTTTCATAATGTGGTTGTTTCAGTAACCCTTCTGCATCTCCCGCTCTTTCGATAATTTAAGAGTTCCGTTTTAACGAAGATTACTTGCAATTCAATGTCCTTGCTTTATGCCCTTAAAAAATAAAAAACCCCGTCACATCATAAGAGACAGGGCTTGGAAGTCATTTTTCACTTCCCTATATGGGAAGGGCAATTATTCAATTTTCTAAGTCAATCAGTATGTTGGTTATACAATAGGCTCATTCCCAACAAAGTCAAGATATATTATTATGCCCCCGACCTCCCGGCAGATGCCCAGGAACATCCCCGGCGCGAGACGCCCCTCGGCCATGTTCTCGCAGATCGCCGGCTTCCCCATCCGGCAGCTCCGGCAGGGCGGGTCGATCCTCCGGGTCGTGCAGTTCATGTGGGGCGCATATTACGGAAAGGCGGTGCAATTTTCAACAAATAAAAAGAGGACCTTACCATTTCAACGAGAAAATGGTATGTAACAATCCATCTCTATATCGGGGAGGTGTCCCTTGAAGAAACGCATCGTCATCATCGTCGTGCTGGCGCTCCTCATCGGCACGGGCCTCTTCGTCGACTGCGGCCAGCAGAAGGCGCGGAAGGGAGAGCTTTCCTACTCCGGAACCATCGAGGCCACCCAGTCGCACCTGTCATTCCAGGCGGGCGGCCGCATCCTCAAGGTTCTCGTACGCGAGGGAGAGGCCGTCGCCAAGGATCAGCTCCTCGCCGAACTGGACCCGGCTGAGTTCCGCACCCGTCTCGAACAGGCGAAGGCCAACCTCGACCGATCCCTCAAAGGCAAGGAACAGGCGGAGACCCTGCTTGCGGTCTATGAAAAGACCCTCCCCGCCGAAGCGGTCCGGGCCGAGGCGGGCGTCCGCGCGCTGGCCTCGCAATTGGACGAATTCCGGGCCGGCACCCGGACACAGGAGGTCGAACGGGCGAAACAGGCGATGGAGGGCGCCGCCGCCGTGTTAGAGGACGCAAAGAAAAATCTGACCCGCTACGAGAACCTCTTCCGGAAGGAGACTGTCTCCGAGAAGGAGCGTGATTCCATCCGTCTCCGGTATGACACGGCCCTCCGGGAATACGAGCGTGGCCGGGAGGCCTACGATCTTGCAAAGGAAGGGAGCCGGGCGGAGACGATCCGCACCGCCGAGGCAAGGTTGGCCGAGGGGCAGGCCGTTCTGAAACAGGCCCAGAGCAACCTCCTGCGGATCGACGCCGCGCGGAAGGACGTCGATGCGGCCCGCTCCGGCATCGCCGCGGCCCGGGCGGCCTCCGACCAGGTGTCGATCCAGCTCGATTACGCGCAGTTGAAGGCGCCCGGCCCGGGGGTCATCACCAGCCGCAACGTGGAACCGGGCGAGGTGGTCACGCAGGGACGGGAGGTTCTCACCCTCTCCCAACTCGCCATGGTCGATCTGAAGATCTTCGTGGATGAGACGGAGATCGGCAAGGTGAAACCGGGCCAGAAGGCGGAGATCCGCGTGGACACCTTCCCGGGCAAATCGTTCGACGGCACGGTCACGTTCATCTCTCCCGAGGGGGAATTCACCCCCAAGATCATCCAGACGAAGAAGGAGCGGGTGAAGCTGGTCTACCTCGTCAAGGTCTCCCTCCCCAATCCCGGTCTGGAACTCAAGTCAGGGATGCCCGCCGATGCCTGGTTACGCTGACGGAAACGGGGACACCTTGCCGCAAGGTGTCCCCATCCATGATGCGGGGACCTGGGGACATGATGCCGCATCGTGTCCCCAGCCTGCTGCAAGCAACCCGTTCGTCCGGATCG
>JAPLJY010000236.1 GCA_026388345.1 Deltaproteobacteria bacterium
TTGCTGATCCCCGCCTCCACGCCGACGGCAAGGAAACGAAAGACGCAGTTCAAGGCCAGGATCATGATCCCGCCCGTCAGCTTGAGCGGGGGCGCGCTGAAGGCGAGCAGATAACCGATGCCGAGAACCGTCCCGGGAAGGGCGAATCCAGAGAGGGACGCCATTTCAATGAACGTGCGACCGAAAAATTTCCCCCGGACGATGACGTATGCCAACAGGACGCCGATGATGGCGCCGATGACGGCCGCCACGAAACTCACGCGGATGCTGTTATAAATCGCCTGATTGGATGTAAAATCGAGATAGTTGGACAGAACGATGTTGTGCGTGACCCCGAGGATCTTGTAGAAGGATGCCACAAAAACCACGGCAAAGCAGACGAAAATCGCCCCGGCGGCGACCATGGTGATGATCACGAACGGGACCTTGATCAGCGGGGTGATCTTCCGCGGTTCGGAAGCGACCGGCTTGCCCCCGATCGTGGTAAATTTCTTTCCCTCCAATAAATAGTTATGAATGAAGAAGATCAGGATGCAGGGGGCGATCAGAACAACGGAGAGTACGCTCCCCATATTGAAATCGGATTCCCCGGTGATCATCGTGTAGGTGTCCGGCGCCAGAAAGGGGGTCCGCCCGCCTAGGATGGCGGCGTTGCCGAACTCGGCGATCGTCATGACGAAGATCAGCAGCGCAGCCTTGAGCAGCCCCGGCGCGAGGAGCGGGATGGTGATCGTCCGGAGGATGGTCGCCTCCGACGCCCCCATGTCATAGGCGCTCTCTTCGAGATTGGGGTTGAGCGACATCAATGTGCTTTCGATCATCATGTAGGCGAGCGGGATGAAGGCCAGGGTCTGGGAGATGACGACGCCGTTGAAGCCGTAAAGCTGCCAGTGGAGGTCGAACATTCGGGTGATGAGGCCGTTGCGACCGAAAAGGATAATGAGCGAGAGGGCAAACAGGTACGGGGGGGCGATCAGTGGAACGAGGGAGATGATCTTCAGCGGTTTTCTCAGGATCCAGGGCCCCCGCGTTGTCATGTAGGCGAGACAGAAACCGATCACGAGGCAGACCACGGTATTGATCACCCCGAGCAGAAGCGTGTTGTACAGGGACTGAAAGTAATAATTCTTACTAACAAAGGCCTTGTAATATTGAAGGGTAAAGCCGGACGGCCCCTGGAAGCTCTTGATGAGGACCATGATGATCGGATAGAGGAGAAAGAAGGCAAGCAGCAGGAATAAAAATGCGGCCAGGATGTTGATCAGATTTGCATTCACGAAATCCTTTACCCTGCTCCCGCTGCTGGATTGTAACTTGACGGATAACTCTGCTGCTACCATCTTTCTCCTCCCGGTGACACCAAACCACTACCCCGCCGCAAGCAGCGGGGTAGTTACCCTCAAGAGATTGAACAGGATTATTTGAAATCGGTTCTCAACTTCTGCTTCCAGATGTCGTTGTTCTTCGGTTTGTCGTCCGCCGCCTTGCCCAGATCCAACTTGATGTACTTGGGCAGGGTCTTCCCATAGAGGGCGTTCGGCGCCGGCCGGGGCGTCACATAACCGATGGCCGCCATGAGTTCGCTGAATTCGGGGGTTCCCAGGACATCGATGATCTTCTTGCAGGCATCGATCTTTTTCGTGTTCTTGAAGATCAGGGCGTAGGTGCCGTCATAGCCGGTCCCCTCGGCGGGAATCGACCAGTAGAGCGGGTAGCCGTCATCGAGACGCTTCTTGACGTTCTCGTCGGAGGTGATCCCCAGCATGAATTCGCCCCTGCCGACGAGATCCGTCGGGGCATTGCCGCTGCGGGTGTAATAAGCGATGTTCTTGTCCAGGGCTTCGAGGAATTTCCAACCTTCCGTATCCCCATAAAGGGCCAGGAAGGAGAAGCGCATCATGTTGGCGGTCCCTGAGCTCAGTGGGGAGGGCATGAGGATTTCGCCCTTCCACTTCGGATCTGTGAGTTCCTTCCAGCTTTCCGGCATCTTGTAGCCCGCCTTGGCGAGACGGTCCTTATTACCGACCAGGACGAACGAGAAGTTGGCGATGTTGTACCAGATCCCCTGCTGATCCATGAATACGTCCTGCACGCCCTTCCAGCCCGCGGAAGCATAGGGAATGGCCCAGCCGCTCTTCTTGGCCATGAACGCCAGCGGTGAGCCGCAGCCGATGATCATGTCCGCGTTGAAATTGGGGGCCTCGGCCTTTGCACGGGCTTCGATTTCCCCGAAAGACTGGAAGGTCTGGTTGACGGTGATGCCTGTTTTGTCCTTGATGAACTTGGCGATCTTGGCGTTGTTGTCGGGAGAGGTGCCCATGTAGGCGTTGATATCCTCCGCCATGGCGCTGCCGGCGAGCACGACCGAGAAGATCGCGGCGGCGACGACTGCAATGAACTTTCCTTTCATAATGTTCCTCCAATTAAATTTAAGAGTTAAATGTTAATTTTTGAGAAACGCCAGCAGTGATGTGTCACCCCCTTTCATGATCCGATCTTGATCTGCATGATTCAACAATTCTTTTCCCTCTTTGAGAAAACGGAATTGGCCGACTCATAACAAATTCACCAAGGCCTGTCAAAGAAATGAGGGGAAATTCCCAGGCCAATGGGACACCCACATACGGTCCTTTAAGAAAGTCGACTCCATTCCTATACGATTCAATGTATTAGTCAATTTAATAATAATCATATTATTGATGATCAATGGTTATTCAATGAAATAACATTCAAATTTCATTCATAAAAAAAGATAGACGACGATCATTCCAGTGGCGGCCAAGGCATGAAAACCGGTGAATCGAGGCGGGAAGTTTCGTCATGGTTGGTCGCCACCACCTTGCCGGAGTGGCGACCAACCATTTGGAACATTAAAGATTTTCAATCCGGATCTGGATGAAAATCTGCCGTTTTTCCAGCTCCCGGAAGATCTCCTCCGGGTCGAAGGCGAACTCGGGCACGACGACGCCCGTCCGTTTCACCTTCCCCTTCGCAATCAGGGCTGTCGCGATCCCCATCGGGATTCCGACACACCGTGTGTAGGCCCGGAGCTTTTCCCAACCCGCAACCGAGCCGTCCGAGGCCGGGTGCGTGTGCGTCAGCACATACCGGAGTTTCTTGCCGTCCTTCGTTCCGGTGACATCGATGTGCAGGGCGTATCCGTAGAGTTTCGTCTCCTGTCCCACCGGATACTGCATCAGATAGGCCGACACCGCATCCATGATCCCGATCTCGGTTCCGGCGATCCTGATCTTGTCGTTTCGCAGAATCCCCCAGTCGTAGAGGGCCCGGACGAGCTGCATGTTTTGCGGCGGCCACGTCCCGCGGACCTCGATCAGGCGGGCCTGCTTTCCCTGCTCCTCCAGATAGGCGGCCACCGTCTTGGTCTCCGAATGGGGAATGATGTATTCGGGATGCGTCCCGTAGGGACCCGGCAGCTCCACATCGAGCGGCCTTGCAAACGGGGGCACCTGGACGAACTGCCCGTCCTCATACACGACGCGGCCGGGAAGCTTCGGGTCGTACTCGTAACTGGTCGTCTCGGTGATCGAGGCCGAGAAGGCGATCGGCCGGAAGGCGCCGTGGCTGATCCGGACCGTGTCGATCGTGTCGAGGCGGTCGATCGCATACTTCGCCATCATGTCGGTGGTCCCCGGCGTCATGCCGAAACCGGGCACATGGGTCCGGCCGTGTTTTTTGAAGACCGGATCATACGGATACTCCTCGCCGAATCCGTTCAAGTTGATCCCGTGACAGCCCGCCTCCGCGATGCAGGCGGTGGAGAGGCCGTTCAGGGTGATCGTCGTGCCGTCCATGACGATGTCATAGCCCTTCATGATCGCGACCGCCGCCGCCTTGTCCCTGACATCGACCTTCTTGAAATTGACCCTGGGATCATTGAGCCACTTCACCACTTCCCGGCCCGCTTTTTCGTCATAATCCCCGATGGTGATCTCGTCGAAATCGGAAAACTGCACCAGATCCAGCGTGGATTCCCGGCAGATCTTCCCCGCGCCGCCCAGACACAATACCTTCATGATTCAGCTCCTTTTTCTCTTTGTTATGGATTTGCCGCCCTTCCCGTCCCCGCTGACCATCAGGACGCGAATCTCTTCAGGAATGGGACTGCATCCCGAAAAATTTTGCTTTCAGTAGACCAATGCTGTATGTTTCGTCAAATTGATTGTTTGTATGATGTCTATAGGATAAAGCTATAGCAGGCTGTTGAAAAACGCCCATCTGCTGCGTTTCCCTCATCCTTCGCCGTTCAACGTACAAGGTAGTACGCCTCACGGCTCAGGATCTCGGGGGCCTTGCATCCGGACGTTTTTGAACAGCCTTATAGGAAACCCCACCGCGGAGCATTCTCCGGAAGAAATGGCGTACACGGGATAGCGGAGGGATCCATGTTTGTATCCCTATCGGGGATCAAAGGCGTTTCAATCAGGCCGGAATCGATGCATCTGAACCAGCTTTGGGTCTTCTATCAAGTCGCGAAACACAAAAGCTTCTCCCAGGCCGCGGGGGCGCTTTTCTTAAGCCAGCCATCGGTCAGCAATCAAGTCAAGCTCTTAGAAGAGACCTGCGGACTGAAGCTCTTCGACCGCTCCGGACGAAGCGTCGAACTGACCAACACCGGAGAGATCCTCCTCTCCTATGCAGAGCGGATCTTCAGCCTCGCCAAGGAGGCGGACAGCGTCATCGAGGAGATCAAGGGATTAAAAGCCGGAGGGATCCGGATCAGCGCGAGCAACACCCTCGGGGCCTATTATCTCCCGGACATTCTCGATCGCTTCCGGAAGAAGCACCCCCAGGTCGAGATCCGGATGAATACCGGCTACACCCAGACCGTGGTGGACGATATCCTCGCCTTCCGGAGCGATTTGGGGCTGATCGGCCGGGAGGTTGCACACCCGAACATCGTCGTGATCCCCCTCTGGGAGGAGGAGCTGGTCCTCGTCGTCCCCCCGAATCATCCATTCGCGGAACGCCGTGAGATCGGCCTCGCGGAACTTCAGGGGCAGCCCTTCATCATGAGCGAAAAGGGGTCCGGCGTACGTGAGATCACCGAGAAGATCCTGGCCGGGGCTAAGGTTTCGGCGCGGGTAGTCATGGAGTTGGGCGAAAACGAGGCGATCAAGCGGGCGGTGGCCTCAGGTCTGGGCATCACCCTCATCTCGGCCACCGTGGCCCGGAGGGAGTTGGAGGTCGGACAGATCCGCGCTGTCCGTCTCCCCGGAGCCCGGATACTCCGGAAATTCAACATCATCTATCACAAGGACAAGTACATCTCCAAACTCATCCGGGCCTTCATGGACGAGGCTCTCCGCTTTCCCGTCGCCGGGAACCACCCCCATAGAACCTGTTTAGGAGGATGAAATGGACAAGGTCCCGTTGGAGAAGAAGGAACTCAAGGAACTGCTCAACAAATGCTGGATGACACACGACGCCATGTGGTTCTACAATTGCTTGCAAGAGTGCGGTATTGAGAAAACGAACAAGGTCAACCGGGCCGCCGTCAAGGCCATGGCAGCGGTGGAGATCAAGCGGCTAAAGAAGGCCGTAGGTGTGGACAGGCTTGAAACATTCGGCGAATTCTGGGACTTCTTCCAAGTCGCCATGGCCACCCTCACGGGCGATTTTATGAAGTACTCCTTCGTGTCTGAGAACATGAACCGTATCCGTGGCACTTGGCACCAGTGTTTTGCCCACGACGGCATCAAGGCGCTTGGCGTCATCGACAAATACGAGTGCGGCATCATGGACCGAGTGGAGAGCTGGTTCGACAGCTTAGGCATCAAGTATGAAGTGGAACCGAAAGTGATTGGGTGTATGATGCACACCGAGGGCCGATGCTACCGCGACTATACCTTCTTCTTTGAGAAGTGAGGATCGGGCTTGGCAATGACCACTTAATAAATGCTTCCTGAAATCAGTAAATCGACAATCTCAACGATAATTCAGGACTTCAAATGGCAATCAGTATCTGATGGCACACTTTCCATTGTCAAGAGTAAATAGACTTGTCCGGTTTTGTAGCAAATGAGTTGTCCGCTTTTACTGTTCTTGAATGGAGGGCCATTTGAGAGCAGGAGGTGAGCGGCGGATGTTCGCTTTCCTCGTCAGTGTTTCTTGTACAGGAGTTATCCATAGCCATTTTCCCGCAGCCTTGGCGGGGAAATATGGTTGTGGGTAATTCCGTTGGGTCATGCCGCCTTTCTGGGTTTTATTTCAACCAGTTTTCCGTACCTGTCATAATCGGCCAGTTTTCGCGGGCCGTGAAAAATGGCAAGCGAGCCATCCCGATAGCGATGGACCATCACCCTTACCCTGACGTAATGGCAACGGTATTTGTTCGGCGGGATTTGCAGTTTATAACAATCCACGCTGACACAGTTGTCGGCATTGACGGTTCGTTCCTCTTGTTGGCAGAGGATGTCATCCAGATTCGTCCCAATCCAAGGAACAAACGCTGACCCTTCTTCAGGAGGTGGCTGCATAAACTCGACGTTGAAACTGGGTTTATACTCCTGGGCCAGGTATCGGTTTGCGGCATCCATATCGGTGATCCCCTCAAGAGCCAACTCCTTGACAAGTCTGTCTTGGTGAGTCTCAAATGCTCTTTCACTTCGCCCCCGGGCTTCTGGAGAATAGGCCGCGATCATCTGAATCCCCAAATGTCTCATGGCACGGCCGAACTGGGTGAGCTGTGTTTTGCTCACCTTACCCCCCTCCTTGGGTGTGAACCAGTAGTGGCTTCCCCTGTCCGTGTACAGAGAGCTGAATAAACCCCGTTGAAAGATTACGTCCCGGACTCCTTGGAAACTACTCGCCGTTCCTTCCTCGTCCACAAAAAACATCGAGTAATGCTCGTTTGTTGCATCGTCCATCGTCACGATCAGATCCCATTTTTTCCCAGGGACCCATTCATGCGTGCTCCCATCTTGGTGAAGCATCATTCCAGGCAGAGGAGATCTCTCCCGATGCTTGCGATGAACCCCTCGTTTGGAAACATTGGGAACCAAGCCGCTTGACTGGAGTGTGTTCTTGACCCAACTGTAACTCCGCTGTCCCTTGCCTTTCTGATACTTCGAATAAAAATGCTTCACGTTCCAGCCCCGGTAACCACTCTTATACCAGTCGGCAACCGCCATCACCTCATCCACCGGTGCACGACGAAACGAGGCTTGGCTCAACCGCTTATCAGACAAACCATCCATCCCCCAATGCTCGTACCGATCAATGTACCTCCGAAACGTCCGATCGCATACCCCCAGGATGCGCGCTGCTTCCTCTTGGCTCAACCGACTATCATTCCACTCTGAATACACCTCTTCAAATCGCATCTTCCGGATCTCCTGTAGCATCTCCGTCCGTCGCATCTGTCACCTCCATCGGTGATCGTAACAAACCGGACAGATTGTGTGCTACAAACCGGACATGTCACGTACTCGCGACATATGCCTTCATTATGCTTGACACTATTTTATTGAGCTGATAAATTATAAAAAATTTAGAAAGAATTCCTGTTCTTGTCTTCATTTTTTCAGGTCATTCAAGGTTGAATAATCAACACGTGAGGGAATTTTATCCCGACTTACCAAGCAAAACTTAACCCATTTCGAAAGGAAATCAAAATGAAAATTCTTGTGGGATACGATGGGTCGGATGCGGCAAAAGAGGCCTTGAAGGTAGCCAAAAAACACGCCAAGGCTTTCGATGGTAAAATATATGTTCTAACATCTCTCGTCGGGGGTACCGGGGAGCGTGCAAAAGATATTTTCGAGGCCAAAAGCAACCTGGAAGAAGCCATTAAATCCGTTGAGATAGATGGTATTCCCTGTGAAGAACATCTCTTGATCCGCGGTATGGACCCAGGTGAGGATATCGTCCAATTTGCAGAAGATAATGATGCCGACGAGATTATTATCGGAGTTATCAAAAAGTCAAAAGTGCAAAAATTCCTTTTAGGTTCGAATGCGCAGTATGTGATTCTGCACTCACCCTGTATGGTTGTCGCGGTCAAATAGTTTTCGGGCAGGGTGGACTTGGTTGCCAAGGCGGTATTTTTACCCATCCTGACACAGCGGCATTACGGTACAATCTTCCGTCACGCCTTGGCCGTCATCGATCCGTTCCTCGGAGCACAATCAACGGTGCGGCTCCGGCTCATCCGGCAGGAGGGTTTTTGTCTCAATCCCGGGCTATTTTCGAGCGGGGAGATGGGCCTCGATCCAGGTTTCGACGTCGCGCAGGACCTGATCATGTTCCGGTTCGTTGTACACCTCGTGGTAAAGGCCCTCGTAGAGGATGATCCGCTTGTCGGGGGAGGCGACCCGATCGTGGAGCATCTGCGCGCCGGACGGATCGACCAGGCGGTCCGCGCTTCCCTGCAGGATCAGGAGCGGAAGGGTGATCCGGGACGCCTCTGTGGCGACGCGCCGCATGGCCTTGAGTATTTCCGAACCCAGGCGCGCCGTCATCTTTCCCCGATAGACCAGCGGATCGGTCTCATAGGCCCGGACCACCGCGGGATCCCGGCTCACACCCGACGCCTCCGGCGGCGCGATCAACCCGAGTCTCGGCGCAAGGACCGAAAAGACCTTCCCCAAGAAAATGGTAACCGCCGGGACGGTGTCGGGGACCTTCACGGCCGGACCGGAAAGGACCGCACCGGCCAGTTCCCTTTGGTGGTCGAGCAGATACAGGGCGCCGATCAGGCCTCCCATGCTGTGGCCGACCAGAAAAACCGGTTTGTCCTTCTGCCGGTCGCGGATCATCTCCCAAAACGCCGCGAGCGTATCCGTATAGTCCGTGAAGCGTTCCACAAACAACCGCGTACCGTCGGACCGTCCGTGTCCGAGGTGATCGATTGCGTACACGGCGTAGCCCAGCGGGAGGAAATGATGGACGAGGTTCATGTATCGCCCGCTGTGTTCCGCGAGGCCGTGAACGACGAGGAGCACCGCCTTCGCTTCGCCTTCCGGAAGCCAGTGCTGGTAATAGATCCGGTGATCCCGGACGCCCTTGAAAAACCCCTCCCCATGTTTCATGGTCCTTCCTCCATTCTTTCGGGCGGTGCGCCGCGCAGCGGCGCCATTC
>JAPLJY010000099.1 GCA_026388345.1 Deltaproteobacteria bacterium
TAAAAGATGATCAGGTCGAGACCTTCTTCAAGGTCTTAAAAGGACACAGGGACCGGGTGATGTTCATGCTGATGCTCAGGTGTGGTCTTCGGGTGGAGGAAGTGGCCAATCTCTCGTTTGATGCTCTGGACTTTAAACACAGGAAAATCTTGATTAAAGATGGCAAGGGTTCAAAGGATCGTATTGTCTATATGAGCAACGATGCCATTGAGGCCCTGGCAGCTTATCTGAAAGCGAGGCCATCCTCCAGATCCAAGGGGGTTTTCCTGGTGGAGAAAGGTCCTTCCACGGGGCACCCCATTTCCATTCGCGGCATTCAAAAGCGTATGGAATATTACGCCCGCAAAGCAAAGCTCCACATCTCCTGCCATCATCTCCGGCACACGATGGCCACGCAACTGCTCAATGCGGATGCCGATCTTTGCACCATCCAGGATCTTCTTGGACACAGTAATGTAAAAACGACCCAGCGTTATTGCCGGGTATCAAATCTCAAAGTGCAGAGAGATTACTTCAATGCGATGGAGGTGATCATGCAACGAACGGCTTGCAGCCAAAACAGCGGACAAAATAAGGGAACCTCTGGTTAGGCTGAGTTACCCACAGCCGCCCCCGCCCTGCTCCGCGAAAAAGCTGCTGTGGCGGCTATGGATAACTCCTTGTGGTTGAGCTGGCAACGGTGCCATCTAAAATCAACTTGACGGATGCAGGAATTTATGGGTATAGTAAACACAATGTAACATATCAACATCAATAAGAAAATCAGATTATGTTACGTATAGTTTATTGAAGTCAGTATTCTTGGTGAAAGCGTTTGTGTAGCAGACTTCTTTCCGTAATGTGCGAGTGTGATCAAAGAAAAAATGGATTGTGCTGGTAATTAGCACACCCTACAGGTACCCAATTTTCGCTTCGGGTATAAGACGAAGTAAGCGAGTTCCTGCTGTTACCCTTCGAGATTATGGAGAGGGAAGTTGAAGTGTTGGGGCAATCGGCAAATTAGCGGTATTCAGACCAATGCTTCGCTGCAAATGATTCGGGGGATCGGTTTGTCTTCGAGTTCCAGGCTTCGCCGGGCTGCCACATCTTTCAGGTTGTGCTGGTCGTAGATTCGGATCAGATTCTTGTAGAGCGCCTCGCCTACAACGGCATTCCGCCGCAACTGGTTCAACTCACGCTTCACCGCGCCGGTCAGAGCGCCTCGAAAAGCCTTCTCCAGAATGTTGACATTGCCCTTGAGCTCTTCTTCTTGTGTGGCCTCAAAAAGAATCCTGAGTTCCCGAAGCGCATAGAGCTGGCCGTGCGTGAGATTGAAGGTATGCCTGCGCTCGGCTTCCCGGTGTTTGACTTCCTCGGCAAATGCCCGTTGCACGGCCATGACCGCCTTGTTGTATCCGTCCGGCAGGTCGGCGGCCTTTGCATCGGGAGCGCATTTGACCGTGCCGACCACCTTCGGAACATCGCGGGAAAGGACGGCACCCTTTTCGTCGAGCAGGAAGAGCTGCTGAAAACGGCCGGCCTGGCAGAAAACGAACAAACCTTTTTGCAGAGAGGGCCGCGCCGTGCGGATGCCGTCGCGCAGAGCAGCGATGCGCTCAAACTCCGCAGGGTCTTCCTTTCGCAATTGCCGCAGGATCTCCTCGGCTTCGTTCAGGTCCAGAAACTCGTCTTCCGGTTTGCCCCAGATGTCCATTTGCACCGGGCCGCCGCCCTGTGTTTCATAAATGGCATACATCGCCTCGGGGTTCAGGCGTTCGGTCTCGTCCAGGATGTTGGAGTCCTCCCCGATGGTGTCGTGAATCTCTTGAATCCGGTTGTGCAGCTTGTCGTATAAATTTAAATTTTTCTCGATTCCCACTTCCGGCAGGAAGTTGAAGGCGAAGATGCTTTCATGTTCCGACCCGATGCGGTCGATGCGACCGAAACGTTGAATCAGCCGCACCGGGTTCCAGTGCAGATCGTAATTGATGATGTTGTCGCAATCCTGGAGATTGAGACCTTCGGCCAGAACGTCGGTGGCGACGACGGTCATGAGTTCCGCTTCGCCTTTGGCAAAGCAATACTCCGGGTTGGCTTTCGGCGCGAACCGTCCGACCACGCGTGCTTTGCTCTTGTCCCCGCTGTAAATAACCTCCACGTCGGGGAGGCGGTCGCCGGGGCTCAAATTGGCGTAGAGATACTTCGCCGTGTCGGCGTACTGAGTGAAGATCAACCGTTTCGCACCCTTCAACGGCTTGTCGGCCAGGCGCGTTTTCAGCGTTTGGAGTTTGGCGTCTTTCTCGGGGGTGATGGGTTCAACCAGCGTCCGGACCGTCTTTAAAATCTCGATGTCGTGCGCGATGTGCCGGCGAAGGGTATCCGTGTCGAAGTCCGCTGCGTCGTAGCGTTGCGACACCGCGCGCAAGGCGTCCATGAAGTCGGTCTCTTCGAGCGTGTCGCTTCCATAGAGAATGTATTGCGCCTCCTCGCCCGCCGGGACGAAGCCCTCGTCGATGGCCTTGATAAACGACTCATGAATCTTGAGCAACCGGCGGATGGTCTCCTGAAAGGCGTAAACACTCGACTCAAACCGCTTGAACAAGAGAACGCGCATCAAACCGCGCAGGTTCGCCCCGGCCCGCTGCAGACTGACATACGGCTCTTTCTTCTGCTTCTCGGCGTGAACATAGTGCCACAGGCCATAACGCGCGTAGGTCAGTTCCCCCGCCGCGGCCTTGGCCGGTTTGCCCTTCCGGGATTTGCCGAGATAGCCGCGCAACTGCTGGTAAAGTCCCTGGTAGGTCTCTTCGATGCTGTACGCGATGGTTTGAAGCTGCCGCTTCGGGAAGAACTGGTGCTTCCCGCCGACGAGCACATAGGCCTTCCGCCTGCCGTCGAGGTATTCCTGAAAACGACCGGAATCAACCGGCTCGTGTGTCTCTGCGTCAAAACCATACCACCGCAGGATATGGTTGCGCGTGCGGCGGACAAGGATGTTGACCAGCAAGTCGGGCAGTTTCTTTTCCCCGCGCTCGATCAGTTTGAAGAACTCCTTCAGGTTCGGCGGGTCAACAGGCAGGTCCGTCCGGTCGTCCTGATGGAAAAGCTTGATCTGGTGGTAAACGTCCCACGCGCTTTTGTTCCGGGGCGTGGCGGTCAGGAAACAGCAACGGCGGCCGGTGGAAAGGAACGTCTGGACGACCTTGTAGCGCTGGGTGTCGGGATGCCGGAGATTGTGGCTTTCGTCCACGAGCACGAAGTCGCGGTCCTTGTAGCGGAAGTCTTTCAGGAGCTTGGTTACGCCGTCGTTGTCATCTTCCCGGAGATACCCCATCGAAAGAACTTGGGCGTTGAGTTGGTAAACCTCGTTGTACCGTTCCCACATTTCCTTGAGCGGGGCGGGACAAATGACCAGCGGGCGCGCGTGGTCCGTGCGCTCAAAGTGCTTCACGATGGCCGCGCCGATGTAGCTCTTTCCCAGGCCGACCACGTCCGACACAAACCCGCCGCCGAAATCCCTGATCATCTGGATGGACTGCCGGACGGCGACCTTCTGAAAATTCGCCAATTTTTGAAATATGTCGTCATCCCAGAGGAGTTCCTGCTCTTCCTCGCCCTCCAGCCGGTCTTTCACGAGGGCAAAGAGCGTCTTCATGTAGATGTCGTAAGGCCTGACCTGCGCCGCCGCCCAGGATTCCCGGAGTTCCTGCATCAGCGTTTCGTCGAAGTCCTGCGCTTCTTTCCAGAGATCATCGAACCAGCGAACCAGTTCCTGATGGTTCCGGTTACCTTGGACGATCACGTTCAGCTCGGTATTGTGAGTCAATCCGGCCAGGGTCAGGTTGGAGGACCCCACAACCGCGATGCCTTCTTCATGCCGGGCAATCTCTTTTCCGAGCAGGTCATACACCTTGCCGTAGTCGCAGATGTACGCCTTGGCATGGAGCCGGCCTTTCGTGTAAACGCGGACCTTCAGGCGCTTCTCCAGGATCATCTGCACCAGCCCGGCAATCAGGGCCTGCGCCTCGTCCGTCTGATCCATCAACTCCACAGCATTCCGAAGATTCCCGGCCGTCTCCTGGGCCATCTTGCCGGCTTCCGTGCGCTTGGGGTAAGCCTGTCGTTCGACCTCTTCCGCCGCAAGATCGAGGCGGCGGTAACCTTCCGCCAGCATTTCGACCGTCTCGCGATTGGTCGTGTTGCCGATGAGAAGCCGGAGTTCTTTCAGGCTCAAAAGGCGTTTGGCGACACTGGTCAGTCCGGAGAGGAAGAGGTAGCCGACGGCAAACCGCGCCCGCTCGCAGGAGCAAAGCATCTGACTGAGGTGGTCAACCAGCTTCTCTGTTCGATTGTCGATGATGTCATGGGTGGGCATGAATCATTCCTCGATCAGGGGTCCTGGAGCAAATCTTTGTTCAATTCCTTCTTCGGCAGCAAGTTCGAATGGTGACACTTCAGCCACTCTTCGACATCCTTTTTCAATTCTTCAATAAATCCTATCAGCTCGGAGACATCGTCATCAGTGACGTCACCAACATATTCATACTCGACAATATTCCTCTTCTTTCGGCACGTGTCGAGGTATTCGGCATCGGCCTTCCGCTCCGGACCCAAGATCAGGGGGAGGGCTTGAATGGGCCGGTAATGCTTGAAAGCCCCTTCCGGACGATAGCCTTCGGCGTATAGAAGGATAGTGCAGAGTTTCAGCGCGGCATTGTACGCAATTCCGAACTGCCAATCGGATGAGATACTGTGTTTGGCATCCAGAAGGTCCCGGTCGATGATTTTGAAGAGATTGGAAATCTCTTTCCAACTGGTCTTATGCGGCAGCAGCCATCCGTTTTCAGCCCATTGCGTCAAGCTCATCAGTGTTCCCAATGACAAAAATTTTCGGCGATTCCATGACGCGCATTAAGAAATGTTCTTTTTCGTGTTTGCGTCTCTTAAATTCCATCAAGCTCAAGACATGCGGGTTAACCTCCCTGCCGATCCGCTCCGAAACGCCTGACAGCAAGCCGGAAAGGGGCCGTAAACGGATGGTACCGATCACCATCAGGTCCACATCGCTGTGGGCCTTCTCTTCGCCTCTGGCAATGGACCCGAAAACAAAAGCGATGCGAATCCGTTCGTCCCGGAGCACCTCTCGTAGCACATCCACCAGGCCGACTGTCTTGATGACCAGGCCGCGAATTTCGGGAAAGAGGGGACTCTCCGCATTGGCCCGATAGTACACCCGGTTGCTGTCCCGGCGGCCGCAAACCAAGTCAAGGCGGGCCAGCTTTCGCAGCTCCTGCCGAATGGTCCCGTCGGTTAGCCCGGAACGGCGCTGGATTTCCCGAATGTGCAGTTCATTTCCCGTCCCCGAAAAAAGGAGCCGGAAAATCTCTGCGCGCGTCCGGGAAGAAAGGATTTCGCTTAAATCATTCATGTTGCGTGCTTATACCACGCATTTGCGTGGTTATTCCACTCATTTTTCGAGGATCCGCTGATGTGATCCATCAGTTTTTCCCGACGATTATCGATGATGTCATGGGCGGGCATGGATCATTCCTCATCATACGCTTTGAGAAAATCATCCCTTGATATTCCGGCCTGCGTGAGAATCGTTCTCAGGGTCGAACGTTTAATGGAACGGTGATTGGGCATGGTCAGAGGCGTATGCGTGCCGTCATGATTTTCTCTGATCATGGAAATGTGATTTCCTTCCCGGACCACGCGAAAGCCCAACCGGATGAAGGCATGAATCACCTTCCGAGCGGATGCGTCAGAAGGAAAGCCATCCATTACAAGGTAATCCTTGCTTCAGCCACAAAGGCTTCAATGACCGGCTGATCTGTTTGAAAAATCTCGTCACCAAAAGTTTCGATATGAAAGGCGATAGCGGACTTCACATCGGACATAGCCTCATCGTAAGAATCTCCCTGGCCGACGACCACGCCTTTCATGCCAAGCGGATATGCGACATATCCGTCCTCGTGCTTTTCCACGATGATCTTTAAGTCTTGTAACATGGCAAGCTCCTTCTAAAATGGTCGCCCGATATTACAGGAATCCACATTTATTACCAGACATTTCTATTTCGCCAGTATAATGAAGCCCCCCGACGCAAGCGTCGGGGTATCTTAGCGGACTATCAGTTCTTCTACGCCGCAAGCGGCGGGGAATACAACCCGAAGTGATTTAATTTCAGAATCGCAGCTCCATACGGCTTCACCAACAGAGCCCCTTTTCAGGCCAATATACTCTCCACAATCGCAATCTCCTCCTCCGTCAGCCCGTACAGATCATACACCCGCCGGTTAATCTCCCGTTCTGGCGCTGAGGTGTCCGCAGCCGGGATATCCACGAAATTGGTTCACAATAAGGTCTCCGGAAAACAGAACCGTCCCATTTTTCCCATGATTTTGAAGAATTTCGCACTCATTTCTTTCACTCCCCCTTGACTGTCGTACCCTCCATGATCGAAATGTCCGCTCTCGCTGGGAAAACCCGTCGGATGCTTTCTTCACATACTGCCTTACTGCCTGAGATTAAACTCTCGCTGCGATAGAGTGGAAACTGATCTTGATTGGCTGCCAGGAAGTTGTTTAAGGACGCCAATCGCTCGGGTATTGACGCCGTATAGGATTTCAGCAGATCGACCAAAGTAAACTTACGCAGTGATGTCTCCAGACATTCCAAATCGTCAATGGTCATCATAACCAACGGCGCCACACGGAAACGGCCCTTGACCATCCATCCGCTTGTTTCAAGAGAATCGGGTTGCAGTTGGATCCTGAATTCCTCAGCAAGATAGTGGCCGAAAACAGGTGCGTCAAGCAGGCCATCGTGTACGAGCAGTATGGGATATACGCGCTTAGTTCTCGTCAGGTCAATCCCCGCCGGATGCCACTCGTGGGCGGAAATTTTGTGTATACTCCGTGCCAACTGTTTGTATCCTTGTTCTGCTTTTTCGCCACCGTATCTCGTTCGAAGGTGCTCGACAAAGACCGTCGGATTGCTTTGGGACATCTTGTCATCCTGAAGCCGGATGGACTTTGCCTCGATGATAACGATTTCGGAAACATCGTCAATGATGAAGTCCGCAACCTGGATTCCATTGTTCTTAGTTTCCCTAACATCGGCATAAAGCCTCTTGGCAAGATGTGGACAGGAATCTGGATAGATATGCTGAAGAATGCTTCCGACATAAGTCTCGAATGCATGCCCGAATGCGGTAAACAGAGCATCTGATGTTTTTTTCGGCGTGCTGGGGTCCATAAGATGAAAAAGTGGACCAACGTTCGCTTTTTCGGCAAGACAGACCGGGTCCAAGATGATCATGCGTCCATCCGTGGCCTTTAGTATTGGGCGTTCCCGGAGAGGCTTCAGGCTGTATTGACACTCAAACGCTCTCGGCTCCTCTTCCTCTCCGGGCCAAAAAGCCGCCGTGAGTTTGTCCGGTGTGATGCATAACAGCGAGAAAAAATTTTCGAAAAGCTTCCCCATGTGCGGTGCGGAATCCTGGATTATTTTTAGGTTGAAAATGCCTGAATCATTCTTGCCGCCAACACCTGACTTTGCGTGTGAGTTCATATAGTGCGCCATGATCGTGTAAAGGCAAATATAGTAGTCGTCAAGAGACAGGCCGGTTCGATTGAGGAATTCAGATTCAAAACCGGCATAGAACCTTGGAAAACTCTCACCGAAAATCTTCTTGCCGCGTGCGAGAACATCAAATTGCTGGGGATGACAGCGTGTCTCTGTCAGGCTGCGTCGAAACAAGCCAAGAGCATTCGTCCTCTTTTCGTCAATCGAGGACCCTTCAAAGGCGGATTCTCCATATACCCGTTGCTCCCAAAGTTCATTTGACATCAACAGGGCTTGAGCAAATGTCTCGCGGGTTTCACGTTTGCTAAATGTATTTCCATCATCGGGATGATCGCAACAGAGAAGACAAGCCCACCGGATAAGCTCTAAAAGTGTTCCGCGATGCACGACTCCCGCATGCTCAGGAACGCCCTGAGCCTTGACGAACATGTTCAATTTTTCAATCTGTTGTCCTATAAAGAAACAGTCGAGGACTTGTTGCTGCTTGGTTTTTTCATCCAAACTGGGATCGGAAAGAATCAGATTCAGCCTTGCGCACCAGAACAGCGTATCGGTCCGACTCAATGACTTCACTACCTTCTTGAAGTGATCAAAAGTCACTGGGCCATCGCTGAAGACGACATTATAGGGAACGTGAACACTTACCGGATTGAGGCTTGATGTCATTCCGCTATTCAACTTTCCCCTCGACTATTGTAATCTCCTCCTCCGTCAGATCGTACAGTTCATACACGATCCGGTCAATCTCCCGCTCCATCGCCGAGGTGTCCGCCGCTGGGTCAGCCGCCTTGGCGGCAAGGATGTGGGAGACGAAGGCCACTATGTCTTTGTGTTGTTTCTCGGATGGACGTTTGATGATAAGTTTCTCAACGTGCTCCTTCTTAACTTCCGCAAGCGCTTCCCCCTTTTCGGGGTTTAACCACTGGAAGTAATAGTTGAGCAAGCGGGAATTCAGAAGACCAAGAATGAACCGCAGATCGTAGTTGCCGTCCCGTTGTACAATGGTGTGCATATTGTTCATGCATACAAACTGCTTTCTGTCCAGCGTAGCGATGAGGGAATCCCCTGTCTGACGAATGACGATCTTCTCAAGCGCATCGAACCCCGCCGAGGGACGCGGCTCTGCAAGATGATCCCCGTATTTGATCCACCGGTTTCCATCCCATTTGTTTGTGTACTTATCAATGTCGCGTCCCCTCAAAAGCGCGCGATAGGATTTGTCCTTGCAAATCGTTGCGTCAAAAACTCTGTTGTCAACAGTCGCCCTTGTCTGCGTTGGGACACCTTTCCCAACTTGGTATGGTTTCATCCCGACCGTAACAATGCAAAGATCTTTTAGAAGAACGGTATTGCTCATGACCTTCTCAATTATCGCCTCGTGGCTGGGATCGAAGAAGATATTAACAGGCTCACCTTCGAGGGTAGCCCATTTCGACTGCTCGACAACCCTAACTGACGAATCACCTTCGCTCACCAGCTTGACGGTGACACTGTTGGAGTATGGAGGCTCGTTTCGGATGATGACAACCTCGTTATCTACAACCGCATCGAAGACCTTGCGAGAATAGTGTGCAATTTCCTGAATACTCTTCTCTGTGAACAGGAACCTGCGTATTTTTTTCAGTTTCAGATTGGTCAACCAGGGATTCGGGATGATGAAATCGACAATCCCTCCGGGTGAAAGCAAATCAAAAGCTCGCTCGATAAAGAGCAGGTAGCTGTCGAGCTGATAGTCTTGGTGGCGGAAGAGGCGCAAAAGCGTGTGTTTCTCTGCTTCGGAGAACTTGGCGCCATACGGCGGATTCCCGATCACCACGTCAAACCCCTCCCGTATGCCGAACATCCACTCGGGATCAAAAAAAGGAGCGGTGGCATTCTGGTCGTAAGGGTCCCAGTCGGCGAGTCGTTTGGCCGTGGTGTCACCCCAGCCGTCGCGCTTGAGCAGTTCCGCAATCTCGGCGCGGAGATTTTTGTCCTGCCCACGGAATTTGGCTTTACCAGCCAACGTCCTGGCATTGAAATGCTTCTCCCGCACCTTGCGCAGATCCGCTTCTTTGGCGTCAATATCCGGATTGCGGAACGCGCCTTGCTTGGGCTTTTCAATCCCGATCAGTGTGTTGGCGGCGACGAACTTGGTCTCCAGGTTGGGCAACGGGCGCACGCCGAGGTTTGGTGCATCCGGGTCCATCCGCTGGTCCACGATCAGCGAGATGAAAAACCGCATCTTGGCGATCTGAACGGCAATAGCCTGGATATCCACACCATAGAGGCAGTTTTCGATCAGGTAGAGCTTGCGTCCGTAATCCAGTTCGTTACGCTCGAACGCCTCCTCGATACCGACGATCTGCTGTTCCATTTCCCTGACCGTTCGCTCGCGGATGGCGGCGTCTTCGATCTTCTCCGCCGTGGCGACGGCGTCGCGGACACGTTGGATCTGCCGCTGCTCCCACTGCTTATTTTGCGGATCGAGCTTGCCGAGGATGAAGACCAGCTTGTGCAAAATGCCCATTGGGAAAGCACCCGATCCAACCGCTGGGTCCAGCGCCTTCAGGCCATCAATCGCGGCGATCAGCGACTCGGTTTCCCTGTCGTCGAAATCGTGGCCGCTCTCCTCCCACGACGCCAGCCGCCGGAGTTTCTCTTCCGTTGCCTTTTCATCCCCTGCGGGTAGCCCTCCCTTCAAAAATGCGATCAAGGCCTCGTCCACCATGTAGTCCACGATCTCGCGCGGGGTGTAGAACGAGCCGGTCTGTTTGCGGGCCGTGGCCCCGGTCTCGGGATTGTAGGCGGCGAGCAGGTTCTCGAACACCTTGCCGGAGAGCTCCGGATCGAGGGCGACTTCCTGCTCGATGGGCGTGTTTTCCTCAATCGTGAAATGGTACTGCTGGAGCGTATGGATCAGCCCGCGCACCCGGACCTTCTTGAACTTCCTGTCGCCGTAATCCGCGCTGAGGTCTTCCTCCCGCTCGGACCCGAAGAACAGGAAATCCGGCACTACCGGCTGGCTGTCCGAACGGCGGGAAAACCCGTCAATCCGAACGTAGCGCGGCCTGGCGTTATCGCCCAGGTCCTTGTCCAGGCACTCGAACAGGCCGCCGTTGAGGAACGGGATGTTCTTGAACAAAGCCAGCGCCTCACCGGGTTTTTGGAACAAATCCCGATAGCGGTAAAGACTGTGCGCCATGAAGTTTTGCTCGTCCTTCACCCAGCCCCGCTTGTCCATCTCTGTATTCAGCGTGGCAAAGAACAGATTCTGCAGAATCGCCTTGAAGAAAACGGACTCCTTGCGGGTATCCTTCTCAGGCGCAAACCCGTCGAGAAGTTCATTTAGACGGCGCTGATCGAACAGCTCCGGAGGGATCAGGCCCTTTTCCTTCACGAACCAGCAGAAGATCAACCGCGTGATCATCCGGATCACACCGATATGGTCGTGCCCGTCAGCCTCTTTGGGTGCGTCCTTGGGGAACCGAACGTGCCTCAGCGCCCAGAAATACCAGTTGGCGAGCTCCTTGTAGAATGCTTTGGTGACTTGTTCGACATCAAAGGCGTCATCGTGGCGTTTTTGAACCTCCAGCGCGGGGATGCCGAACAGCTCTTTCCCCATCAGCGCGAGATCCATCATCTGCAGCCGCTCAGCGGCCGTGCGCAAACCGCTGTCGGCCTGCACGGTCATCCGGCGGAAAAGCCGCCGCTTCTCCGCCTTCTCGTCATACTTGACGTTCAGAAAATGCCAGGCGGATTGCGTTGTGTCGGAGAAAACAAACAGGCAGTAAGGATGTTCGCGGATCAACTGATTGACGATGGGCCGTTCAAGATTTCTCTGAAGGCCGGCAGAGGCCAGGCGGCAATAGACTACATGAAACGCGCGGTCCTCACCGCCGCTCGCAAACAGGACGGGATCATCGGCCAGCGCACCGCGGGCGGAATCAGGCCAGCCGCGCATGCTCAACGGCTGGTTTTCGCGCTCGTAGTTCAATTCCTCCCAGAACAGCTTTTTGAGCCCGCCCAGATCCCGCAAGTCCCGGAGGATATTCAGAACCGTCTGCTGTCTTTCAATCTGGGCCATTCATCACCCCGGCTTTTCTCATTTTTGGCGATGTCGCAAGCTTAAGCATGCTGATGCAAAAAAGGCACATGGTTTCCCGGTGGTGCCATATTATTTCAACCACGTATCCGTTGGCCCGGGGTCATTCAAAAGAACCTGCCCTGAAAATATATTATATCAATACCATAGTTATAAAGGAAATAACATCCATGATTGCAGGTTGACAATCCTCCATCTTCGTTGTGGTTGACAACTTGTGGCGGGAAAAAGTTGGATTCTTCACGAACAGGGTATAATCCATCAAGGAGCAACACCTTTCAACCCGAAGTCAATGAATTCGCAGAGATGGTGGCGGTATTGACTTGTATTTGAACGAGGTGAGCTCGGTTGATGAAAAAATGACATGTACCGGACCTTGACGCCACCTACAAAGTGTGAGGGGCGGTTATCTGGTCTGGTTATTGAATTCGGCTTGAAATGTATATTTTAACAGTTAACCTGCAACTTATTGCACTGTCCCGTTTATGGAGAGAGTTATAGAAGCCCGGATAATGTAACGTGCCGGGTTTCCCATAGCGTTATCATCATTGGTAGATCCAGTGTTTAAGCTTATCTATTTACACGGGGCGAAGCGGTAAAGTCTTCAAATTAAAAGCAAGTGCCATAATAATAAGATTTAAAACAACCAGAAATATAACCCCGGAAAGAAACGATCCGGTAATGTCGAATAATGTCCCGATGATTAACGGACCGGAGAAACCGCCGATTTCGGCAACGGCAAAAAATACTCCGCTTGCCAGTCCAATGATGTTTGATTCCACTTCCGGTGTATCCATGAGCAGGAGCATAAGCAGGGGGAAAATAGCGAAGCCGGATATACCGAATATGATGAGCCCCGTGACCATAAACGCGCCACCGGTGATTGCAAGCAATACGATTGACAGAACATTGGCTATCGCCATTATCGAGACCATTTTCCCCCTGAAACGGGGCGGACTAAGAGAAGGAATAAAGAGTACCGAAAAGATCCCGGTAAATACAGGAATGGAAGCCATGAACCCTGCCTCGGTGGCACTCATCCCCCGACTTTCAAATAAATTAGGAAGCCAGTTGGTCAGACCGTGAGAAGTACAGAAAGCAAGCAACCCTCCGAGAAAAATTATCCGTATTGTTGATACTTTGATCAAACGGGGAAAAACGTGGGCAATACTCATTTCCGTCGAGGAATCGGCATGTCTGGCATCACGAGCCCCCAATAACCAGATCACGGCGATAATAAACGTTGCCAATCCAAAATAGACAAATGTGAGTCTCCAGCTGAAACCGACTAAAGGCATAATCAGGCTGTTGGTTGTTGAAAAAGCGATCAGACCGCCGACAGAGATTGCCGTCGTGTATATGCCGACCGCGATGCCACGACTTTTACCGGAAAACCAGTGTGAAATTGCAGTCGGGGCCCCAATAGAGATCAATGGTGCCCCCGTTCCAAAAAGCATTACTGTGAAGAGAAAAGGTATAAACCCGTTTGCGAAATAGCGCAGGACTGCCGAAAGGCACATTATTAAAATACCGGCAAATACAGCCGCGCGGACACCGAAACGATCAGTGATGGAACCGGCAATTATTCCGACTCCTATATAAGTCAACTGCCAGGAACCAAGAACAAATCCCATTTGTCCGTAGGACATATCAAGATCGGAAAGGATGGGAGTAATAAGCGGTGCTATTGACCGTGAGACAAGTCCAAAAGCGGCATATGACAACCATACGAGAGCCAGCATTACCCAACGGTAAGTGCTTTGTTGGGAAGAAGCTATTATTTCTGGATGCAGATCATTCGTATCGCCAATAATTTTTTCATTTGTCATTAAATTTCCCTCAGTAATCCCCCGGCACGGTGGTGCCACAGCATTTCAACCATTATAACTGATACTGTTGCATGGTTCTCGAAATCGGTCAATTATTGAGTACAGAAAGGCAGCCGTAGGCTGAATACGCTGGCAATAAGCTATCACGGAGTAGCATGTTTCATCTCGCATTCAACGATCTGCCCTGAAAACCCAACATGCAGCTTTGTATTTGAAGCTTGGATATCCCTTCTTCGATGTTGTTCGTTGTTTTTTCAGGAAGAACGGCTAGATTCTACTCCCCTCATCTCATCAAGTTTTGAAGGCTTCGACCAATGCATCCATATGCTCCCCGGCTCTGAGGAACCGCACACTTGCGAATCCCGCATCTTCAAGCCAATTCCTGATTTCATTGAAGGTGTAGGTGGAGCCCCCTACCGTGTTCACGAGCATGTTGACGGCGAAGATCGCCCCGTCTTTGGGCTCGATGCGGCCGGGCTCCATGACGTGATCGCGGATGATAAGTCGGCCTCCCGGGACCATAGCGCGCAGTACCTTCCGGAACAACTCGACGTTTCTCATGGGGCTGTTCTGGTGGATGATGGCGGAAAGCAGGGCCAGGTCGTGTCCACCGGGCAGTTCGTCCTCATAAAAATCCCCCGTTACGAGATGGACTCGGTCGAGCATTCCCTCCTCGGCTAGGCGCTCGCGGGCTATTTGGATAACTGCGGGCCTGTCGAAAAGCGTTGCCCTCATCTCCGGGGCGGCCTTGAGAAAAGCGATGGCATAGGTGCCAGAAGCGCCGCCCACGTCGATCAGGTTCCTTGCCGTGCCGGGCTGGATAGCCGTCACGATTTTCTGCGCTAGGGGCGTCCCCACCACATGCATGGCCCCGATGAAGGCGCACAGTTCATCGGCATCACGGGCAGAAGATGCCGGGGCTTCGCTCAAGCCAGTTCCTTTGACTATGGGAGTAAGGTCAGACCAGCTCTCCCACAGGTGGGCCGCGTGGAGGATCATCGGTAGAACCGTCCGGGGACTCTTCTGGATAAGGAACGGGGCAGCATCAGGGGCGGAGAGATACATGTCTTCCTTCTTGGAAAGCAAGCCCATTGCCGCCAGCGCATCGAGGAGAATGGTCAAGCCTCGCAGATCGGCATTCAGCATGCCTGAAAGATCTTTGGCGGTTAATGGAACCACGTCCAGAAGAGTGAAGAGATTCATCTCGGCCGCGGACAGAAGAATTCGGCTTTCCATGAATTGCCGGGCGAGCTTCAGGATGGCTTCAGGACCGTTGTTTGGTTTCATGGACACCGTCCGATAGGTTCAGTCTTATTTCTTCTGCCGCGCAAGAATTCCAACAGGGTATTGTTAAAAATATATGCCTGTTTACATTCACAAAATGCGCAGCATTGGGAATGACCTTCAATACCGATGAGCCTATTTTCCCATGGATGAATTCTGCTGCCGATACGGGTGTTCCCTGATCCTGTTCACCCACTATGATAAGAGTCCTGACAGAAATCCCTTTTATGATTTCACGCAGATCCATATCACGAATAGCAATACCGCAGCCGCAATATCCATCTATTGCTGTGTTTAGAATCACTTGTCTTGTATCTTCAACCTTGGTTTTAAGCCTCTCTTGACCGGCCTTGGTAAACCATCGGTCTATTGTTGCATCGACCAGTCCTTCCATCCCGGTCCTCCTGACCATTGCGATGCGTTCATCCCATATTTCCGGCTGCGTCATATTGGACGAAGTATCGCAAAGGATCAAAGAGATCAATCTCTCTCCCTGTAAGGCGCCCAGCATCTGGCCGACCATGCCTCCCAAGGAAAGACCACAGAAATGAACCTGCTTTAAACCAAGATAATCCATCAACCCCACAACGTCTGAGGTGAGTATTTCCATGGTATAGGCGCCGGATGGTGCTGACGATTGGCCGTGCCCTCGGCTGTCATAGCGTAATATCCTATAACCCGCTTTAGAAAACGGAGTTATCTGAAAATCCCACATCGTGAGGTCTGAGGCCAGAGAATTTGAGAACATGATGACTTCTCCATTCTCGGGTCCGTCGAACCGATAATGGAGCTTTATTCCATTTACATCAGCGATTGGCATATTGACCTCATTTCTTCATAATCTTCTTGGGTTCCTCAGTGATCAGAAAATGTAAACGGTTTAAGCTTTTATTTTTCCATCAGTATTCAACAATCCGCTCTGAAAGTCCAGTATCAACATTAGTATTTGATGTCTTCTTCGACGTTGTTTATTGCTTTTCAGGGAAAACGGCCAGATCCTACAGGAGTTGGGCAATTGTCGGATTTCATGGGTACTGTCCGATAGGTTCAACTTCATGTTGTCACGCAAAACGATCTGTTCTGCCCTCATCCATCGTACCGAACCTCGGCATGACAGCGCGGGCACTTCAGCGAATACCAGTAGAGTATTTTCCCGCAGTTCGGGCAGGCTCCTTCTTTATCCTGTTGTTCCACCCATTTTTCGATTCCATGATCCTTTATAAACTGCAGATTTTCAATGACCTTCTTATGATGGTAGACCCCGTTTACCACGTGGATTGCGGAAAAATTTTCCAGACGTTTGCAGGGAAAGTCGGAACATTGAAAACACCAGTTTACCTTCTTCTCATCGGCACAGCGGCGAAAACCGTGACGGCAGTCGATGCAGCGCCCATACACGTGATCAGAAAGGCATCCGTCGCATCGTATTTCCTCGATGGAGACACCATCCATTTGGGATATCTTCTGTAACTCTTCCTTGTCTTGGTCATGATAGGCAAGGTATTTAGGACAGGTTCTGCAGTACAGCCCACAAATGCCCAAGAGCTGATTGACTCCTTTTTGAATTGCCATTGAAAAATCCTCCGGATCGGTAAACAAGCAGTTGAACGTCATGGATGATACTTGAAAAGATAATTTTTATGTACCGATTCCGAATAGAGAAGATGTTTTATTCTTCTTCATCATTTCGTCCATTTCTTCGGTGGCCGGGCGGTTCGAGAAGCGACTGGCGGCATCCAGGACTTTAGCCAATAGATCAATATCGCCCACTGTGCTTAGAAACACATCCGAGCGGCCCAGCACCCAATGAACCGCCAGGTCTATGTCTCCCTGCTCCTCCAGAGGCTGATACCATGTATTCCGGTTTTGCGGGGTAATCCCCCAAGGCCCCCGGGCGAGGGATTTGATGACTTGGACGGCCACATTCTGTTCCCTGCAAATTCGCACAACCTCTTCGAACTCCTCACGGTAGCGCTCATTTAAATGCATCATATAGTTGTAGGGCAGAAGGACAGAATCGAAATCGAAACGCTTCAAAGCCCGTTTATGCATGGCTGCGATCATCCACCCATGTCCGGTGACCCCGATAAAGCGCACTAAGCCCTTTTCTCTAGCTTCGATCGCTGCTTCGAGGGCCCCTCTCGGACCCAAGGCTGTATCCCATTCATCCGGGTGCTGGAGGCCGTGGAGTTGGATGAGGTCAACTCTATCTGCCTTTAAACGGTCGAGGGAGCGGCGGATCTCTTCGCGGGCCTCCTTGTAAGTCCTCTTGCCCGTTTTAGTGGCCAGGAAGAAATCTTTGCGGTGTCTCGCCATCCAGCGGCCGATAAAGATTTCTGAATCTCCGTACCGGGGGGCGGTATCGATGTGGTTTACCCCGTACTTCAGCAGGATTTCCAGCGCCCGATCGGCATCCTTCTGAGTGGCCCGCATCAGGGCCGCGCCCCCGAAGATCGTTGCAGTGCTCATGTGGCCGGTACGGCCGAAGGGTCTTTTCTCGATCAATTGAATATTCCTCCATCCTCAGATTCTGTGTTTTTCCGCAACCCTGCTCGGATAAAGTGACTCCAGCGATACAGCCGGTGTAGGGGCGGTTATAAGAGCGTTCTTTTTTGAGAAGTAACCTTAAAAGAAGGGGCTATCTTATGTCAATAAAATGTTGATCACAAAATGTGGGGTGCAGTTCCGAAAAAAATCACCCTCGGAAAACTGCACATGTCATTCGGTATTCAATGATCTGTCCCGATCAGCCGCAGTGAAGATTAGTATTTGAAATATTCAACTCCAACTGCATACAATTTTCCTTTTTCCTTGACAGAACCTCTCCGCCCTTCTATCGTCACAACCACGTGATTTCTCATACAGAGCAAAAGGATGGACAGCCGTGCCTCGGTGCGGCGGAGAGAGCAGAGAGCATGAGCATGTGCGATAGAAGAGTTGAAAACATCTCCGGAAACACCCCCGGGGATAATCAACGTAGCCGCAGAGCGGCGTTCGGCAGCAAGGGCGGGTTCTGTTTCCGGAGGCTGCTTCTGATTCTGCTGCTGATCCTGCTATTGCCCGTTTCCTCAATGGCCGCGAACCTTACCTGTAGCCGCCTCCCCATGCTGATGGAAAGATTCCTAGCCAATCACTACGCGATGAAGAATATGACCGGGGAGATCAAGACTCACGCCGTCGACCAGATGACCAAGAGTCTTGACCCCTCCAAAACGCTGCTGTACGAGTCCGATTTGGAAAGGCTAAAGCCGATTCTGCAAGGCGTGTTTGTAAGCATGCAATCGGGCGACTGTACCACGCTTCAGCAGGTTTACGACGTGCTCGTCGCGCGAGCCCGGGAGAACGAGGCCATTGTCAAAAAGATTCTGGGGCCGGACTACCGACTCGACGAGACGGTGGAGCTGAACATCAACGTAAACAAGCGCCCCTATGTGAAGACGACGGCGGAAAAGCATGGGCTCCTGAGAAAGGTTGTACAATTCCAGATCGAAAACGCCCTGTTGGCAGGCATCGACTTGGCGGAGGCCAAGAAGCAGCAGATTCACCGCTACGAGCTGCAGACGATGCGGGTGGTCGAGCGCAATCCTGAAAAGCTCATTACGAGCATCGCCGAGGCCTTTGCACGGGCCTTGGATCCGCACACGAGCTACCTGTCCTCCGAAAACGTTGAGGACCTCCGGATTCAGATGCAGCTTTCCCTGGATGGGATCGGTGCCGCCCTCAGCAGCGACAATGGCTTTACCTTCATTGAGGAGTTGATTCCCGGGGGGGGCGCCGAGCGCTCGGGCCTGCTGAAGCCGAAAGACAAGATCATCGCCGTGGCCCAGGAAGGGGAAAAGCCCGTTGACGTCATCGACATGGACCTGCGCAACATTATCAAGATGATCCGCGGCAAGAAAGGTACGCAGGTAACCCTGACAATCCTGCGGCAGGCCGAACACACTGACCGCTTCGACGTCACTATTACGCGCGATAAGATAGACATCAAGGAGCAGGAGGCCAAGATCGCCTACGAGACACGGACAGTGAACGGCGGGCAGTACCATTTCGGCGTGATCGATCTTCCTTCCTTCTACGGCGACGAGAAGGAAAATAAGTCCTGCTATGAAGACGTGAAAAGCCTCCTCGCGGAGGCCAGGCAGCGGCATGTCGATGGGATCGTGCTGGACCTTTCGCGCAACGGGGGGGGCCTGCTCACGGAGGCGGTACGCCTTGCCGGCCTTTTTCTTGGCAAGGGTGGAATTGTGGCAACCAAAGACAGCCGCGAGCAGGTGACTATTCTCGCCAATGGTTCGGCCGCATCGGAGACGGAAGGCAACAAGCGCAACGTGATTACGTTCCCAGCGGAAGATCTCCGCGCACTCTACACGGGTCCCCTCGTTGTGCTGACGAGCCGCATGAGTGCATCGGCCAGCGAGATCGTGGCGGGCGCTCTCAAAGACTACCGTCGCGCTGTGATCGTCGGGTCGGACCATACCTTCGGCAAGGGGTCCGTGCAGGAACTGACGCCTCTGCCCTGGGGTCTGGGCGGCATGAAAGTCACCACGGGGCTGTACTTCCTTCCCGGCGGCAAGTCTACGCAGAAGATGGGCGTAGAAGCGAATGTGCAGCTGCCTATCTGGTTCATTCTCGAAGATATTGGTGAAACGGAGCTGGATTACCCGCTTCCGGTCCAGGCGATCACGCCCTTCCGCGGCGTGCCGGGAAACGCCACGCCGCTCTGGAAACCTCTGGAGCAGCCCATGCTCGCGGAGCTGGCAGCAAGGTCCAAGGCCCGGGTCGCTAAAGACGCGAAGTTCGCCGAGATCATCAAGAGCAACAAAGAGGCCGCCGGCAAGAAGGGCGTTATCCGGCTCACCGACTTACGCAAGGATATGCAGAAGGAAAGCGGCGGTAAGAAGAAGGAGACGCCTACCGAGCTTAAGAAGAAAGCGCGGGACCAGTATGCTCCCTTCGTGAACGAGAGCGTCAACGTTCTACTCGATATGGTGACGCTGGGGTCATCCCTGCGCATTTCAAACAGCATTCAATGATCTGGCCCGACCAACTGCTATAAACATTTGTATTTGCAACTGAGTGAATGCGGTTTATGAAAAAAGATTTGGACTTTCAGGATTCTTTTCAAGTTTTCGGCAGCAGAATCATGGCCTGATTATTGACCAAGATTAAATATTGCACTGACCTGCAAACCTAACGCCCATTTCAAAAGCCTTCCTGCAATCTTCCGGGAAAACCTCTGCCCTCCTCTGTGCCTTTCTTGCCTCATTCAAGCCTGACGTCTCATATTTGGAATAGTCATCAAACTGATATGTATCTGTGACCATAAGTGTTTCAGATGCTCCGAAACATCTTTTAAATGCCCTTTCGGTACCCATGAGTGTCCTGTCATAACCTATGGCTTCAATAAGGCTTTGATCAACATTCATGGTGTAAATCAGCCCAGTTGAGATACTTCTTTTAAAAAGAGAGGAGTAATTTGCATCATAAGTATGGTATTGAAACAGCAGCCTTTCAATGAAGGATCTTATAACACCTGTAGACATGCCGAAATAAATGGGTGAGCCCAGAATAATGGCATCGGCATCATGAACCTTGTCAAAAATGGGTTTTAAACCATCATTCACGGCACATCTACCATAGCTTGTACCGTCTTTAAGCTTACATGCAAAGCAGCTTATGCAGCCCTTGTAATTGTAATCATAAAGATGTATCAGCTCAGTCTCAGCTCCCTTGGACGCTGCACCATCAAGGACATGCTTCAATAACATCGCAGTATTCCATTTTTTTCTTGGGCTTCCGTTTAAGGCTATCGCTTTCATAATTTTAATCCCGACTTGATTTTATCTCGTTATAAATCGTCTGAACCAGCGCCGACTGGTTCTGTTCAAACTGTTTTTGCATCTCCTCGATGCTCTGGCCTTTCATCTTGAGATCGAGCACTTTCTCCTGCAGGGCTTTCATCTGGGCGATATGGTTCTGGACCGCAACGCGATCGATCACATCATTGTGGCCGCAGACAAATTTCTGGGCATCTATGGTAGAGAGCATCTTTTCCAGTGCCGCCACCTCGCCAAATGAGCTCCCGCCCTTGTAGGCATGAATAAGCTGCACCCGGGTGGTGAATATCTGGTCGCCGATAAACGCCACTTTCTCATCCGGAAAATACACTACCGTGTCCCCGGTGGTGTGGCCAACTCCGAAATAATATAGCTGAATACGTTTCGTACCGACTTGTACATCCATTCCGTCGTTGTAGGTTACCGAGGGCAGGAATACCTTGAGCGCCGGGTTGTTCCAATCGGATGGGATGCCATTCATGGAGGGGACGAAGAACTCTTTCAGACAGTTCTCGTGCGCGATGAAGGTCACGCCCGCGGGCTGGAACCGGTTGCCGAACACATGGTCGCCATCCGCATGGGTGTTCACGAGGCGGGTGACCGTGTCGTTCGTGAGTTTCTTGATTGTCGCGAGCACCTGCGCGACCGATGCCGAATCCTGCTTCGAGTCAATGAGAAGCACTTCCTTTTCGCCGATGTATGCACCGGTATTCGCGCCCCGTCCGCCGGTGAACATATAGATGTTAGGCTCGACCTGCTTCGAAACGACCGGTGAGGAAGCGATAGGAGCCTGGGATTGTTGACTAAATACCGATGTTGAAGATAAAATAACAAGAACAAGAATAGAAAAAACATTCAAGAAAATCTTTTTCATAGTCCCTCTCCTTTGGATTGTGATTAAAATCCTGACCAGCAAGGGTGATATTGATCTACAGAGCTGTCAATTCCGGTTTGAAATCAGGCATTATTTTAAAGAGTGACGTTTTACTCGTAGCAGGAAGCACAGGAACATTCTACTCGAGCGGAAAATAGGCTGTCAAGACTTTGTACCTTTCATGCTCGACTCGATGATCAGGGCCGCTTATAAAAAACCGACGACTTGTATTCGTTGTCAGTAAGGCTGGTCTTGATCAATTATCAATAAAGCTAAGCACCTATGCACTTATTACGGTTTAGTGCTGTATAAATATCAGAATTGAGGAATCTATATCTAAAAGTATAACTACCAATGGTACCCTATGGGGCAAATGACAATGACTTAATAAGGGTCTTCTATGTTTTGCTGAATATAAAGCTGACCATCATCAAGACCGTATGCCAAAAGATTGTGCTGCTTTATACGATTGACATAACAGCAGCCATTGTCAATATTGATTTTGTTTGTTTGCAATCCTGCTTGAATCTGCTCTAACGGTAAAGGCGTATGTCCACAGAGAACAGGCTTTTTGCCATGATATGGCTTCCCTCTGCCCCAAAGCATGGAGTCGATACCCGCCTTGCCAAAAGGATCGGAAAGTGAAAAGTCAAACTCAGCGTGGACTAAGAAGAAGTCATCCAGTTCAAGAAATAACGGGAGGTCCCTAAGAAACGCCAGATATGGTTTTGTGTCGATACCTGCAAAACTTTTCAATGTTGCCTGTCCACCATTTTCCATCCAGATGTTAATTTCTTCGGCCCATAGGTCAGGATCACCCATCTTGACGGACGCCCTGAGCCACATATCCTCATGGTTTCCCATCAGTGCTACAACGTTGCAGTCCAGGTTCATGATTGCATCAAGAACGCCTTTGCTGTCAGGACCACGATCAATATAATCCCCAAGCAGATAAATGTGGTCTTTCCCTTTGATCTGCAATCTTTTTATCAAGGCATGAAACGTTTTACAGCAACCATGAATATCGGCAATGGCGTAGCGCATCAATCAATCCTATTCATGAACGGACGATCTGCAAATTAGTGCAAACACGTTTCAATCTGAATTGAGTGAGTGCTGTTCATGGAAAAATGACATGCAATGGTTGACCCCCCCTCGCCTTCAGGCAAAGAAAAGTTTTGCAAATATCCTGAAGGGATGAGCAATTATAATCGTTCCATAAAGCGGCCGTATAATATTTGATGCTCCCTATCGCCTTCAGAACGCATCAAACGGATGAACCAGATTTTTTATGGTGTATTCTCTCCTTCGACCAGGACGACGGCAAAGGCGGCGGCGCCCTCTCCGGCGCCCACGAGTCCCATCCCTTCGTTCGTCTTGGCTTTGACACTCACCCGGGCGGAGGGAATCCGCAGAATCCCGGCAATGTTTTCCCCCATCGCCGGAAGATGGGGGGCCAGTTTCGGCTTTTCCAGAACGATTGTTGAATCCACATTGCAGACCTGATAACCCCTCGCGGCGGCAAGCGCCCGCACCCGTTCCAGGAGGACCAGGCTGGAAATGTCCCGATAAGCGGGATCCGTGTCCGGGAACTGCCGGCCGATGTCGCCCTCGCCGACGGCTCCCAGGATTGCGTCGCAGACGGCATGGATCAGGACATCGGCATCCGAATGGCCCCAAAGCCCTTTTTCGTGCGGGATCTCCTTCCCACCCAGGACCAGCCTTCTCCCCGCCGTGAGACGGTGACTGTCATAGCCGAAACCGATTCTCATTCCGTTCTCCCGCAGATCCCCCAAAAAATGAATTCTCTCCCGACCAGATCTGTCTTCGCCGGCCCCGCGCCTTCGCGCGTCCGCGCGGGAGCATCAATCCGCCGTTCCACCCGCAAAGTGGCGGATCATCCTCTCGCCCCGCACCAGATCCTCCGGCGTCGTCACCTTGATATTATCCTTGTCGCCTATGATCATCCGAACGGGGATTCCTGTTCTCTCGACCAGAGAGGCGTCGTCGGTGCCGTAAAACCCATCCGCCGCGGCCCTCTCATAAGCCGCAAGGATCACTTCTCTCCGGAAGGCCTGCGGGGTCTGCGTCAGCCAGAGACCTTCCCGTGGCACCGTCTTCACTACCCGTCCTGCCTCGTCCACCTCCTTCACGGTATCCCGGACCGGAACACCGGTGCTCACTGCGCCGTACTTCTTTGCCCCGGCGATGGCACGTTCGATCAGATCCCCAGTAACGAATGGCCGGACGCCGTCATGGATGACGATCACCCCGTGTTCGTCACACACATGCGCGAGCGCGTTTTTCACCGAATCCTGTCTCTCTCTTCCGCCGGCAAGAACCAGCCTGACCTTGGAGAAATCGAATTGTTCGACCACAGTCCGCCGGACTTCTGCGATATGCCCTTCCGGAACTGCAAGAATAATTTCATCGACGAGCGGGGAGCGTTGAAATGCGCTGAGGGTATGCGCAAGGATGGGGATTCCGGCGAGCAAAAGGTACTGTTTGGGGATCTCCCCTCCCATGCGCCTTCCCGTTCCACCCGCGGGGATGATTGTGACTGTCTTCATGCCGCCGTCCCGGAAAAAAAAGGCCCGGCGATTGCGTATCACCGGGCCTGAATATCGTTACTGTTTTGCGTTTATCCCGAAGGGTTTCTTGTCCGAAATGGCCGATTTCAGTTCCGAAAAGATCATCCGTCCGGCGGTCGTCTGCAGAACGCTCGTCACCAGCGCCTCCACCGTCACTCCCTGGTATTTCTGCGCGTTGTCCACGATGATCATCGTGCCGTCGTCCAGATAAGCCACCCCCTGCCCCGGCTCCTTGCCGTCCTTGATGATCTTCACGGTCATCAATTCGCCCGGCAGAACCACCGGCTTCAGCGCATTGGCCAACTCATTGACGTTGAGGATCTTGATCCCCTGCAACTCAGCTACCTTGTTCAGGTTGAAATCATTCGTAATGATCTTTCCGTTTGTCTTTTTCGCCAGGGCCACTAGCTTGGCATCCACCCCCTTGATCTTGGGGAAATCGTGGTCGACCACGTCGATGTAAATGCCGCTGCTCCGCTGCATCCGGTTTAGGATGTCCAGCCCCCGCCGGCCGCGGGCCCTCTTCATGGAATCCGATGAGTCTGCTATGTACTGGAGTTCGTCGAGAACGAAGCGGGGGACGATCAGGTTGCCTTCCAGGAAACCGGTATCGCAAATATCGGCGATCCGGCCGTCAATGATGACGCTGGTATCCAGAATCCGATAATCGCTGAGCTCCTTGGCCGGCCCCCAGCCGAACAGGCTGACCTCCTCCACCTTCTTCGATCCTATGACAAGCCCCAGATAACCCATGATGCCGGTGAGCAAGGCGTAGATCCAGGGTACGACCTGCCTCTTTTCCATGATATTGCTAACAAAACTCAAGCCATAGGCAAATAAGAAAGCAATCAGTAGACCAATGATGATCCCCACCACGCCACCCAGAATCACCCGCAGGGAGACCTTCCGGATGGCCTGCTCGACCTGGATTACAAATATGGCCATCAATAAACCCAAAAACAGTCCGATCGCCCATTGCCACCACTGATTGTAACTGTGGTACGCAATTGAATAACCGCTTACGGAACATGCCAGGATCAAGATAATCTTCACAATCACATCCAATCACCTCCTTTCCGATCGATTTTATAAATACTCCGTTTTCCGCATCCCGGCAAAGCCGCAGAAAACGTTCATTACTGTTCATTCTTATGAATTTTAAATTGATCTCGGTGCTATTATTTTCTTTTCAAAGAACATCACCGAAAAAAGGCAGGCATCATTGCACGGTAAAGATCATCCGCAGATCCTCTTCGATCTTGGTCTCCTCGGCGTTACTCGCCACCGAGATCTCCTTGATGAGGAGGTTCTTCGCCGTATCCATCATTTTCCTCTCCCCGAAGGAGAGGTTTTTGTCGCTTTTCAGAATAAAGAGATCCCGCAGGACCCGCGCAATTTCGAATACCGATCCCGTCTTGATCTTCTCCAGATACTCCCGGTACCGCTTGTTCCAGGTCTGCTTGTCGATCGTGACATCCTTGTTTCGAAGGATCGCATAGACCTTGGGGATTTCTGTTTTCATGATCACTTCGCGCAAACCGACCGATTTCGCGCTGTCCATGGGAATCATGATCTTCATGCCATTTCCCATGATCTTCATGATGTAGAACAGCTGTTTGCTTCCCCCGACCTCCCGGTTTTCGATGGCCTCGATCACCCCGACTCCCTGCGCCGGATATACCGCCAAATCCCCTATCTTGAACATTTTCACACCCAAATAATTTATTTTGAACACAGCAGTTTATCAGATTCTGCAAGAACAGTCAATATGATTTACGATTCATGTCAAGCCAAAGTAGAAATGTCCTATTTGGTCAATAGGCAGATATCCTCCGTTGTCGGGAGGGCATCCAGTCTTTCCAGCTCTTGTTCCAGGGGTGATTTTTCGCTGGTTTGGGTGGCCGGTTGAACACCCTGGTGTCT
>JAPLJY010000075.1 GCA_026388345.1 Deltaproteobacteria bacterium
TTGAGCAGGAGCGGCATCTCCAGGGCCATGGAGACATTCACGATCTTGGCCAGTTCATCGTCAAGGATGTACTTCGCAGCGCCGTGGAATCGAGAGGGTTCGCCGACCGGGTTCATCCGTTCCTCCTTCAGGGGCTTTGCCTCTCCCTTATCCAATATCCCGGAAAATTTCCACTGCTATTTGCAAAAGGCGAAAGAGGAAGAGGGCCTTTTCCACATGCCTTGCAGGCGTTTTTGTGATATGAAGATCGTGACGGGATCATTGAAGCGGATGAGAAAATGGGAGGGCTTACCCCTCTGTTGCAGAGAGGAGACGGTATGATCTTTCTGCCGGAAGACCGTGAGATCTGCGAGGAACTGCTGAGGTCGGCGTATGAGCGGGGAGACGGCGCCATGCCGCTTTCCGAACTCATCGTGGCCGTCGGGCGCAACTTTTTCGACGCCCCCTATGAAGCGGAAACGCTGGAGAAGGAAGGAGCGGAGGAACTCGTCGTCAACCTGCGCGCCTTCGACTGCGTCACCTTCGTCGAAAACACCGTCATCCTGGCGGGCATGATCCGGGCGGGGAAGACCGGCTTTGCGGACTTCGCAGCGGCCCTGGAGCGGATCCGCTACCGGGGCGGACGCCGGAGGGGCTACCCCTCCCGCCTCCACTACTTCACCGACTGGCTCCGGGACAACGGGCGCAAGGGCATTGTCCGGGACATCACCGCCGCAATCGGCGGGTCTCCCTTCCGGAAGCAGTTCCACGCCCTCACGGACCGAAGAGAAGAGCATCCGGCTCTGAAGGATGCGATTGCGTTCGGCCGGATGCGGATCGTCGAAGCGGCCTGTTCCCGGCGGACGCAATGCCACATCGCAAAGGCCGATCTGAACCAGGCCGCGGAACGGATTGCGGACGGCGATATCATCGCGATCACAACGGATGAAAAGGGTCTCGACGTCAGCCATACGGGGCTCGCCGTCCATGTCCGGGGGCAGCTCCACCTGCTGCACGCGTCGAGCACGGCGGGGAAGGTCGTCCTGTCCGATATGACCCTCAACCGCTATCTCCTGTCACGCCGCACCCGGACGGGAATCATCGTCGGCCGGATGATCCCGGAGGGCGCCGCCGGACGAAGGCTTGTGAGGAAGGAAAAGGAAGACAGATGAGCGACCAGACACCCAAGAGCCGTCCCCCCATCCCGAAAAGCTACCACTATTTTGTGATGGCCGTGGCCATCGGCATCATCATCGGTACGGTGTGTCCGCTCCTCCTCGAGTATTTCGGCATCATCGACTTCGTCAAGAACTGGCCCTGATCCCTGACAGGCTGAAACGCCCATCTGCTGCGTTTCCCTCATCCTTCGCCGTTCAACGTACCGGAAAGTACGCCTCACGGCTCAGGATCTCGGGTGCCTTGCATCCGGATGTTTTTGAACAGCCTGCAAAAGAGACTTTTTCAATATGCTGCAAAGGCAGGTGTCTCAAACTCGCTGCCGCTTTCTATCACAGCAAGGCCAGGAGGGCATCCGTGGCCGTATCATCGAAGGCCACCTCCCGGAAGATCCCCGAAACGAGATCCGGCGTCAAGGCCAGGAAGTCCTCTTCCCGCGGGGTGATGATGATCCCGCCCATGTCCACGGCGCCGGGACTGATGAGGAGTCCCTCTTTGCCTTCCCGGAAATAGGCGTCCGGCCGGTGCTTCCGCCGGGGAAAGAGGATCAGGCACCAGCCCTCTCCGGTGTGTCTGCAAAGAATATTCAGCAGCGGCTCGCCGGCGGATGATGTCAGACGGCCGAGCGCCTCGATCAACTTCCCGACCAGCGCCGCAACGGCTACTTCTTCCCTCCCCTCGATCACGAGAATCCCCCGCCCCAGTCCCGCGGTTCCGGAAATCTTCATACCGGCTCGCCGCCTCACCCCGGTCCGTTTCCGCGTATCGAGAATCTCTTTTTCCACCGGCATGAGGCCGGCGGGGGCCGCCTGAAAGTGGAAATGGTCCGGGGCCGACGCGCCGCATCGCGGCCCGTTGTAAAAGATGGTCATCCCGGGACCGAAGTCCGCTGCAAGCCTCAGAAATATTAGCATATTCTCCGGGAGCGACTGGGGAAGATGGCGGCGGTGCGCAATCGTCAGATGGCCCGGAAAGATCGGTGCGGGATTGCAGAGGATGAGGTAGTTATCCCGGTAGAGGATCGCCTGCTGTTCCGGGGGGAGGTTTTTCAGACAGAGAAAACAGGGGCGGCGCCGGATCGATTCCGGATCGAGTTTCGACCCGCTACTCAGGATCCGCCGGGGGTTGAACTGGACCTGCACACCCCAGCCGTCGCCGCGGATCTCCCGGATCCGGACCGCGCCCAGCGCGGCGTATCCCTCGGAGAGACCGGGCCAGTTTTCCTTCTGCCGCTTAAGAAGATCGTCCGCCAGATCGGCAAGGGGGAGCGTTCCCCCCCTGCCGTCAAAAACGGCGACGCATCGCCGCTCCGGTCCTTCTTCCGTCTTTTCGCTCAGCGCCACCTCTGCTCCCAACCGCCCTCCCTGTCCCAGGAGAGGCTGACACCTCAAATAAACGATTTATATTGAAAAATCAAACGCCGCATTTGGATTTTCATTGACAGATGATTTTTCCTCTGTAGTTTTGCGCACTTTCATCTACGAGTCAAGGGTTTTCGGTTTGAATGTCGCGAGTACGTGACATGTCCGGTTTGTAGCACACAATCTGTCCGGTTTGTTACGATCACCGATGGAGGTGACAGATGCGACGGACGGAGATGCTACAGGAGATCCGGAAGATGCGATTTGAAGAGGTGTATTCAG
>JAPLJY010000100.1 GCA_026388345.1 Deltaproteobacteria bacterium
TTTCGTCGGCTCCGATCTCACCGTTTATCCGCAAATCCTTCGCGGTTCTGTTTATCTGGATCAGGGGGAACCTCAGAAGGCCATTCAGGAAGGCGCCCTTGCTTATAAACTATTGCATGAAGGGGGACGTGAGAAAAGTACATTTTATACATCTCAACTGATCGACATTTACGATATTTTGGGTGTTGCCCATGCTCTATCCGGAAATAAGGTAGATGCTCAAAAAATTGCTAATTCACTGAAAAATGTAAGCATCACGGTCATGAACGGGCCTCCAAAATACAGCGCACTGGCGCGGATTTACATGGCATTGAAAGAATATGATAATGCTCTGACCGCCATCAAGAATCCGGATGCAAGGGTGACAGGGTTAGTTACAGCATTCTACGATCAGACCTTCCAGGAGATTCCCAAGCTCTATATCTTATCGAAAAGTCTTTACGAAACAGGAAACATAAAAGAGGCCAAAGAAGGATATGGCCAGCTTTTAGGGCATCCGCAAATTGAGCAAATCGGCGGCATTTACTGGATTGTACTGCTGGATCGGGCAAAAATTGCCTTGGCCGAAGGCCAGAAAAGCGTTGCGGAAGACATGCTCAAAAAAGCAATTGACGTCATTGAAAAGCAACGCTCTTCGATTAATTCCGAAGCGGGCCGCATCGGCTTTGTCGGCGATAAACAAACGGCTTACGCTGAATTGACGGCGCTGCTTCTTGCTGACGGCCGTTATGCAGAAGCATTTGCTTACGTGGAGCGTGCCAAAGCCCGAGCCCTGGTGGACTTGCTTGCTTCGCAAAAGGACATAAAAGTCCGCGGCGGACAGACAGAGCAAATCAAAACAGCTTTGGTCCGGCTTGATAAGGTAGAAGATGATTTGGCTATTGTGGCGCAAGTCGAAGACAAAGAAAATCAGAATAAAAGCCGTGCTGTTGTTTTAGCACTGAAAAAAGACCTGCAGGAAAAAGCGCCCGAACTGGCCGCGCTGGTTTCCGTGACGACTCCTGCCACGGCCGAAATTCAAAGCAAGATTCAAGACGATGAAACCCTGCTGGAATATTATTACGCGGACAAAGAATGGTATGTTTTTATTTTAACAGGCAAGACGATTGTGGCGATGAAGCTGCCGGCAGCAGATCTGGAAAATAATATTGATGCCCTGCGCAAAAATATTACGACACGAAACATACCGGAATTCAACCAATATAGCCGGACGCTATACCGTCAAATATTTGCTTTGGCAGCCCCCGCAATTAAAACAAAAAAATTGATTATCGTTCCGCATGGATCTCTGCACTATTTGCCTTTTGCAGCCCTTTCCGACGGCAACGAATATCTGATTGACCGCTTCAGTTTACGGATGCTGCCCAGCGCCAGCGTTCTGAGTTTCCTCAAGGAGCGGGCAAAGCAAGAGGATAGAGGCGCCCTGATTTTCGGCAATCCGAAGCTGGACGATCCGAAATATGATTTGAAATTCGCGCAGGACGAGGCTCTGGCCATTGGCAGGATCATTCCAAAATCCAATGTTCTTTTACGCAGTGAGGCATCAAAAACCAATCTGCAAAATTTGGGGGACAAATATTCCGTAATTCATCTGGCGGTCCATGGCGTATTTGATCTGGATAAGCCGCTTAATTCAGCGCTGCTGCTGGCCGCAGATAGAAATAATGATGGACTATTGAGAGCATCGGATCTTTATAATTTATCTTTGAGTGCCGATCTGGTCACTCTCAGCGCCTGTGAAACAGCTCTGGGAAAAGTGGCAACAGGCGATGATGTTGTCGGCTTTACGCGTGGTTTCCTCTATGCCGGAGCGCGCTCGTTGATATCCAGCTTGTGGCAGGTGGATGACGAGGCAACCCGCGATTTGATGGTTCATTTTTACACCAATCTATCGGAAATGAGTAAAGATGAAGCCCTGCGGCAGGCGCAGCTCAAAGCTAAAAAACAATACCCGCATCCCTATTACTGGGCAGCGTTTTTACTCACCGGAAGTGCTATGTAAAAAAGCTAAGCACTCAAAGTTCCCCCGATATGTTACATTATTCAATACCGGCTAATCGGGAGAACCGGTCTACACGATTCAAAGAGGAGAGAACATGTCTGTTTATCGAAAAATATGGGTGGTGTGTTTTGCGCTTTTTCTTTCTTCCTGCTCGTTTAAGCCTGTTCTTACTGTAAAGGACGTTAATATGTCGCGGGAAATTAAACAAAAAGCTCCCGTTGTGTTTAAAGTAGATACTTCTCCGGATGGACGGTATGTTTTATCGGGCAGCAGAGACTCTTTTATCCTCTGGGATATTCGGCACGGGAAAAAAATACAAACGTTCACTCATGAAGATTGGATGGGCCAAGGAATTGCGGTCGCTTTTTCGCCTGACGGAAAATATTTCGCTTCCGGCGGCAAAGGAGCAAAACTTTGGGATATGGCTACAAGACAAGAAATAAGGACATTTGATAACAATTCAGCTTTTTCTATAGCGTTTTCTCCAGACGGAAAACATTTTATATGTGGAGGCTACGGTTCCCGTTTGTTTAACCCTAAACCAACCATGAAGATATTTGATGTAGCAACAGGCGGGGAAATCATAGATTTTAAAATACAACCTTCATACGACTATAGGCTTCATTCTGTTGCCTATTCTCCGGATGGCAAATATGTCTTATCCGGCAGTATTGGTGGCATAATTGATTTATGGGATATATCGTTGGGAAAGTCTATAAGAACAGTAAAAGTCAATCGCGATGTAATAAGAGCACTTTCTTTTTCTCCAGATGGGGAATATGCCCTGTCGGGCGGATCTGACAATATCGTCAGATTGTGGAATGCAAAAAATTTAACTGAGATAAAGAAATTCGTCGGTCATACAGGTTATGGGATTTGGTCCGTAGCTTTTTCGCCAGATGGTAAATATGCCTTATCAGCGGGCAATGATGGTCAGGTAAAAATCTGGGATTTAGCAGCAGAAACGGAATTGAGACCCCTTGCTGGACATATCAGCGGGGGAGCCGGTGGGTACGGTACTTCGGCTAAATTTTTTTCCAATGGCAAGCAGGTGATATCTGCTGGAGACGCTTCTACAAGAATCTGGGATGTTTCTACAGGCGAAGAGCTTGCCACTATGATTGCTTTTGAAGATGGAGAATGGATTGTTACAACCCCAAATGGTTATTACAGCTCATCTCCTAAAGGCGACCAGTATCTCAGTGTTAAAGTTGGTGGTAAAGAATATAGTACAGAGCAATTGCGGGAAAGCTTCTACCGTCCAGACCTTGTTACTCTCGCGCTTTCCGGCGGGTCTTTAAAGGACCTCAAAAAGGTAGCGGATGTAAAACCGCCTCCGGTGGTAGCGATCGTGGATACACCTAAAAGTATTGAAAAGAGCGATGCCGCGATCACCTTGAAAATTACCGATGCCGGTGGAGGGATTGGCGATATCAGGCTTTATCTCAATGGTTCCGCAGTTATGCTGGATAGCACCAGAGGCGTGAAAGTTGTCACGTCTAATCAGACCGAAATCTACAAGACATATAAACTGAAACTTTCCAGTGGTTTGAACTCCATACGGGCTATTGCATTTAATGCCGACAATACCATGCAGAGCACAGACGCTATTTATGAAATCACAGCGTCATTTAAAGCCATCGGCAGACCTTCTCTTTATGCTCTGGTAATTGGCATCGACGAGTATAAAAACCCTAAACTCCAACTTAATTACGCCGTCGCAGATGCAACACTCTTTGCCGACACGCTTAAGAAAGGCGCTGCGCCTCTTTTTGATAAAGTAGAAGTAAAAACGCTTTCCTCCAAAGAAGAGACGACAAGGGAAAACATCTTGAAAGAACTTAAGGACATGCAGTCTTTAAATCCTGATGACCTGTTTGTCTTATATGTGGCGAGCCATGGCACAGTTGACGATGGAGAATACTTTCTCATCACCTCCAATGTAGGATCAACACGGACAGAGAGACTCAAGACCGACGCCATTGGTCAGTCGGTATTCAAAGAAATTATTGGTAATATTCCTGCCACAAAAAAGCTGATCATCATCGACACATGCAATGCCGGGGCTTTGGGTGAGGCCATCCAGGTGGCGATGCTGACAAGAGGCATGAGCGAGGACACGGCGATGAAGATCCTGGGTCGGGCAGTGGGCTCAACCATTCTTTCGGCATCTACTTCCATACAGGAAGCGCTGGAAGGCTATCAGGGTCATGGATTGTTTACTTACGTGCTGGCAGAGGGATTGAAAGGAAAAGCCGACAAGGGAAATACAGGTTATGTGAAGACGACAGAGCTTGCGGATTATGTGGACAATGAAGTGCCTACCCTGGCCGAGAAGATTTTCAAGAAAGCCCAGTATCCCACGATATCCATCAGCGGGCAGGCCTTCCCGATAGGAAAAGTAAGGTGAAATTGTTATTAGCAATGGACTTGAATACCTTTTTAAATGAGTCAATCAGGTTTGAAGGAAACCCGCAAGGAGGAAGCCCATGTACACCGTGATCGCCACGCTCAAGGTTAAAGAGGGAAAAATGGATGAGGCCATCCAGATATTGAAGGAAGATGTTCCGAAATTGATGAAGAACGAACCGGGGTGCCTGGCATATATCCCGCACGCTGTGAAGGGCGGGGGAAACAGCACAACCATCGTGATATACGAGAAATACGCCGACAAGGATGCGCTGAAGTTGCATTCGGCGAACCTGATGACCTCCATGGGTAGGCTCTTTACGCTCCTCGATCCGCAGATGGACATCAAGACCTGCACGGAAATCCTCTGATGACTCCCGGGCTGCCGATTGAGGAGGTCTTCAAAAATGTGAGGCAGGACCTCGGCCGACAGACGCAGGGAAAACAGATTCCCAGGGAGTTGTCCTCTCTGGAAGGCAGGTTTTATTTCACACCACAGGGTAGTAAACAGAACAACCTGACTGATGCTTCTTCCTAAAAAAGGACAAAACATGAATGCAAAAATAACAGTTCCTCTTACAATCTGTATTTTATTGCTCTTATCGAGTTGTTCCGTTGCGATTAGCCCCAAGGTAAATAGTATGGCTGAAAACAACACTCCACCGGGCGAAAGCAGAGAAAATGAAAATATACTCGAAGCAAAGAAGCTCCTCGCTGAAATTAAAGAAAAAAATAGTTTATTGGCCCTGGAACTGGCCAAATTGCCGGAACTGAAGAGGACTATTTCCATTAAAGAAGCGGAATCATTAAAGAATATTCTTACGCTATATGAAATTGATCCACTTGCCTTTGATAGTGCCTTCGATAAAATGTACAAAGAGGGAATACCTGAAATCAGGAAATTCTGCACCCCCCTGCAGGCCCTTTTTTGGCTCTCAGGGAAGGTTCAGTTTTCAAAGCAAAATAATCCCTTACTCAATTACGACTTGGAAAGCCTTCTCAATAAAGCCTGGGGGTTGCATGGCATTGTTCTCCTTGAAGAAGATGTAAAAAAGATACTTACAGAGCCTGTTTATATTTTAGATAGAAAAGAAATAAAATCAGTTTTATCAATACTCTCAACAGGCCCAAGCATTTTCAGAAATAAATCTTTCCTGGATGACGTCCGAGACAAATGGTCAAATTTTGAGGAGGTGACAAACAGATTAAATTCACCACGTCTAATTTTTAAATATGTCAAACCCAATTTGTACTACCCCATGACATTACGCTTTTATTCAGGCTTGGAATCACCCTATCAGCGTAGTCCAGAGCAAACATTCAAATTAAAAACCGGAAATTGCTTTATGCAAGCCTTATTTGTCGATTATTGCCTTAAAAAGGCAGGATATGAGACCGTTGTCATTCAATATGACTGCACAGTTGGCTTTTGCGGCCCTAATCCAGGACCCGAGATTGGCACCGCTCCAACCCCCTATCATTGGACTGTTGCCTATAAGGAAGGTGGAGTCATTTATGAATTAGATGCCGCTCGACATTATATAGGGGGGCCTAAGACTTATTCAGAAATAGCTGGAGGCAATCCTTTTCGATTCAGAAAAAGTTGGCCTGGACGCTAAGCAATAACTGTCTGGCTTTACTATTCTTGAAATGATGAAGCAAACCCGACAGCAAGAAAAATCCATCCGGAAGCCCATCTGGCTCGGGCGCCCGCTGCCGTCCGATCCGGCCTTTTCCCGGATCCGCTCCCTTCTGGACGATGGGCGCCTCCATACGGTCTGCCAGGAGGCACGCTGCCCCAACCGGGGGGAATGCTTTTCCCGGGGGACGGCGGTCTTCCTGATCCTGGGGGATTCCTGCACCCGCCGCTGCCGCTTCTGCGCCGTGACTCAGGGAACACCGGAAAGGCCGGATCCCGACGAACCCCGGCGGGTCGCCGAGGCGGCCGCCCGGATGTCGCTAAATTATATCGTGGTGACATCGGTGACCCGGGATGATCTGGCCGACGGAGGCGCCGGTTTTTTTGCGGAGACGATCCGTTTCCTGCGCGCCCGCAGGCCTTCGGCGCGCATCGAGGTTCTGATTCCCGATTTTCAGGGGGATGAGGCGGCGCTCCGGACCGTTCTCGATGCCCGTCCCGACGTTCTCAACCACAATTTGGAAACGGTGGCGCGCCTCTATCCGGAGGTCCGGCCGCAGGCGATGTATGACCGGTCCCTGGAACTGCTCCGGCGGACCGGCGCCTGCGCGCCCGGCATGGCGGTCAAGTCCGGATTGATGCTCGGCCTCGGCGAACGTCCCGACGAGGTCGAATCGGCGCTGCGCGATCTTCTCGGCGCCGGCTGTCAAATCCTGACGCTCGGACAGTATCTTCAGCCGAAAAGGGACTGCCTTCCCGTTGCCCGCTTTGTTCCGCCCGGGGAATTCGATGCCTGGCAGGAGGTCGCCTTCGGGATGGGTTTTGTACAGGTGGCCAGCGGCCCCCTTGTGCGCAGTTCCTATCACGCCGAAGAATTCTGCGGCCGCGGCTGAAGAACGATTTGGCCTTGCTCCCGTTTTTCCGAGACACGGGGGCGATATGGCCCTTCCCCCGATCTTTTCTCGATTATCAAACCGGACAGGCAGCTTTACCACTAATGCACCTGTCCAGTTTCCCCCCGGCTTCGACAGTGGTAGGCAAACAATTTGGTGATAACTGAGTCATTACGGTGATTTTGGTTTAGCTCGTTATTTAGTCGTGTGCCTACGTTTTTAGGGGTTCATTTGGATGTCCTGCATACGTTTTTGTGGCGATATTTTCAGTAATTTAAAAATGTTGAGTTGTTCTTTTGTCGGTTCTGTAGTCTGTAGAACACGTCCATCTTTTGAAAGAAATTCTATCAGATGAAGACGCTCCATCACACCACGAATACTATCCCAGGTGAGCCCCGTTTTTCTCTCCGCAATGCGCACCAGCATGAGCGCCAGGAAACAGAGAAACACATGCGCCTCGAGGCGGCCATCCTTCCGGTGATAAACGGGTCTCAGATCCAGGGTGGTCTTCAGCGTCCGGAAGGCTCTCTCCACCTCCAGAAGCTGCTTGCAGCCCAGAGCGATGTCCTCCGGGGTCAGGGTGTCGTCGCTGGTGGAGATGATGTACTTCCCGTCCAGATGCGCCTCCTCCCGGATCTTTCCCTTGTCGATCTTGATGCTTCCGTCCTTGAGCTGTTTCAAGTATCTTCCCATGTTTTCATTCAAAAGCTTAAATGTTGTATGGCTCTGATTTTTAACGATTTTGGCTGGACCGGGGATTGAAAAGCCTCAACCTCGTCCGATGAAGGGCATCTTGGTTGCCATGATCGTTATGAACTGCACGTTGACATCGATCGGCAGGCTCGCCATGTGAACGATGGCATCGGCGACATGCTGCACGTCGATCATCGCTTCGGGCATCCTTTCGCCGTTCGCCTGCTTCAAGCCCTTTGCTCTGGTTTCTTTGGTTGCCGATAGTTCGGTCAGCGCGTTGCCGATGTCGATCTGGCCGCAGGCGATGTCGTACTTCCGGCCGTCAAGCGAGATGCACTTGGTGAGCCCCGTAACCCCATGCTTGGTCGCGGTGTAGGGCGCGGAGTCCGGCCGCGGCACGTGGGCCGAGATCGACCCGTTGTTGATGATCCGTCCGCCGCGCGGCTCCTGGCTTTTCATCATCCGGAAAGCCCCCTGCGCGCAAAGGAACATGCCCGTAAGATTGGTGTCCACCACCGCTTTCCATTGTTCATAGGCGAGATCTTCAAACGGGATACCGGGCGCATCGACGCCGGCGTTGTTGAACAGCACATCGACGCGGCCGAAAGTTTCTTTCGTCTTTTGAAACAGCATCCGCACCGATTCGGGATTGCTGACGTCGGAGGGAACGGCCAGCGCACGCGTGCCCGCCCCCGATCCCGCAACCGTTTTCTCCAGCGGCTCCGCGCGACGTCCAGCCAGCACGACCCGGTAGCCATCCTTCAACAGGGCAAGCGCCGCTGCCTTGCCGATGCCCGTGCCCGCGCCGGTGACGACGGCAACCTTCTGATGAAAAGTCATAATTCCTCCGTTCATAAAATTAGCCTTTGACTGCACCCGCCGTCAGCCCTGCAATGATCTGCTTTGCAGCCAGGAAGGTAAAAATAATTGCCGGCAGGGCCACCAGGGTTCCCATGGCGGTGATATTCCCCCATTCAATACCGGTGTCCGTCAGATAGATGGTTGTGGCCACGGGTAACGTGCGCGTCAAGCGATTGGTCAAGACCAGGGCAAGAATGAACTCATTCCACGCGATTCGGAAGGTAAAAATAGCGGCCGCCGCCAGGCCGGGCTTGATCAAGGGGATGATAATCAGGAAGAATATTTTCCAGGGGCCGCAGCCGTCCACTACTGCCGATTCTTCCAGTTCCACCGGCACATCGGAAATAAAGCTGATGAGAACCCAGATGGTGAAAGGCAGATTCAGTCCGACATAAATAATAATCAAACCCAGGAGGGTATCCGACAGGCGAAAATAAGACCAGAGAACGTAAATCGGGACCACCAATACGGCGGGAGGGATCATGCGGATAAGCAGAGTGCTTAAAGAAATAGTGCCTTTTCCAATAAAATTGAAGCGAACCAAGGCATAAGAAGCAAACCCGCCAAAAAGCAGGGTGAAAAAAGTGGCCACCAACCCGACAATTAAGCTGTTCGTTAAGTATCGTAGAAAATTTTGCTCCAGGAGAACATTGGAATAGTTGGCCAAGGTGGGCATGAAGATCCAACCGAAGCCCTTCTCCATAATTTGCACATGGGTTTTAAATGAAGTGAGTATGAGAACAATCACCGGAATCAGGTATACGAAAGCAAGAATGAATATTAACGATGATTTCCCGGCCTTCCAGATATTTCCGTTTGAATGGGCCTCCCGCGATTCGGCGCGCAGGGGGGTGTGCTTGGCCATGTTTGGGGAAGGCGAGGAAGTGTTTTTTTTCATGGGGAAACGTCTCCCTTTCAGATTACTTTTTTGACAAGGTCGGCCGGGCGACCATCAGGAATGCCGCACTAAGCAATATGATAAAGACCAACAGGAAAAGGGCATTAACCGCGGCCAAACCCAACCGCTGGCTCATGAAGGCGGTCTTGTATATGAGCAGCGACAAAACTTCGGTTTCTCTTCCTGGCCCGCCGAAGGTCATGATGAACATCACTTCCAGGCTTCTAAAAGCGTCGATGATCCGGAGGAGGACCGCTACCCAGATCACCGGGGCAAGGAGGGGGATCTTCACCTGCCAAATCACTTGCCAGGTGGAAGCCCCATCCACTTGGGCGGCTTCCACGGGGTCTTTCGGCAGGCTCTGCAACCCCGCAAGGAAGAGAATGAACATAAAGGGAGTCCATTGCCAAATATCGGTGATAATGACCGCCGGCAAGGCCAAACCGGGAGTCCCCAGCCAGATCTTGGGTTCGAAGCCAACCAGTTCCAGAACATAGTTAATCAGGCCGTAGTTGGCATCGAACAGGTAACGCCAAAGCAGCCCTACGACAACGGGAGCAATCATGATGGGAACCATGAAAGCCGTCCGCAGAAGGGCAATGCCCTTCAAGCCCTTTTCGAGAAGAAAAGCGATCACAAGGCCCAAGAATAACTCCGCCGTAACAGCACAGACGGTAAATATAAGTGTTACTTGGATGGAATTGAAAACTGCCGGATCCTGCCATGCCCAAACGAAATTTTCCCAGCCGATATACTTGCGGGATCCTATCGGAGTTCCCAAGGACCAATCATAAAAGCAGAGCTCAAAGCCTTTAATGACCGGATAAAGGCAGGTAAAAGCCAGGATCAATACGGCAGGAGCGACAAAGAGATAGGGCGTGACTCCCTTGAAAGAATGTTTGTTTCCCATATTCACCTAACGGGAGGAAGACTGTATGGGAATTATCGTTCCCCGCAGTCTCGGAAGCAAGGTTTTTTTCTTCGCCTCCCGGAGTAAAAAGTTCATTGCCGGCCGGGAGGCGAAGATGGCAAAAGTTACAGGAACGATGGGAACGGGATATTCGGATCATCGGTGAAATAATCGCCGCAGTCTTTCGGATAGACATACTTCCCGATGTCCTGGTCATCCGGATACAGGAACTTGCCGCCCACTTTCCAGATGACGAGTTTGAATTTCATCTGGTGCTTGTTGAAGTTGTGGAGCATGACGAGCTCATTTGGATCCGGACACTGGGCGGCCCACATGTCCCAGTGAATGGGCATCAACACCCTGGCGTTGAGATCGCGTCCGATCCGCAGGGTGTCCGATGCGGTCAATTTGTCCGTGATCCCCGGCCCGTTGTCCCCGTACGAAACGAGGGCGACGTCGATCTTGTGCTGTTTGCCATGCCGGTAGTACCCGTTGGAGAAGTGGGAATCGCCGCTGTGGTAGATCGATCCGCCGGGGGTCTTAATGATGTAGTTCACCGCCCGCTCATCCATGCTGACAGGCATCTTGCCGCGGAGGTCACCCTCCGGAGGAGGCGTGATCAGGGCCGTGCGGTCGAAGGATTCGACGGCAATAATTTCCAGGTCTTTGATTTTGTATGACTGGCCGGGCTTCAGGACGACGATTCTCTTTTTGGGAACGCCCCAGCTCAACCACTTCTCGCCGCACATGGGGGGGCCGATGAAGAGGGCTTTCGTGTTCTTGACCGCCGCCGCAGCAACAAATTCACAGATATGATCCCCATGGATATGGGTAGAGAGAACCGCATCCATTTTTTTCACCCGGAAGGGATCGATGACGTGAGGGGAGATCCGAAGGAAAGGGGGGTATTTGCGGGCGCCGGTCATGCGGATGATCTGGGCGTCCTTGATCTGCTCGTAGGGAAGCTGCTTCTTGGTCGCCTCTCCTCTCTGAACCCAGAAATCGATGGCGATATCCACTTTTGCCGGGGTTTTGATCCAAACGCCGCAGCAGGTGAGCCACCACATGGCGAATTTTTTAGGAGGAACCTTGGTCTCTTCGATCTCCTCATTCAGATACGTTCCCCATTCCGGGAAGACGCTGCGCAGCCAGGTATCCCGGTCAATCTTCTTGATATCAACAGCCATAATAAACATCCTTTCCGAAAGATTGGCAGGGGCGACCGCACGATGCGCGTGACAAGTCACCCCTGCCGGTTTTCGTCATTATTTTTTCCAGCTGTAATAGCCGCCCTTTTCCATGATTTTCATAACGGGCCCTACGACATCGTTCATCGCTTTTTCCGGAGTTTTCTTGCCCGTAATGGCTTCATGCAGGGCAATCCCGATATGCGACATAGAGATTTCCGGCCACTCCGGAGTCAAGGGACGCCAATCCGGATTTGCATACTTTAAGTTTTCCAGAATGGCGGCAAATTCCGGGTACTGCTTCTGCATTTGCGGATCTTTGAGGGTGGACAGACGGTTGGGCATCGCACCGAAATTCGTGATTTTTCGATCAGCTGCCTTGGTGGTCAGCCACTGGAGAAGGAGGAAAGCGGCTTCTTTCTTCGTGGAATTTGCAGGGATGGCAATGCCGAAACCACCGGTCTCCGTGGAGTACTTTGTTCCTTTGGGATGGAGGGCGTATGCCACTTTCCCAACAACCTTCGACACCTTCGGATCCCTTACCTGACCCGGGAGAGCGGTGTTATCCAGATACATAGCCGCATTTCCTAAAAGGAAGGCATCGGTCATGGATCCATAAGCAAACGTGGGGATCCCCGGAGGCCCTGTTTTAACGATCTCGATCATGGCCTTGATCGCTTTGATCGAGCCGTCTTTATGGAAAAGAGGTTCCCATTGATCACTGAATACTTCTCCGCCTAAAGGATTCATGTGGGTGAGCCATGCATGCTGAACCTGATGTCCGGCTTCGCCCCTCATCGTCAAACCGCCCATGCCGGGTTCTTTTTCCTTGACGAGTTTACAGAGTTTCAGCATTTCATCGTAGGTCTTGGGAACTTTCCAGCCATGCTTGTCAAAAATATCTTTGCGGTAAGCGAACATGCTGGTTTCCGTGCCGAAGGGAAGGCCATAAACAGAGGCGGTCGGACCGGGTAAATATCCTTTTCTGCCCCCGACGGTCCCGATAGCCTGAACGTAGCCAGGAACCAGATCAGCGGCATCATATTCCGGATCGGCTAATTCTGGATTGGCGAAGAAAGGGGCGAGGGGGGTGAGCAGGCCCTTGGTCACATACTCGGTTTTCCACATGATCACGTAAGTGATCAGATCATAGTCCCCCTTGGGTTTGGACATTTCAAGGAGCTGTTTGTCCCGCATCTTCATGTATTCAAGCTTATCGATCTCCACCTTGATGCCCGTCTCTTTGGTGAATTCGGGGATGACCTGAGTCGCGTAATTGTAATAGGCAATGTTGGGGAAGTTGACTACCAGCGTCGTCCCGGCGAATTTGGCATACGGGGAAGCGAAGACGCTGGCGGCTGCAAACAGCAGCGCAAGATTAATCGCAAGCAAAGTGATCATTCCTTTATTCAAGCTTTTGATTTTCATGAAACCTCTCCTTTCCTGGTTTTAATCTCTCGGGGTGAATTCCCCGAAGCTTGCTTCGGTCCTTGCTGTCTCAGATACCCCGCAGCTTGCTGCGGGGAAGTTCATTGGGATGGGTTAGGGGGTGAATAAAATGAACTCTATTCGGCAATGACTTTCGGCGGCCACCTCCTCTCTCATGCATGCTGGCTCATTTTTTCCTCCGGCACATGAGAATCCGGTTGGGGAAAAAAGCACCGGCTCTTACGCTGCCGCAGTTTAGACTGCTCAGCAGCGCCGTGCTGCCCATGAATAAGTTTGATACCGTTGATCTCATTGACCTCGTCTCATGGATACCGATGAAGAACCATCGGGTTTATCTCGCTCATCGGAAACGAAAGCTTGCTGCGTTGAAGGTGTCATATTTTGCATTGCCGCAAGGCCATTATAATGCATTGCCCTTGTGCGACACTATAGATAATTTAACAATGAAGTCAACAAAATAATTGGCTGAGCGAATATTGATAAACTAAATTGTTGTATTTTATAAATAAATAATATAATATAATATTTAATATGTGATCACATATAGCAAAACGAGGCGCATATGGCTATTGAAAAGATCTCCTTGAAAACTCTCCGGCAGAAAGTTTATGATCAGCTCCGGGACAAAATAATCTCCGCGGAAATTCTCCCCGGTGAAACGATAAGCCTCCGGGAACTGGCCCAGAAGTTCGGGGTCAGCCTGATGCCGGTGCGTGAGGCCTTGTGGCAGCTCGAATCCGAGCGGATCATTGTCATCGAGAGCAACAAGCGAATTCGGGTCAACACCTTGACCGCCAAAGAGATGGAAGAAGCCTTGCGTTTGCGTCTCTTGCTCGAATCGACGGCCGCCGAGAGGGCTTGCGATTTGAGACCCGAAAGCGAATTACCCAAATTGAGAAAACATCTGGAAGCGTTACAGGGAGCCGTAGACCGGCCGAAGATATTTATGCGCAAGAACAGCCAATTTCACATTTCCATTTACTCCTTTGCGGACTCCCCGCTGCTGTTGGAAATGATTGAACGATTGATGGCCCGGGTGGGGCCTTATGTCTATACCTATGCCATTGCAGGGCAAGATAATTCAAGAATTCTAAAGCATCACGGCAACATGTTTCAGGGGTTGGTGGAGAGAAACAAAAATATGATAACGGAAGCGCTCCGGGAAGATTTAAAGGCGGCGGCGCATATTATTCTTCCCGCTCTCGAACAGAAATCTCAAAAGGAAAAAAATTAATTGATAAGAAGTTGCTTTTGCGTAGATTGCGGATACGGAAAGCGATTTTGCATGTGAAGCTTCCCGCTCCCGCTTTCGCGAGGGGAATCTCCGGCAGGAATCCTGTCCTTTCAGCGGCTTCATAGATTCCCACGTTCGCAGGAATGACAAAGAAGGTAGATTTTCGAAGCCTTCGCAATAAGGGTATCTTCCAAAGGTCTCGAGAACGCTGAGGGTTCTGCAAAGCGGGGGTACGGCCTACCCGGCCAGGGAGAGACCGACCCGCACGAGATCGTCGGAAATGCGGCTGCGGGTCATGCCCAGCCGTTCGCACAGCGCGGTCATCCGGTGGTTGGTTGGCTCCAGGAATCCGTAGAATTCATGCAAGCCCCGCTCCGAGGCGATCCCCACGAGAATGTCCAGGAGTTTGGCGGCCAGCCCCCTTCCCTGGAACTCGTCGTGAACGATGATGGCGAATTCCCCCGCGGTCCCTTTTGCATCGATGATCAGGTTCCCGATGCCGATGAGCCGTTTTTGCTTCTCCCGCCGGATCTCGGCCACGATCGCCATCTCCCGGTCATAGTCGATGTTGCAGGAGCGCACGTGCATGGCGTGGCTGATGTGCGTGAGGCTCTGATAGAACCGGGAACGGATCGTCTCCGGTGAGACGCTGGTGAGCATCTCGTGCTCCAGGGGTTCGTCCTCGGGGCGGATCGGCCGGAGGATCACCTCGGTCCCGTCGGACAGATGCCATGGCGTCACATACCGTGTGGGATAGGGTGTGATGACGAGGTGGGGATAGGCCGCGGTTTTTCCTTCAACGCTGTCCGTATCCAGGATGATTCGGGCGTCCAGCGCAAAGGCCTTCCCCCCGCTGACGGCGATGGGGTTGATGTCCATCTCCCGGATTTCGGGAAAATCGATGATCATGTTGGAAAAGCCCACGAGGATCTGTTCAATCTGGCGCAGATCGGCGGCGGGCTTCCCCCGGTACCCCTGGAGCATGCGGTAAACGTTTGTCTCCTCCATGAGCCGGCGGGCCAGGGTCTGGTTCAGGGGCGGGAGGCCGACGGAGAAATCCCGGAACAGCTCCACGCCGATCCCCCCCATGCCGAAGAGGATGACGGCGCCGAACTGGCGGTCCTTCTTCGCCCCCAGGATCAGTTCGTAATCGATGCGCTCGACCATTTTCTGGACCGTGACGCCGCGGACGGTCGCCTCGGGGGCGAGCCGGCGGACCCCGTCGAGGATCCGGTGGTAGGCGGTCTTGAGCGCCTCGTCGGAATCGATCCCGGTGATGACCCCCCCCACGTCCTGGCGGAAGACGATCTCGGGAGAGGCGACCTTGAGGACCAGAGGATAGCCGATCCAGTGGGCATGGGAGAGGGCGTCTTCCAGCGTGAAGGCCATCCGGGAGGAGACGACGGGGATTCCGTAATTCCGGAGGAACTTCCAGGAGTTTTCCTCCGTGAGGACGAAGCAGGACTCCCGGCAGGCCTGGCGGATCAGTGCCTTGAGATGGTTCTTCGGCGGCGCCTCGTCCATGGGGAGTTCCGCCGGCGTCTCGTTCAGGAGCTGGAGGTTCCGCTCATACTGGGTCATGTAGATATAGGTCCGGACGGCGTCCTCCGCCGTCTCGTAGGCGGGGATCCCCTTTTCCACCAGAAGCTCCCGCCCCTGTTGGACCTCGCGTCCCCCCATCCAGGTTGTCAGCAGGGGTTTGTCCGTCCCGGCCGCCGTGTCGATCAGGGCCGCCGCCAGTTCCTCGGAGCGGGCTGAGTCCTGGGGGGTATAGATGGCCAGGAGGCCGTCCACCCCGGGATCCTTGAAACAGACGGCGACCGCCTCCACGTATCGGCGGACATCGGCGTCGCGCAGCAGATCAATGGGGTTTCCCGGTTTCCAGTGGGGAGGCATCAGGGCGTTCAGCGCCTGAAGTGTCGGTTCGGAGAGATTCGCCAGGACGCCTCCGGAGCGCAGCAGGCGGTGGGTGGCCATGATCCCGATACCGCCGGCGTTTGCCATGATGGCCAGACGCGGTCCCTTGGGCCGGTTTCGGGCGTACAGCACGCTCGCGGCGTTGAAAAGGTCCTGCGCCTCCCGGACCCGGACGACGCCCAGGCGGCGGAAGAGGGCGTCATAGACCTCTTCCGCACCGGCCATCATCCCCGCGTGGGTCAGGCCGACGCGCTCGCCCCCCGCGAGGACCGGAGGCTTGAGCAGGACGATGGGCTTGTTGCGGGCGAAGCCGCGGACGGCGCTGACGAAACGCTTCGCGTTGCCCACCACCTCTTCCATGTAGATGATGATGCTCTTCGTGTGTGGGTCGTCGCCGAGGAAGTCGATGACATCTCCGAAATCGACGTCGATGGCCGAACCCAGGGAAATAACCATGCTGAAACCGATGTGGGCGCTGATTCCCCAGTCGAACAGGGTCCGGCCGAACCCGCCCGTCTGGGCGATGAAGGCGATGTTGCCCGCTTCGGGGGTCTCCCGGAGAAAGGTGGCGTTGAGGCCGACATTGGGCCGCATGACCCCCAGGCAGTTGGGGCCGACGATCCGCATCCCGTAGGCCTGGTTGATCCGGAGGATCTCCTCTTCGAGGCGTTTTCCCGCTTCGCCCGTCTCCCGGAAACCGGAGGAGATGACGATGATTCCCTCCGTACCGGCCCTCCCGCAGGCGTCGACGATCTCCGGTACGGTGGCGGCGGGGACTGCGACGACGGCCAAATCCACGGGTTCGGGCAGCGTGTCGATGCCGGTCCAGCAGGGGCGTCCCAAGACCTCTTTCCGCCCCGGATTGACGGGATAAACCGTACGGTCGCCGGAGGCCAGCGCGTTTTCCAGGATGGTCCGTCCGAACGTTCCCTCCCGTTCCGTTGCGCCGATGACGGCGATCGTCTTCGGATTGAAGAGCTTCTGCAGATCACCCATGCCGTTTCCTCCTTCGGGTGCGTGAACCGGATGACCCCGGATGGTTCATCCGGTTGATGCATATTTCCGGTAGTCAAGCATTTGGTAATGTTGACGGAACTACATACTTTCACCTGAAAATGCGCCATTAACTTATTGAAATCATTGCATCAAACTTCCCTACCCTTCAAGGGGAGGGTAAGGGGGGGATGGGGTCGCCCAGCAATTTTCATCCCCCTTTGTGACGGCAGGCCGTCATGAGAGTTTCAATCGGAAATGGATGACACTCGCCTTTGTCGGGACCCCGACTGCTCCTGGGATGAATACATCCAATCATAACGCATCGTGAAAAAGAGGCGCACAGGAGAGGTCTGCCTGAATTGTGCTCAAAAATGCCTTCTTGACGGGTGACTCGACCAAAAGGTGAGCTGATTTCTCAAGAGGACATTCATAGACGTTATCATACAGAAAATCACTCCTGGATGCCACGGGAGTTTTTCGTTGGCGGAGATTGACAGCGCGGCGCAAAAAGGCTATCAAGAAAAAATACATGCTCAAGAGGGGAGAATGATTTCGTGGATCCGGCGCCCGCAGCACCCAAACACAACGGCAGAAAAGTCACCGGCTTCATCTTTGCCGGCATCCTGACCCTTGCGGTGGTTCTGGCCATCGCCTGGTACATTAACTACAAGAAATACCATATCGCCACGGACGACGCGTACGTCACCGGACGGGTGCATGCCATTGCCGCGAAGGTTCCGGGCACCGTCCGGGCGTTGTATGTCCGGGACAACCAGTTCGTGAAAAAAGACGAACTGCTGCTGATGATTGATGATCAAGACTATGAGGTTCGCCTTCGCGATGCGGACTCGGCCCTCCAGGCGGAGCGTTCCCGTCTGGACGAGATGGGTTCCCGGATCGAGGTGACCCGGCGGCAGCTCATCGAGTCGGAGTATCGCATTGCCGCCGCCCAGGCGGCCGTCCGGCTCCAGGAAACGAACATGAAACAGGCCGATGCCGACTTCAAGCGGGCGGACCGTCTCTATCAGAAGGCGATTCTTCCCGAGGAAGGCTGGGAAAAGGCGAAGACGAATGCCGATATCGCTCTCGCCCAGACCGAATCGGCGCGGGAACAGCTCCGGCAGGCCCAGGCGGCCCTCGCGACCCAGCAGGCCATGATCCGCCAGGCGGAGGCCGCCGCCCGCTCCCAGACGGCCGTGATCGGCCAGAAGGAACAGATCCGGAAGGCGGAGGATCTGAAGAAGGGATACACGAAACTCGTTGCCCCGGCGGACGGTTACATCGCGAAGCGGACCGTGGAGGTGGGAAACCAGATTGCCGCAGGCCAGCCGCTGATGGCCGTCGTACCCCTGACCGACGTCTGGATCGTGGCCAACTACAAGGAGACCCAACTCGAACGCGTCCGTCCAGGCCAGCAGGTGGAGATCAATGTCGATACCTACCCGGACAAGGTTTTCCGGGGCCGGGTGGACAGCATCATGGCCGGGACGGGTTCGGTCTTTTCCCTCTTTCCGCCGGAGAATGCGACGGGAAGCTATGTGAAGGTCGTGCAGAGGATCCCCGTCAAGATCGTACTGGAACAGGGGACGGACCCCGACCATAACCTCCGGATCGGGATGTCCGTGGTCCCGACGATCCACGTGGAGCGCTGAAGCCCTATGCCCAGGGTCAACAAGTGGCTCGTTGCCTTGACGGTGATGATTCCCACGCTGATGGTGATTGTGGATACCTCCGTCGTCAACGTCTCCCTGGATCATATCCGCGGGAGCCTGTCCGCCGGCATCGACGAGGCCACCTGGTCCATCACCTCGTACCTCGCCGCCAACGCCGTTATCATTCCCATGTCGGGGTGGCTCAGCCGCCTTTTCGGCCGCAAGCGCTATCTGGTCTCCTCCGTCGCCCTCTTTACCGTAAGCTCGCTTTTTTGCGGGCTCGCCTGGAGCATTCAGAGTCTCATCATCTTCCGGGTCCTTCAGGGCCTCGCAGGTGGAGCCCTCCAACCCCTCTCCCAGTCGATCCTGCTCGAAACCTTTCCCGTCTATCAGCACGGGATGGCGATGGCGATCTTCGGGATCGGGATCATGTTCGGGCCGATCATCGGGCCGGTCCTGGGCGGCTGGATCACGGACAGTTGGTCCTGGCACTGGATCTTCTTCGTCAACGTCCCCTTCGGGATCATCTCCATCTTCATGACGATTTTCTTCATCTTCGACCCGCCCTACATGAAAAAGACGAAAATGAAGATCGACTACTGGGGGCTCATTCTCATGACCGTCGGCGTCGGCTGCCTGCAACTGATTCTCGACCGGGGCCAGCGGGAGGACTGGTTCTCTTCAGAGCTTATTACCTGGATGACCGTGGCCTGCGGTGTCGCGCTGGTTTTCTTCATTCTTGTGGAACGCGTCGTGAAGGAGCCCATCGTCGATCTTAAAGTCTTCAAGGACGCCACCTTCGTCCTCGGCAACGTGATCCTGTTTTTCGTCGTGATGAACCTCTTCGGCAGCATCGTCATGCTGCCCATCTATCTTCAGACCCTCATGGGCTACACGGCGACCCTTTCGGGGTTCGTCCTCGGGCCGGGCGGGATCGCCAACCTCCTGTGCATGCCCATCGTCGGCCAGCTCGTCTCGCGGGGATATCCCAAAGGGCTGATCCTCTTCGGGATACTGGTGACGGCTTATGCAACGTATCAGATGTCCCAGTTCAATCTGCAGGTCGATTTCAATGCGGTCCTCTGGCCCCGGGTCATGCTGGGGATCGGGGTGGCCTTTGTCTTCATTCCCTTAACCACGATTTCCCTGTCGCATATCCGGAAGGAGGAAATGGGCAACGCCAGCGCCGTCTTCAACCTGCTCCGCAACCTGGGCGGAAGCTTCGGGGTTGCACTATCCGCGACGATCCTGGCCCGGCAGGCCCAGGTCCACCAGGCCCACTTGACGGAGCACCTGACCCCTTTCGACCCCGCCTATGTGCTGAGCGCACAGCAAAGCGCCCGGACCCTGCTTGAGAAGGGTATCGAGGCCAGCCAGGCCGCCCAGGGCGGGATGGAGTTGATCTATCAGCGCCTCCTCAGGGAGGCGGCCATGCTCTCCTTCAATAACGTTTTCTATCTTTTGACCGTCCTCATGCTCCTCACCGTTCCCCTCGTCTTCTTCATGCGGCGTACACCAAGATAAAAAAAGCTCCAACCAGCTTGAAAAACCCTCCTCCCGAAGCATTACCCATGATCCCGGCTAACTTGACCCAGGATTGAAACGACGCCAAAGTATCGCCTCAATCCTTGATTTGAAGATGCGTCTGTCGAGTGATGCTTGGATTTGGCTTGTTTTTGCATATTATGCGATTTTGTGATTTGCCCGATGCGGCAGCAACCGGGAATTGTGTTTCATCCCTCACGGACCTACACGTCTAATAACACGATACTGCAAGAAAATCAGGATTGCGATCGCCAATATAACAACAACATAGAGAAGGTACTTGTAACGCTCGGTGAAAGGGAGACGGGCATCGTTTCCGGCGAACTTCGTGTTTTCGCGAACCGGTCCGAGGGATGCCATCGGCAACTCGTCTAACTTTTGCTTCACAATGATTCCGGCCAGATCAAACCGGGGCTGTTGTGCCAGCGGATTGCCCCAGAAGAGATACAGTTTCCGGTCCGCCTGCTGTTTAAATATCAGCAGTCTGCGATAGCCTTTGCCGGTAATGTTGGTGACCGAAAGAGGCGGGCTGTCAAGGTTCTTGAATATCAGGCGAAATTCTTTGGCCGCAACCTCCGGCATGTCAATGGCCAGTTGCGATTCATGCATCGTTTCCATATCGAAGCTGAAAAGGGTTCCCTCCCAGCGGGGAGACCATCCGGGTGGTCGTCGGCATTATATTTTCTCTTTGTATTCCTTGAAGGCTTCCAGCAATTGCCGGAATGAAGTTGGCTTGTATTTTTCAAAACTTTCTTCGTCCACGTAAACAAAGTCGTACTCCACGTCTGTCTGCACCCGGTTGATGTCTTCGCACCACTGCCGCAGCCGCGCCATCTTCAGCGGCACGTCCAAATCCTCCCGCCCCTTCGTTTCCACAATGACAATCCGCTTGTCCGACAGCTTGACCATAAAATCCGGGTAGTAGTTGGAAATGTCGCCATCGGCGTTCACGTAGTCCAACTTGAAATGCACGGCCATGTAGTTCTTCGCGAAAGAGACCACGTCGCCGCAACCTTCCAGGAAGTTGGCGAATTGCAGTTCTAGTTGGTTGTCGCCAATGATGCGGTTGAAAACGCTTTTCTTCGGGACAAGGTAGCCTTGATCCTTGGCCACAAAAGGCCGGGTCTGGCGCAACTTGATCGTGTCCCGGATTTCGGCGTCGCCTTTGTCCCGGACGGTCAGCGCGTTGATAGCCTTTTTGAAGGTCTCGATCAGTGTCTTGGTGGCGGCCGGTTCCGACAGGTTGCGTAATGTGTTGGGGTTCTCCAGTTCCACCGGGCGGTCAAACAACTCCTCTTTCACAAACGCCTTGACCTTGCCATACAGCACATCATAGCCACTGACCAGGCGCAGATCCTTCATGATGGTCTGCGCGAAGTAGCCGATCACGCTGCGGTAGTCGGCAACGCCGGCCGTGTCGAGGATCGTGGTATGCGTAATCTCGCCGTTGGCGATGTCCTTGAAGACAATCTCCCGCTGTTCTTCCTCGCTGAACTGCAAATACAACAATCGCTGATGCCCCAGCGTTCCCACGTCCAGATCGCCCAGGCTTTTGTACTCCCGGTAGACACGGGGGCTCAGCACGGGGATTTCAATGTCCAGCGCGGCGATGTCCTTCTTCTCGTTCTCCTTGTCAACTTCGACCACCAGCGGGGTCTTCGGCCCCGTCCCTTCCCCCATCGCCTTGCGCTCCAGCACGACGCCTTCGGCCTGAATGGATTCCACGAAGTCCATGAAGGCATTGGTGCCGACCACGCTGACGTACTCTTCCACATCGCCGGGATACATCTTGCGCAAACCCCGGCCCAGCGTCTGCTCGGGAAGGATATTGCTCTGGGCGGCATAGGCGCGCAGCCCCACGATGGTGGTGACATTCTTCACGTCCCACCCCTCTTTGAGCATCATCACCGAGACGATGGCCTTGTACGGGCTGTCCATCCCGTCAATTTCATTGGCTTGCTTGCGCAGTTCATCCAGTTCGTCCTTGTCCTTGCCCGAGGCGGATTCGGAAATCTCGCCGTTGTTCTTGGTGTGAATGACCAGCACGGTGTCTTTATCGGCAAATTCCGGATACGTGCCCCGCAGATACTCGGCCACGTCGTCGCAGTTGCGCGTGTCGTCGGTCATCACGAACAGGATCGCCTTCTTGCCCATCTTCTCGTGCTCGGCATAGGCCTTGCGCCACTCGATCACGCCCAGATGGATATAGTCGGTATATTTCTCGGTGTACTTCGCGCTCTGGCGCTCCTGCAATTTCGCGCGGCTCGGCGCGTCGGGCAGGACCGGATGTTTCACCACATTTTGCGAGATGGCCTCCACCAGCGGGTAATCGGCCACGGTCTGCACGAAAATCGCTCCGTTGTTGTGCTTGGGCGTGGCCGTCGTGTCCACCTGCATGGAAAGGGCTGCCCCCTTCTGCTTCAGGCGGTTGTGAATATCCTCGATTGCTTTGAACCACGCCATGCGCGGGTCGTGAATATGGTGCGCCTCGTCATTCAACACCATCAGTTCGTCAATATCCCGGACGATCATCCCCAGGTCCACCTTGGAATCCGTGGTCGCGCCCGTGGGGCGCTTGCCCAGGAAATAGTCCCGCATGTCTTCATCATCCGGTGAAGGCGGAATGTCGTCGCCCGAATAAACCCGGTGGATGTTGGTCAGGAAGATATTGCCCGTAGGCCGGGTGATACGAACCTCGTCTTGCAGATGCAGCGTCAGTTGAAAATCGTCGCGCCAGTTGCGCCCGTCAAACCCATTGTCCGGCAGCACCGGATCGGCAAAAAAGATACGGAGACCCTGGAAATCCCGGTAAATACGGTCCAGAACGATGATATTGGGTGTGATGACCAGGAAATTCCGCGCCAGTTCAGATTCCGGCTCGTAGAGCTTGTGATAAAAACTCCACGCCAGCGCCAGGCTCAAGACCTTGGTCTTACCGGTTCCCGTCGCCATCTTCACCACGAACCGCCGCCAAGTCTCGTCGAACATGCTCCCGGATACAAGGCCGCTTGAATCGAAGCGCATCATATCGTGCTTGTCCTGAACCCCCGCCACATCGTAGAGGTAGATAATCGTCTCCAGCGCCTCGCGCTGGGCAAAGTAGTATTCAAACTCCACCATGGTCCCGTCGGCCTTCGGCAGCAGGTGCGGCGTCTTGAACCACCAGTTGAGCAGGCTCCGGCTGGTGTCCGCCGCGCCCACGTACCCCCCGTCCCGGAACTCCTTCACCTTGCGGCGCAGCACCGGCACCAGCGGCGGCATGAGCTTGTCCATGCTGCTTTCCCGCAACGCCTCATCGGCGGGAAACCAGCGGATGCCCGGGTCGAGGATCGTGTGCGGGGATTGCGGAAAGTCTTTATGCAGCGCCATTATTTGTCCTTTCCATCGTTCATCGGTATTTTTCAAGACATCGTTAATTTACCACGAAACAGGCAGCAATTAACGTTTTTTACAGAATCGTTCCTTTATTTGTCCTCGCTTTTCTTCTTTGCAGGCGTCTCAGCATTGCCGAGTTGCTTGCGCTGTTGGGTCTCGATCTTCTTGATGCTTTCAACCACCGGCAATTCTTCGGGCATCGTGCCGCCCAATTCCCGGATGGTTTGCCGCACCTTTGCGCCGACTTCGCGATGCGTCCGGTTCGCGGCGTCTCTCCCCTTCACCTCGTCCCTGCGCAGTTTTTCCTCCGCCTGGGTCGCGCGAAACAGGTTCGCCGCCAGTTCCGTGCTGCCCATGTGATCCAGAATCTTCTGGCTCTTTTTCAAACCTTTCCGACGGTGAATGTCCTCCTGTTTCAGTCCGCCATAAAGCCCCATGTATCCGTGATTTTGAAAGATGGCGTAGTCAATGGGTTCGATGACGCCCGCACCTTTGGCCGCGTCGGCCAACTGAACGTTATGACGCCGAATCTCTTCACGCAACAGAACCCGCCGCTCATCCTCGACGCGCCCGTCCGCCAATTCCTGCCGACGCGTCTGGATCGCGAAATAGGTTTGACCATGCGCCACAATTTCCTTCTTGGGATCGGCGTTTTGAATAGCCAGGTAGCAGGCATAGCGGGACAAGAGGATGGTTTTAACAGGTCGTTCCGCGCCGCTACCGATGGCGACCATTTCGGTGACGTCAACGAAATGGTCTTCGATACGGTAACCACTATTGAAACAGGACAACTTGGCCTTCTCAATTACCCCCTCAAAATTGCGATAATCGCCGTAATCCAATATTCCGGCAAAGTCGCGGCTTGACCAAAATTCCATACCTGCATCGTTCGTACGCTTGATCCGCTCGAAAGGCGAAATATGACCTCCGGCGGTTTTCCCTATTTCCTTGCTCATGGTTGAAAAACTCCTTTCGACCTTCTGCCTGGCTTTAATTCCATCGAATTCGATGGAATTAGAATGCGGGTTGTTCAATTGCTCCCACTTTAATTATGGCGAATTCGCCACAATTTAAACCCGTCGAATTCGACGGGTTTAAAACATGAAAAGTCTTATTTCTTCCCTCCCACGGTGACTTCAACGATCGTCATCGTGTCATTGCCGAAGATGTCCACCACCTTGACTGCGATCTTGCGCCGCCCCGGCGCGCATTCGTGAAAGATACTCTTCAGTTCCAGCGATCGGTCCTTCTTCGTGCGGAAGCTCTGCCATTCGTTCTCGAAGATGTAATCCCCGGTCCAGCACTCTTCCCATTCGCCGGTTTCCTCGTTCTTCACCCGGATGATCTCGCGCTTGTTCTCAAAGTCGAAGTCCACAGACCAGTAGTCAATCCAGTCGGTCCAGTTCTTGGTGAGCACTTCACGGGTGACGATGCCGTCCTTGTCCTTGCTCACCTTCACGATCTGACCCTTCTCCACTACGATCCGGCTGCCTTTGTTCTTGATGGCCGCCTCCGCGTTGGCAATCGAGTCCTGCGAATAGAACACCGAAAAATCCGTCAGCTCCACCGCCACGCTGTTCTTTGCGACATACGTTTTGACCTCGATGGCCGCCACGTCGTGGAACACCACCTGGTTCTTTTCCACGGCCCGCTTGTCGAAAACCTCGGCGGGGATGTACTTCGGCGCGATGTCGATCCCCTTGGCCCGCGCCTCGTCCAGCACGTTCGGGAACAGCCCCATCTCGAACTCGAAGCCCAGAATGTCCACCTTGGTGATGTGCTTCTTCCGGCATTCGAGGATGATTTCCTCTACGAAGAGGCGTGTCACCGGCAGGTTGACCGGACCGATAGCCACCAGCCGCCCTGCCTTCTTGCCGTGGAACGCCGCGAAGCCCGTCGTCTTCTCCGCGCGGTAGGCGCGCAGGATCAGGTCGAGGAACGCCGCCTCCTTTTCCTCAATCTGCTTGCGCTGCTCTTCTTCGCGCAGGTTCGGATTGACACCGATGTAGTGCTGCCGTTCATACTTGCCCAGGTTGAGGATTTCAAAGGCGCGGTAGTCCTTGCCCTCGGCTTTGAGCTGCCGCTGCACGCCGATCAGCCGCTTACGGGTGGTGTGGATGGCGAACTTACCCAGGTCACAGCCGATCCATTTGCGGTTGAGTTTTTCCGCCACGGCCAGCGCGGTGCCGGAGCCGCTGAAGATATCAGCCACCAGATCGCCTTCGTTGGAAGAGGCTTTGATGATGCGTTCGAGAAGGCTCTCGGGTTTTTGGGTAGGGTAGTCCACTCGCTCAACAGCTTGGCTATTGGCCGCCTTTATGTCCGTCCAAATAGACTGTATTGCTGCTCCTTTGATCTCATCCAAATATGACTTAAGCCGGGGCCATCCACCTTCTTTGGTCGGCCAGTAGATTCTGCCTTCTTTGTCAAGTCTATCCAACTCAGTGACCGCAAACTTCCAGTGATTGCCTTTTGACGAAGGCGAAAACCCTCGCCACGTTTCACCAGAAAGACCGTTTCGAAGACCCGATTGTGTCGCGTCAATCGTCGCGAATCTCCGCCCATCGTTCTCCGTGTATGTGTAGTACCGGTCGAGGTATTCTTTGTCGTGCGCCGTATATATCTCATTGAATTTGAACGAAGCAGACTTCCCGTAAAGGTAAATGCAGTCATGGATGTGGTTGAACGTGTGCGAATCACTCCTTGCCGACGTCCGTTTCCAAACGATTTCGTTCCGTAGGTTACCTGGCCCAAAGACCTCATCCAAACAGAACCGAATATGCGAGTTCACCCGCCAATCACAATGCACATAAATGCTCCCATCCTCCGCCAGCAAATCCCGCATCAGGATCAGACGTTCGTAGATCATGGAGATGAAGGAATCCGAGCCTTTGCCCCAGGTATCGCGGTAGGCGATCTCTTCCAGGATGTTTGGCTTCTTGGTGAAGGTGTCGCCGCCGATCTCGATGTCCATGCTGAAATCCGCGCCCACGTCGAACGGCGGGTCAATGGAGAACAGTTTGATGCCACCCTGTTTCTCAATCTCCTCACGCAACGGGCCGTTCTTCAGGGAGGAGAGGACGAGCTTGTTGTCCCCCCAGATGAGCTTGTTTGTCCAGCCTTTGAGCTGGCGACCCCGTGCGTCCAGCGAGAACAGGTCCATCTGCAAGCGGGTGTCCTTTTCGGCGCGCGGTTCGTCCACCTGCTCGATGACCTGGAAGGGCAGGACGATATTGCAGACCTCGCTCGTCTTGCCATTCCAGACCAGTTCCACCTCCCGCTTATCCTCGAACAGCAGAAAGCGATACTTCTCCGGCAACGGCCTGTCCGCCTCGATAAAACGGACAATCTCCTGCTGTTCCTGTTCGGTCAATCGTGGCATAAAAATTCACTCCTTCGCGGTGCTTTACTCGGTTTCAGGCCGAGGGGCATTATAGAAAATATAACGAGGGTCTTACCCAGCGCTGGCAATCGCGCCGGAATGAAAAACGCTGCCCGCTTATTCCGCGTCTGGTTGAAGGCTGTGTTATGCGTCTCATGTTCTTAATAATAAGTTCTAAGCCTGTTCAATAAAATCTTTTTCTTTTCGAAATCTCTCGGATGTTATTAGATATAGGTTTTTGGACCAGGTTGTCCCTAAATACTCATTTAACAGTTTAGTTAGCTGGCTGTTCGCAATTATTTCAATACGTGAGTTTGATTCTGCAAAAATAACGGCATCTTTTGAAAATCTCGAAGTTGTAATAAGCACGCCTTTGTTTACCTTCTCAGATGAAACAACACCAAGAAGTTCTCTTAACTTTGAAACCCCTATTGGGTTGACATGATGCTTTACCTCAATAAGTAATTTCTCAAGTTTTCCCGTATCACGTCGTTCTGCAATAACGTCTCTGCCCCCATCTCTCGTCTTTTTTGTCACTGTAACACCGTAACCCATTTCCCCATATAACTCAGCAACTAATAATTCGAGCTGTCTATCGCTAATACTTTCAAACTCGTTGCCCAAGACAGGGGTATCAATAAATTTTGCTCTTATGACGCTCATTGCATCAATGATTCCGTGAAAACGCCCTTCAGGCAAGGGATATCCATATAATCCTACGTATGCCTCCAAAGTCTGCAAACACTCTCGCGGGCTCGCCGGTAGTAAATCCAAGACCCATCGAAGCCCGTCCCAGATCGGCATTTTTCCGCGCGAAATAATATAGAGCTTTACTCGCCTGTGAAACTCAGTATCCTTATCCTTGATACACTCTTTTTCCTTTAATTTTTGTATGAGTACTGCTGCCTTATTCTTGTCCTCATTAAAAGTTGTGGGTAGCCAAAGGAACCGGCGCAAAAGTTGTTTCACTTCAGCATAGCTCCTTTCATGAACAGTCGAAATATATTCTTCACGATGTCGATCTGTCGGAAACATATAATCAACATAGATGGTACCCTTTGGAGATTGATCAAGAAGATTCAACCATTCAGAAAGTGAAATATTTTCTGTCTCGATTAATGTCATGGCTTTATTATTCTCTCACATAACTGCGCTGCGGATCAGTAGCGGACGTTCAACGCGAGATTGCTCGCGGGGACGGCTGTCCATAAAAAGTTCACCGGAAGTCCGATTTCTGGGCGATCCGGCGGAACGACTGGTTGGATCTCGTTACGAATACAGTATGAGCAACCTTGAATAGAGCATTTGAAAACGAGTATTTGCTCATATTTCATCTTGAACTACGTTACTCCTTGGTGGATTACCGACGACCTTGGCAATCTGCCAACTGGTCCAGTCGATCTTCGGCTCTTTGTCGGGGCTAACCCAAATGGTTTGAAACCTGATTTCGGAAGACGATAGATGTTCGATATACCTTTTGGTGTTGTCAGGGTCCATAGTATTCCCGGCTTCGGTGTCCAGAACCAAGGTACAAGGTCTGTACTTTGCGAGGAATTGCGCCAAGGAGATTATAAGATCCAGTTGACAACACGATTTCTGTCCGCCAGATATATTCCCGTAGTCAACACTTCTTCCATTTAAAAATGTGACCTTTAGTCTCCTGGCAGGTCTTCCGTAGTCATCCAAAACGTTTTGCAGTTCAAAGTCTTTGAAGGTAATTCCGCTAATTGCACTCTTGTCTTGAATCATGTTTAGGAACAATACCTCATCGATTGATAGCATTCGCGAGAGGAAAGAAATGTCATCATCCTCGGGGAGCCATCTTGGACTCTCAACTGGTGACACAATGCTGATATTGTGCGGATTTAAGAACATCTCTTCATTATCGATAGTGTATGTGATCTTATTGTTTTTCAGGCAGACATTGACTTGATGCTCATTGGGGGAGACGTAGGAGAGTGAATACTCGAATTGTTTGTTTTTGTTAAACCATCTAACTAGATATGATGGATTAAATGCACCCCTTATTAGTTCACAGATAGTGGTCTTGCCAGCACCGTTGCCTCCATAGATTAGAGTAATTTTCCCAAAACGAATGTCTACGCGCTGTTCAAAGATGGGGCTTTCCGCGATAGATAGCTTGTCGATCCATCCTATTTCACCGCTGTATGGGTGTAGCATGAACGAAATATGCTGTTCATGCATGTCCTTGTAGCTCCTTAAGACTGAAGGCGAGTATTTGCTACCACGATCTGAATCGACAACACTGTGATGATGTGCGCATAACAGAATCCCGTTAGAAGGTGATTGCAGATAATCTTTGCTTATATCGCTGTCGGCGCGAGGACCATTCGCGCCTTTAGGGAAAATATGTGCATGGTGTCCAAGAAAGGAAAAATATGTGGGCAGAGTCGATGGCCCGACAAGAAGTGTACCGCACTTAGGGAAACTACAGCGATAGCCTGCTCGCTTTGCTATGATGTCCTTCGTCCGTGGAGAGAAATCACCTTTTGGCATTGCTCCCAGTGCTCCTTTCCACCAGAGTGGTCATAACACGTTGCCATAACCGGCACCGCGTAGCGGCGTCCAGCCCACGCAGTGGGCGAGGTTGATGGCGTTGTTATGCCCTGATGTCACGTTTAACATTTTCTGACTCATTTATAAGTATTTTATAGAAGATTAAAACATCGTCCCGACAAGAATCATGAGGATCATCTTGGACCATGATTGCGCAATAGTGATTTAGATCGCGTATTGCCTGCATAAGCTGCGGATACCTACTGAGTTGCCCAGCAAACTGGTCTAGTTTTTCATAAATGGGGGAAAACGACGCTCTCTTATGCTAGACAGATTTGTAGCTCGTAACTATTTCTTTAGCTTCTCCAGCCAGCTCTTCCAATTCTGAAAGCTTTCTAATAAGAGGCAGATGCTCTTCTTGCTCAAGAATCGATGAATGCTTTAGATTTTCCATTGTTTTGTCATGAGATTGCTTGTTGAAATATAGGAACATTCCCCAAAGTACACTAACCAAGCCAAATGCCCATGCAAAATATTTTAGATTTTCCTGTATCAATACGTAAATCGTTTCCATAACCAACCTTGTAAAGGCATAACTTTCAAGATCACCCGGCAGCGGCGGGGGAGTTTCCATGTTAACGGACGCACCACCGCTGCTCGGGTGCATCTTGTGGTTTGGGCATCATCACCGCTTACCCTGGATGAGTTCGGCGATTTCCTTCGCGATTTCTTCGACGGTGTGGGTCGCTGTGCTTCTAGCAACCTTGTCGGCAAGAGAAGGACTGTACGCAACCACTTCTTGCTTCGAGATGTTGTGCCAGATAGGTAGAAGCACCTGCTCGCCGGATACCGCCTTTGTGACGATTCCGTCAAGTTCATAGTTTGTCCATCCCTTTGCGATGAATGAATGCGACAGAACCACCAAGCCCACGCGGCTATTCGCTAGGCCTTGATCAATTTTTCTGCGCAGACTGTCACCGATCCGCAGTTCAAACTCGTCGTACCAAACACGAAGGTTCTCTTGCTTCAGAGCTGTCGCCAGCGGCCGGACAACGGTGTCTTTGTCTTCTGAAGCGTGCGATATGAATACATCGTACTCGCGGACGACAGAGTCTATGCCGGGAGGTTCGTCGCGATGAACCAGACTAGGGGCACTGGCAAGGGGAAGCGAACGAGCAGTGGGAAGGGCACTAGGTAGCACGCGAGCAGACGAGCGAACCGTTCCGCGGAGGCCATTCATATCTACGGTGACGTGCCATCGGTCCGTACTCGGAATCTGCATGCGATAGGGCGATTGCTTGACGAGTCCGCCGACATAGCGATGCTGCCGATTGTTCTTGAAGTTATTGAAGTTAGACGTGTCCATAAGTCGGACGTTCGCAGCACTACCTGATAGTGTGACTTCGACGATCTGACCCGCGTTAAGTTGACCAAGATCGTAGTGTGTAAAAGCCATGTAGCGAATGCTCCGATAGTTACTGTGAGGCCTAACACTATGGCCCTACGGCGGCTATCAGCCGGCCGCAGAAGCCGCTGGTTATGCCTGTTCGTCGAGCTGTTTGAGCGACTCGCCGTCCTCAGTTTTCCACGCGGTAAGTCCGTTTGCGCTCCCGCCGTGTATGACAGCCGCCGCCGCAGATGGACTGGAAAACTCCGCATCCTTGGTGAAAACCAGGAAGCCGTCCTTGTCGATAAGCGTGCCATCGGCGATGAGTTGTTTGCGCTGGGCTACGGCGTAGGGATAGATCTCGGCGGATGGGCGTTCCTCCAAGACGGCGGTGGAACCCTGGAATACGACGAAGCCATTCGCCGTACGCTGGCCCCGCGCCTCGGCGCCTTTGTTGCGACAGAAGAGTACGCCGCCGGGCAGAGCTTTCGCGGCGGGTTGAGAGATCGGCGCGAGAATGTCGGAGCCGAGGACGGGGAGGAGTTGCCGAATGCGTGCCAGAAACACCTCCATGTCCTCGCGGTCTGATTCGGGAAGTTTGGAGCCGCCGGCCTGATTCTGTTCGAGCGTAAACCTCTTGATCTGAGCGGCTTCGAGGAGAAGGCGGCCTTCGAGATACCTCACATGAGCCTTGGTCAGGTTCTCGTCCTTGCTCATGAAGACGATGGCCGAAACCCAAAACTCTTTTGTCTTGTGTTGTTTGAGTCGATCGCGAATGACCTCCGCCTCGCCGATGTAAGCGCGCGGGGCGTTGGTAAGAGGGTCGCTGCCAATGAGGATATAGACTCCGGCCTTGTCGAGTTCCTCGCGAGCAAGAAGCTCGTCCAGTTCGGTGCGGGGCGCGGCGACAGCCTTGCCGGTCCAGTTAGAGATCTCGGCAGTGCGCAGGCTCTTCGCGTCTCCGCGTGGAAGGAAAAGTTTGATAGTTGCCGATGTCATATGCGCTCCATAGACCTAAACACCATCGTTGACCAGCCAAAGGCACTGCGGGAATGACAAAGCCTAATCGCCATCAATCCCCGCTAACCTCCCAGTATCCTCGCTCCTGGCTGACGCTCCCGGGTTGTCTCTCGCCTTGCGGCCTGCTCTCTGGCGTGCTCGATGGCTTGGTGGAGGCGAGTCTGGAGGAGCGCCAGGGGTGGTAGTTCAGTGAGGTATTCACTGACGCGGATGGATTTGTCATCCAGTTGGAAGAGTTCCACCTGTTCGGCATCGGCTGCGGCACAGAGAATGAGGCCGATGGGGGATTCCTCGCCCGGGGCGCGTTCATATTTGTCCAGCCAACGGAGGTAAAACTCCATCTGCCCCACATGGGCCGGCTGGAAGGATTCGAGCTTTAACTCGATGGCGACGAGTCTGCGGAGGTGGCGATGGTAGAAGAGCAGGTCGAGATGGAAGTCGTCCTTGCCGACGCTCATGCGCTTCTGGCGGGCGACGAAGCTGAAACCCGCTCCCATCTCCAGAAGGAAGCTCTCTATCTCGCGCAGGATGGCGCTCTCCAAGTCGCGCTCGCTGTAGGCGCCTTTCAGTCCCAGGAAATCGAGGAAGTAGGGATCACGGAAGACGGTATCGGGTGTCATGCGGTCATCGCGGAGGTTGGCGATTTCTGAGGAAATGACCGCCTTGGTGTTCTTCGATAGAGCGGTGCGCTGGAACAACATGCCGCCGATCTTTTTCCGGAGCGTGCGGACATCCCAGTGCTCGATCCGGCACATCTCGGCGTAGAAATCGCGGGCGAGCGGGTCTTTGAGGGGGAGGAGCGCCAGGAAATGAGACCAGCTCAATTGTTGTGACAGTGTTACAACAATTGCCTCATCCGCCAGCGTCTCGGCGAAGCGAATCATCCGGGTGAGCGACGAGTAGCTGAAGCCTTCCCCAAACTCGGCGCGCAATTCTTGCGACACTGTCGCAAGAATCCGCTTCCCGTAGGCAGCCCGGCCATCCTGAAGATTCTCTTTCAACAAGCGCCGCCCCACATGCCAGTAGAGCAATGTTTGCGTGGCATTGGCCACGGTGGCGACACGCTGTCGCGCGGACTGGATGAGCGCCCGAAGATCGGCGAGGAGGCTCGCTTCATCTGCAACGGTCGGCGGCTCCGGCTCAGCGGTCTGTGTTCGCCTCACCTGCCCGGCTGGCTTCGGCGGGGTGAGGCTGAGTTTTTTGGATGCGGGCTCGGTTTTCTTCATCGTTGGAATCTCAATTTACGTTTGCCCAACAAGCCTTGTGCCTGATGACCACCGGCCTGGAAACATAGGCCCGAAAAAAACTTAAATGCATTTAAGTATGTTAACTATTTGTGATCATTTATTAATCTACGACTCGCCTCTCGATTTTTTCTCTAATCGCCATTTTTTGTCCATTTTCGACGAAAATATGGATTTCAGCATTGTTATGACTTGAAACGTTTCATCTACCGCCTTTTCAATCCGAACATCCGGGCTGCGGTGGTCCATCCGGTCGATCGGTCATCGGCCGGACACACACCACCACGAGAAGCGGGAGAGAAACTCGCCTCGATTTACGAGAGGATTTTCGGTTTTGTCTCCGGCGGCGGTGTGGTTTCCGACGATGCATCCCCGGACGTCTCGTCCTGGGGGGTGTCCCCTTCAGAGGCGTCCTCCTCGGGCGTCTCCTCCGTCCCCGGCTCGGTGATCGCCGCCAGCGCGATTTCGATGATCCCCTTCAGCCCGTTCAGGGCCGTAGCCAGGGCCTCCTTCTCCTCCACGTAGAGGTTCCGGGGTTCGAGGGCTTCGATCTTCTTCCCCATGGCGCCCATCGCGTTCATGGCGCGCTGCGCCTGCGTCACGGTGTCGCCCGGTTTTGTTTTTTTCACGGGGTTGACGCTCGCCTTGTACGCCTTGTAGGCCTTAAACATGCTCCGTTCCTGTTTCTTGGCAGCGATCTCAATCAGGACGTGCTTGGGGACGGAAGGGTTCTTGCGGCACTCGTCCAGGATTGCCTGGGGAAGCCTGTTCAGCGAGAGGGTCTGCGAGATGGATGCTGCGGTCTTGCCGATGATCCTGGCCAGATCCTCCTGCTTGTAGCCGCGGCTCTTCCGGAGGCGTTCGAGGGCCTCGGCCTCCTCGACGGCGGTGAGGTCCGCGCGGACCGTGTTTTCGATCAGCGCGATCTCCTCGTAATTCGGGCTGTCGAGGTAGCGGGCGGGGATGGCGGCCAGACCCGCCCGCCGGGCCGCGATGCAGCGCCGTTCGCCGGCGATGACGTAGGCGATGCCGTTCTCCACCCGGAAGAGGATCGGGGCGACCACATTCTGCTGCTTGACGGATTCGGTGAGTTCGTCGAGGGCCGCCGGATCGAG
>JAPLJY010000328.1 GCA_026388345.1 Deltaproteobacteria bacterium
GCAGACGCCAAGGTATTTTTCCAGCGGTTTGCGGCTCCCCGGGACAGCCTGCGCGACGGTCTCGACGAAGTTTTCAATCCCGAACGGGATCTTGAGGTTCACCCCCTTTTCCGTGAGGATCAGGTGGTAGGCCTCGGGAACCGGAACGAAGTCGAAATCCGCCCCCCCCTCGCCGATGAGGTACTTCCGGACGAATCCCGGGTCCTCCGGTGAACCGACATTGGATAGCTCGTGGAGCGAGGGCTCGAACTCGAAGCGGCCGCGGACGAAGCTCGTGGCGAAGCCGCCGGGGAGGTTGTGCTGTTCGAGCAGCAGCACGCGGACCCCTTCTTTGGCGAGCTTCAGCGCGGCGGCCAGCCCCCCGTTTCCCGCCCCGACGACGACGCAGTCGTACGCGGCGTCGAAATGGGGGCCGCCCTTCGCGGCGGCGCCGGTGAGCGGGAGGCGGATCGAAAGGTCCGAGAGCGGATAGGTCGCGCAGGGGTGGATGAAGCCAAAGCGCCGGTCCGCCTCGCGCCGGCCGTCGTCCTCGGGCTTGATGAAGACCTCGCCGGAGACGAGGTGCGACCGGCAGAGGCCGCACTCGCCGGAACGGCACTGGGAGTCCGGGGCGAGCCCCGCCCGTTCCAGCGCGGCGAGGATCGTCTCCCCGGCTGCGGCCCGAACGGTATTCACCGCCGTCCCCGTCCGGACGGTCAGCGAGAAGGTCTTTTCCCGCGCCGCGAGCGGAAATCCCGGTCGGGCGGCAATGGCGGCCTCTTCCCCGAACACCTCCCGGCGGATCCGCCGCCGGGGGATCCTAAGCGCAGCCAGTTCCGGATCGAGGAAACGGTACATCCCGGCGGGGCCGCAGAGGAAGAAGGACTTCCCCGCGGGGTCGCCCGCGTGGTCGCGGATGCAGGCGGCGGTGAGAAAACCGGCCGGGCCGCACCAGGTTTCATCCGGTTCGCTGCAGACGAAGGCGACCCTGATCCTCTCCGGCAGGCGCGCCGCAAGATCGCGAAGCTCCGCCTCGAAGGGGATGTCATCGGGGCGGCGGGTCCCGTAGAGGAGGGTAATCCGCGCATCGAGTCTCCCCGCTGCGATCTCCCGGAGCATCGACCGGATGGGGGTGATCCCGCTTCCCCCGGCGAGGGCCGTGATCTCCGGGCTGTCGCGGAGAGGGTCGTAATAGAAGGTCCCGTGGGGACCGGAGGCGGCGATCTCCGTGCCGTCCCGCCAGGTTTCCCAGATCCGTTCGGTGAGGAAGCCGCCCTCCTTCCGGCGGATCGCGATCTCATAGAAACCGTCGGCGCCCTCGGCTTCATGCGGGGCCGAGGCGATGGAATAGGGCCGCGTGAGCCAGGAATCCCCTATCGGGACCTTGAGACTCAGGTACTGGCCGGCGCGGAAGACGGGGAGTTCCGTGCCCTGCGCCGGCCGCAGGCGGAAGGTCCGTGTCGTAGCCGTCACCTCCCGGAACTCCGCCACGACGAGGTCGATCCTCCCGGGGTGGAGTCTCCGCGCCAGCTCGTTGACCGGATCGTCCCGGACGGGCTCGGCGGAGGCCTTTGCGATCCGCTCCTGCCGCTCGGGGAGGAGCTTTCCGAACGCCTCCATGTCCTTCTGCATGCCGTAGATTTCCATCTTTCCCTCCTTGCTTTGGTTCCTCCTTGGCGCCCCCTCGTAAGAAGTCAATACTCGCCGTTGTCATGCTGATCTTGTCGAAGCATGACCCGAGACCTAAACGCGCCATTTGTCATTGAGAGGGAGCCAAACGCCGACGAAGCAATCCAATAACCAAAGGAACTGAGGTTTTACATTCAGTAGATATTTTCGAATCCGGCTCGAGGGAATGTCAGGTCATTGCTTGAAAAACATTATATTGCAACTACGGCCCTCGATCCGGGTGCCGGTGCCCCGTGAACCTGAAAAGCTTGCATCTATGTGATATGAATAGGGCATGCCGCTCTTAGAGTTATGCATAAGGTATTTTTGGTCACCAGTGAGTCCTTGCGCCCTGATGACTGCGCCGCCGTCGGGGTTAATTTTCCCGTCGAGTGCAACGAAGGGTGCTTTACCCTCCGTACCAGACAGGCCGTGAAAAACTCCATCTTTCACAAGAGCGGAAAGTTGAAGGGTATAGCCAATGCCTCCATCCTTCGGAGGGCAGGCAATGCTGACATCCCAGGTTCCATCGAAGCGTCCTGCATCGGAAATGGCTGCCGCACCGGGTTTCTTTCCCAATAATACTTCGACTTCTTTGCTCATCGGGATATTGACGGAAGCAACGGCAAACACGGTACCTGTTTCCACAGCGATCAATCGCGCATTAATTTTAACACTGGTATTCAGTTCGGCTAACGTACCGGTCGTCAGTGCGTCAACCCCCAATATCCGACCCAATTTTGAAGCGGTTTTTTCATCGATCAATCCCGATGCATTGAGCTTTTGCTCTTCCATCATTTTCTTCATCAGTTGGCGCTCGATAATCCGGAATCTGCCGGTTCGAAACAAGCGGGTGGTTAATTCTTCCGCCAGATATTTCCCTAAGTCTGATACGCTCCCTTCAAGATTGGGGAACTCGATTATCGCAATCTTATGGGTTTTCTGAACTTCCAAGCTACTGATGATCTGCCGGGCAAGGTTGTCTATTTGTTCGTCTAACGCTATCGATGAGGCGCGCTGATCTGACAAAGCAGCTTGATTCTGACAATCACCGGTGGCACAGGATGCGATAAGACACAACGCTCCCATAAATACAAAATAGAAATATTTCATTTTTTCTCCTGAACTATTCATTAATACAAAATGCCCCGATCAAACAAATTGTTTCCCGGGAGTGTTCTAAAAAATATGGTCGGCGTGGAAAACGTAATCGTTTTAAGATGCCGCTCATACGGGTTTCCTTTACGTATGCCGGCTGTGTATTCAATACTGTTCCACATCATTCACCCTGTTATGTACGAATATACGTCTGATTCAAGTCTATGTCAATCGACCCTTCGACAGGCTCAGGACAAACAGTTCAGGGTGACAGCCTTGACTTTTTACGAGGGCGTCCTCCCTCTTGGCTTCGCCGGCTATTCCCTTGTCCGGAGACGTTCATAGGTTCCGGCCTCCTCGTCGTACAGCGCGCACTCCCCGTCCGACGCCGCGCCGGCAACGAAGATGTACCGGGTGGTCCGCTCCAGTTCCAGCGGCCGCCCCGCCGGGACCGCCTCCCGCGTCACGCGCCCCTCCGGCTTCCGGAACAGGATCGGGAGGTGTGAATGGCCGCAGAAGAGGATCCGGAAATCCGCCTCATCGAAGAGCTCTTCCGCCCGCCGGGTGTTTCCCGTGTCGATCGGCTCATAGAAGGCGCGGAGCGTATCGAAGGGGAGCGAATGGGCGAAGCGGATATCGCCCCGGGTGCGGACGACGGGCGTGTCCCGTAAAAATGTCAGCATTTTAACCCCTTCGGCATCGGGCGGCCGGCGGGCGTCGGCCAGCCTGTTCTCCACGAGAAAGTCATTGTTTCCCTTGACGGCGAGGACGCCGTGTTCCAGAAGGAGGTCGATCATCGCCTCCGCCCGGTCGTGGCGGATGGAATCGCAGAAGTCGCCGAGATGGATGAGAATCCCGGCCCCCCGCCCCTTCAGGAGTCGGATCGCCTCCGCTGTGGCCTCCAGGTCGCCGTGGCTGTCGGCGATGATGCCGATCCGTTTTCGATCAGGTTTCGTCAATGTCTTTCTTTTAAGCTATTGCTTTTCCGGCTGCTTTGCAAAGGCCTGGATGAGCTTGAAGAACTCCCCGGAGAAGACCATCAGCGCCTGATTGCGGTTCTCGAAGTCCACGGCCTCCGTCAGAGACTGCGCATCGATGTTCCGGTCGAGGGCCCGTTTGGTCAGCTTGAGTCCTCCGGGGCTTTTGGCGATCATCTGCCGGGCGCAGGCGAGGGCGGTTTCGAGGAGGGCCTCCGGCTGAACCATCCGGCTGACCAGACCGATCCGCTCCGCCTCCTCGGCCTGGACCTTCCGGCCCGTGTAGAGGATCTCCGCCGCCCGGGAGAGGCCGACGAGGCGGGGAAGGAGGTAGGAGCTTCCGAGCTCCCCGGCGGAGAGGCCGATGTTGATGAACGAGGCGATGAAATAGGCCCCGGGCGAGGCGAACCGGACATCGGAGGCGAGCGCCAGACATAACCCGGCGCCCGCGGCAGGGCCGTTCACCGCCGCGATCACCGGCTGGGGGATGGCACGGAGACCGAGGACCAGCCGGCCGTAGCGCTCCTGCCCGAGCCGGAGGTAGCTTTCCGGATCGGCGAAGGCCTCCGTCTCCCGATAGGACGTCACATCGGTCAGGTCGGCCCCGGAACAGAAGCCCCGTCCTTTACCGGTGAGGATCAGCACGCGGATCGTTTCGTCCTCGGCAAGGGCGGCAAAGAGCGCCTCGAAATCCTCAACCATGCCGGGGTTGACCGCGTTGAGCCGCTCCGGGCGGTTCAGGGTCAAAAGACCCACCCCGGGTTCCGGCTCCGCAAACGTCATCGTGGAGAATGTTTTTTCGGCGACACGCAAGATGCACCTCCTTCGTTTCTCTGTGATCTTTTTTGTTTCCCGTTTCCCCCCGATCAGCATGGAGCGGGTTTTCGTTGGGACACATTGGACCGGGAGCGCATCCCGCAAGCCTCGCCTTGCAGGCGAGGATCAGGGGCGCAATCCAAAACAGATCCCTTCCTTACCGGGAAGCCCGCCTGTGGGCTTCATATTTTTTCGGGTTACCGTGCCACCGCAGCGAAGCGCCCGCCGGAAAACATGTCTGAGCGCCTTTGGCGTGAGTTTGTTTTCCGGCAGCGGAGCGAGGATGTGCATGGTCGAAAAAAGGTCCGTGCCCCGATGAAAGCCCCCTACGATGCTGTTCCTTTCCCCTCCCGCTTCTTGCTGTCAAGTTCTTTCAGCTCGCGCCGGAGCACCTTGCCCACCGCGCTCTTCGGCAGGGCGTCGATGAATTCGACGATCTTCGGGACCTTGTAGGCGGCGAGCGTCTCCCGGCAATGGGCGATGATCTCCTCGGCCTCGGCCGTTTCCCCGGTTTTCAGGACGATGTAGGACTTCACCGTCTCGCCGCGGTACTCGTCGGGGACGCCGATCGTGCAGGCCTCGAGGACCTTCGGATGGGTGAAGAGGACCCCGTCCACCTCGCTCGGGTAGACGTTGAACCCGCCGGCCACGATCAGCTCCTTCTTCCGGTCCACGATCGTGAGATAGCCGTCGGCGTCGAGGAAGCCGATGTCTCCCGTGAAGAGCCACCCGTCCTTCAGCACCGCTGCGGTCTCCTCCGGCTGCTTGTAGTATCCCTTCATCACCTGCGGCCCCTTGAAGCAGATCTCGCCCGCCTCGCCGGCCGGAAGCTCCCGCGTCCCGGTCTCGATATCCACGATCTTCAGGTCCGTCCCCGGGAGCGGCACGCCCACGGTCCCCGGCTTCTCCTCGCCTCCCCACGGGGTGGCCGTCCCCATCGGGGAGATTTCGGTGAGGCCGTAGACGTTGATCACCGGGCAGTTCCGGACGGCCTTCAGCTTGTCGATCACCTTCGGCGGAAGCGGCGCCGCCCCGGCCAGGAAGGCCTTGACGGAGGAGAGATCCAGGGTCCGGAACACCTCGCTGCCCAGAAGGCCGATGTAGACCGTCGGCACCCCCGGCAGCAGGGTCGGCTTTTGCTTCTTGAGGGTCTCGATGATGACCGGCGCATCGGGACGGGGGACGAGGATATCGGTCCAGCCGGCGAGGATCGACAGGTTCTGCATCCCGGTCCAGCCGGCGGAGTGGAAGAAGGGGAAGACGGCCATCATGCTCTCCTCCCCGTCCTTCGCCTCGGGAAACGACGCCCGGAGCTGCTGGGTGTTGCAGGAGATGTTCGCGTGGGTCATCATGACCCCTTTGCTGATTCCCGTCGTTCCCCCCGTATAAATCATCGCCCCGACCTCGTCCCAGGCCGCGGCGTTTTCGACCGGCGTGTCGGGCTGCTTTTCGATCAGCGGGAGGAACTCGTACATCCCCGGCTCCGGCAGGACCTTCATGTACAGGTCATAGTGGAGGTAGCGGAGGATCTTGTTACCGGGGAAGGGGAGGTAGTCGGTGATGTGGCAGGCGACGATCGACCGGATCCCGGTTTTTCCCTTCAGCTCTCTGACCAGCGGGAGACGGAGGTCCAGCGCGATGAGAACCGTCGAGTCGGAGTCGTTGATCTGATGGGTGAGCTCGTGCCCGGTATAGAGCGGGTTGCACGGCACCGGGACCGCGCCGATCCGCATCGCCGCGTAATTGGCGATCACGAGTTGGGGCATGTTCGGCAGCAGCATCGCCACCTTGTCGCCCGGTTTCACGCCGAGCCATGTCAGCGCCTTCGCGAAACGGTTGACGAGCGCCTCCAGCTCCCGGTAGGCGATCTTCTTTCCCATGAAGACCAGCGCCGTGCGGCCGGGGAAACGCTGCGCCGTCCGGGTCAGCAACTCCGGCATGGTGATCTTTTCGAACACCGGATCCCGGGGCACGCCGGGGGCATAGCTCTTGTGCCAGCTTCTCTCGAAACTCATCGTCTGAACTCTCCTGATCCTCTTTAGCCCTTCAGGGCCGCGAGGATTTCTCCCATGTCGGGAAGCTGCCGGATCGGATATACCTTGACGAACATCACCTTGCCCGCTTCATCGACGATGATGTTGGCCCTCTCCGAAAACCCCTCGGCCCGCAGGATCCCCAGGGTTTTGGCCACTCCTCCATGGGGCCAGAAATCGCTCAGGAGCCGGGTGTTCTTGATTTTCAGGCTTTTGGCCCAGGCCGCCTTGCAGGGAACGGCGTCGATGCTCAGACCGACGGCCACGGCGTTGAGTTTGTCCAGCGCCTTCTTGTTCTTCTCCAGGGACTGCATCTGCAGGGCGCAGACGGGCGTCCAGGCGAGCGGATGGAAGGAGAGCAGCACCCTTTTCCCCTTGCAGCCCGCCAGGAGGAAATCCTGGCCGTTATGGTCTTTCAGTTTGAAATCCTTCAATTTCTTTCCGACTTGAACGACTTTCTTTTCAGCCATGACGAACCTCCTTTTTCAGTTTTCGCGCCTCCCAAAATCTCACGCGGTCATTTCCAGGATTCTTGCCTTTGTTTCCCCGTTCAGGAATTCCCAGAGGCCGATCCGCTTCAGCGTTTCCGGGGTCGGGATGCCCTCTTCGTTCCATCCCCGCACGTGGTAGTAGACCTGGACCAGTTCCCTCAGCCGTTCTTTTCTGATGCTCATGAGGAGCGCCCGCTTCTCCTCCGAAGGTATGCCCTGAACCTCCGCGAGCGGTTTCCCCATGAGCCCGGCCAGCTCCCGGTCGTGGTCAACCTTCTCCGCATCGTAGAGCAGATCGTCCGTGGGACCTATGGCCCGATCCGGAATCCGGTCGTGCCCGGCCGTTTCCGTTCCGTAGACCATGACGTTCATGACGCGCTGGAGGTTGATGTCCCGATCCGTCTGCGCGAAGATCTCCTGCCAGGTCATTCTGGTCCCCAGCATCCCGTTGTAGAAATCCGCGTAGAGTTCCTGGGAAGCCGGATTGATGTAGATATCCGTATCCTTCATCTTGGCGGATTCGGGATTGAAGACGTCGACCCACGGGAGCTTGCACAGCCCCAGGTTGTCGTTGCCGAGACGGACCCGCGGATACATGACCAGCGCCCGGGCCTTCTCCTCCATGGTGGGGAACGCGCCCAAGAGATCGATCTTGATCAGCCACGCGGCCGCATGGTGCGCCCCGATGTCGCTTGCGGCGGCATAGGAGCCCTGCATGGAAAGCGACCGGTGGGTCCGGTACAGGGAAAAGGGGAGACCCTTGGTCTGCATCGCAAAGAGCATCAGTTCTGCCCGCGGATCGGCCTTGCCGGTCCTCCAGACATATCGGTCGCAGACCCAGTCAACCAGCGCCAGCATCCCCTTGCCGGCCACCCGGGAAAACTCCGTTTCACCCTCCGCGAGCCGATGCATGAATTGCAGCACCGCCTTTTCATTGCCCCAGGTCAGCTCCAGCCCGTCCGTGTCTTCCCGGGTCAGGTAGCCCCGCTGGAAGCATTCCATCAGGAAGGCGACGGTGACCGCCACGGTGATGGTGTCGATCCCGTAGTTGTCGCAATGCCAGTTGGCCTCCATGATGAATTCGGCGTTCCAGACGCCCAGGTTGGAACCGAAACCCGCGGCCGTCTCGTACTCGGGGCCGTCTACCCACACC